>JBPOHC010000393.1:0-23924 GCA_052035985.1 Myxococcota bacterium | reverse complement strand
GTGCCCGAGCAGTCGGTCTGACCCGCGAGGCACGACGTGACGCAGCGGCTCCCGGTGCAGACCTGACCCGAGAGGCAGGCCATCCCGCACGCGCCGCAGTTGAGGCGATCGGTGGTGAGGTCGCGGCAGGTGCCGGTGCAGTTGGTGAGGCCCGAGCCGCACGAGACCGTGCACGCGCTGCGAGAGCAGACCTGACCCGAGGCGCAGGCCATTCCGCACGCGCCGCAGTTGTTGTTGTCGCTCGTGAGGTCGCGGCAGATGCCCGTGCAGTTGGTGAGGCCCGTGAGGCACGACACGGTGCACGTCCCGCGGGAGCAGACGGTGCCCGAGGGGCACACGTTGCCGCACGCGCCGCAGTTGGCCACGTCGGTCGCGAGCTCGCGGCAGACGCCCGAGCAGTTGGTCGTCCCCGCGCCGCACGAGACCGTGCATGCGCTGCCGGAGCACACCTGACCCGAGGGACACGTCGTGCCGCAACGGCCGCAGTTGCCGTTGTCGGTGGTGAGGTCACGGCAGACGCCCGAGCAGTTGGTCGTCCCTGCGCCGCAGGAGACCGCGCACACGCCCGCGGAGCACACCTGACCGCTCGCGCAGCCGCGCCCGCACGCGCCGCAGTTGTTGTTGTCGGTCTCGAGGTCGCGGCAGACGCCCGAGCAGTTCGTCGTACCCGAGAGACACGACACCGCGCAGGAACTCCCCGAGCACACCTGTCCGCTCGCGCACGCGCGGCCGCAAGCGCCGCAGTTCGCGTTGTCGGTGGTGAGGTCGCGGCACGTCCCCGAGCAGTTGGTCGTACCCGAGAGGCACGACACGGCGCACGCGCCCGCGGAGCACACCTGGCCCGACGGACACACGACGCCGCAGGCGCCGCAGTTCGCGTTGTCGGTGTTCAGGTCGCGGCAGGTCGCGCCGCAGAGGGTCGTCCCCGAGACGCACGAGACGACGCAGCGGCTCGACGTGCAGATCTGTCCCGAGGGGCAGACGTTGTCGCAGCCGCCGCAGTTCAGGCGGTCGGTGGTGAGGTCGCGGCACGCGCCCGAGCAGTTGGTCGTACCCGAGAGGCACGAGACGCGACACATCCCGCCGGAGCACACCTGCCCCGAGGCGCACGCGCGTCCGCACGCGCCGCAGTGCGAGAGGTCGGTGGTGAGGTCGCGGCACGTCCCCGAGCAGTTGGTGAGGCCCGCGAGGCACGAGACCGTGCAGGTTCCGCTCGAACACACGGTGCCCGAGGGGCACACGTTGCCGCAGGTGCCGCAGTTGCCCGTGTCGGTCGAGAGGTCGCGGCACACGCCCGAGCAGTCGGTCGTTCCGCCGCCGCACGAGACCTGGCAGGTGCCCGTGGAGCACACCTGGCCCGAGGCGCAGGCGCGCGCGCAGGCGCCGCAGTTGTTGTTGTCCGTCGTGAGGTCACGGCAGACGCCCGAGCAGTTGGAGGTCCCCGCGCCGCACGAGACCGCGCAGGTCCCCGACGAGCAGACCTGACCCGACGCGCAGCTGCGCCCGCAGGCGCCGCAGTTGTTGTTGTCGCTCGTGAGGTCGCGGCACGCGCCCGAGCAGTCGGTGGTGCCCGCGAGGCACGACACTGCGCACGAGCTCCCCGAGCAGACCTGGCCCGACGGACACACGCGCCCGCAGGCGCCGCAGTTGTTGTTGTCGGTGGTGAGATCGCGGCACACGCCGGTGCAGTTGGTGGTGCCCGAGACGCAGGTCACGGTGCACGCGCCCGCGGAGCACACCTGTCCGCTCGCGCAGACGACGCCGCAGGCGCCGCAGTTGAGGCGCTCGACGTTGAGGTCGTGGCAGGTGCCCGAGCAGTCGACCTGACCCGCGGGGCACGACGTGACGCAGCGGCCCGCGGTGCAGACCTGACCCGAGGGACAGGCCGTTCCGCACACGCCGCAGTTGAGGCGGTCGGTCTGGAGGTCGCGGCAGGTGCCCGTGCAGTTGGTGAGGCCCGAGCCGCACGAGACCGTGCACGCGCTGCGAGAGCACACCTGACCGGCTTCGCACGACATCCCGCACGCGCCGCAGTTGTTCACGTCGGTGGTGAGGTCGCGGCACACGCCCGTGCAGTTGCTGAGCCCCGTGAGGCACGAGACGGTGCACGTCCCGCGGGAGCAGACGGGGCCCGAGGGGCACGCGTTGCCGCACGCGCCGCAGTTGTTGACGTCGGTCGCGAGCTCGCGGCAGACGCCGGTGCAGTTGGTCGTCCCTGCGCCGCACGAGACCTGGCAGGCGCCCGCCGAGCACACCTGGCCCGACGGACACGCGACGCCGCACATGCCGCAGTTGTTGAGGTCGGTGTCGAGGTCGCGGCACGAGCCCGAGCAGTTCACGAGGCCCGATCCGCACGAGACGGTGCACGCTCCGCGGGAGCAGAGCTGGCCCGCGGGGCACGCGGCGCCGCACGAGCCGCAGTGGTTGTTGTCGGTCTGGAGGTCGCGGCACGTGCCCGAGCACACGGTCGTCCCGACGGTGCACGAGACCTGACACCGGCCCGCGGAGCAGACCTGGCCGGGCGCGCAGCGCGTCCCGCAGGTGCCGCAGTTGTTGAGGTCGGTGTCGGTGTCGCGGCACGAGCCCGAGCAGTTGGTGAGGCCCACGAGGCACGAGACCTGACAGGTCCCCGTGGAGCAGACCTGGCCCGAGGGGCACGCGCGTCCGCAGGTGCCGCAGTTGGCGTTGTCGGTGGCGAGGTCGCGGCAGGTGCCGGTGCAGTTGGTGGTGCCCGACCCGCACGAGACGGTGCACATGCCCATCGAGCAGAGCTGGCCCGCGAGGCAGACGGCGCCGCAGCGGCCGCAGTTGTTGTTGTCGCTCGTGGTGTCGCGGCACGTGCCCGAGCAGTCGGTGAGCCCGGTGCTGCACGTGGTCTGGCACATGCCGCGAGAGCACACCTGACCGGGGGCGCAGCGGGTCCCGCAGGCGCCGCAGTTGTTGTTGTCGCTCGTGAGGTCACGGCAGACGGATTCACACGCGGTGAGACCTCCGCCGCACGACACGACGCAGCGGCCCGCGGCGCAGACCTCGCCCGAGCCGCACACGTTTCCGCACGCGCCGCAGCCGAGGCGATCGCTCGTGAGGTCGCGGCACACGCCCATGCAGTTGGTGATGCCCGAGCCGCAGGTCGTCTGGCACATCCCGCGGACGCAGAACTGCCCCGTGGGGCAGACGTTTCCGCACGATCCGCAGTTCGAAAGGTCGTTGCTGGTGTCGATGCACGTCTCGCCGCCGCCCGTGGGCCCGGCGTCGGCGTCGGGCGCGGGGCACCGCACCTGGAGCTCGCCGCAGCGCACGCGGCAGCGGCCGTCCTGGCAGGTGTAGCCTTCCTGGCAGGTGTTTCCGCACGCGCCGCAGTTGAGCCGGTCGGTCTGGAGCTCGGCGCAGTAGCGGCCCGAGGTGCCCGCGTCCATGTCCGCCGCGCCCATGCACTCGGTGGTGGTCCCCGTGCACATGAAGGTGCACGCGCCGCCGGTGCAGACCTGATCGCGTCCGCACGCGTTTCCGCACGCGCCGCAGTTCTCGCGGCTCGTCTGGAGCGACACGCAGCGCAGCGCCGCGCCCGCGTCACTCGTCGCCGCGCTCATGCAGAGCGTCTCGCCCGCGGTGCAGTCGGGCACGCACGCGCCGTTCTGGCAGACGTTCGCTGCGCCGCAGAAGCGCCCGCACGCCCCGCAGTTCTCGCGGTCGGTGCGGGGGTCGGTACATCGACCGCCGCACGCCGCCAGCGGAGATGGACACACCAGACCGGCGTCTGCCGCGTCGGGCGTGTCGAGGAGTGTGGCGTCAGGCGGCGCGATCCCTCCGACGACGGATGTTCCGTCGCAGGCGGTGAACGCGACCAGCGCCGCGACCACGGCGAAGGCCCTCAATCGACTCATGAAAAAAGTCTCCCTTCTAGCTCGCTCAGGCTAAGGGCAAGGCGGGTTCCAGCGTGAGCGGTAAATGCCTTGAAAAGTTGCATTCGGGGCGCCACTTTCCCGCGCGCCGACGCCTCCGCGGAGGGCTCCCGGGCTTCGTCGGAAAGTCGCGTGCCGGGCGCGCTTCGCGGCACAGTCGCACGCGATGGAGACCACCCCCACAGTCATGAACCTCTCGATCGCGGAGGTGCGCATCCCCGAGGCGCGGCTCCGCGGGCTCGGCGACCTCGACGCGCTCCGCGAGTCGATCGCCAGCGCGGGCCTCTTGCAGCCCATCATCGTCGACAGGGCGCACACCCTCGTCTGCGGGCTGCACCGCCTCGAGGCGTGCAGGAGCCTCGGGTGGACGCGCATCCCCGCGCTGGTCGAGGACTTCGACAGCCCCCGCGCGCGCCTCGCCGAGGTCGACGAGAACCTCTGCCGACGCGAGCTCACCGTGCTCGAGCGCGCGGAGCACATCGCGCTGCGCCGCACGCTCTGGGAGCAGATGCAGCCCCCGCCGCCCGCGCTCGTCGATGACGGCAAGAAGAAGAGCAAGAAGGTGAAGCCCCTCGAGGCGCCCCTCGCGGTCTTCGTCGACGACACCTCGAAGAAGACGGGCCGCGCGAAGGCCGCCGTCCGTGAGGAACTCCGCATCGGCGAGCTCCCCGAGGACGTGCGCGCCGTCGCGCGGGAGACGCCCGTGAGCAACAACAAGCGCGAGCTCCTCGCCCTCACGCGCATGCCGCAAGAGGAGCAGCGCCGCGCCATGGCCGCCGTGAAGTCGGGCGAGTCGAAGACCGTGCGCCCCAAGGTCGCGAAGCCCGCCCCCGAGGCCTCCGCCGACGAGGGAGAGTGCCCCTTCGACCTCGCGGACGGAGCGGATGGAGCCCGCGCGCCCGCGACGGTGACGGGTGACCCCGAGGGCTATCGCGATGACCCGATGTCTCCGTGGGCCACGCCGGGCGGAGCGCTGGAGCGCGAGCTGGCGCGCGCCCAGATCGTGCGGCTCGTCGGCGACGCGCAGCGCAGCCTCTCGAAGATGATGGACCTCTGGAGCGCAGGCGAGAACGACGAGGGGACCCTCCGCGCCCGCGAGGCCGTCGACGCCGTCGAGCGCCTCTCTCGCTGGATGGAGCGCCCCTCGGCGCAGGAGTCGTGGGCCGCCACGGCGTAGTCGAGGGCCTCTCTCGCGAGCCGCGGCGTCAAAAATCGCGACGTCAACCTCCGCCGCAGCGGATTCTCGCTCTCGTTCACATCGCCGCCCGCCGTTGAACTGGACAGCGGAGCGCAGCGCTTGTGAAGGCCCTCCGCTCGCTCTGGAGGTCTTCGCATGCGTGGCGTCTGCGTCTTGTGGTGCATGTTGCTCGCGAGTCCTGCGTGGTCGCAGGCGCGGGCTCCATCGCCCCACGCGCGGACCCTCGAGTACGCCCTCCCTCGCAACCTCGACGCGCGCCTCGTGTGGTCGCGCGGAGAGGTCTCGGTGTGGGCTCCCAACCGGCCCGGCGAGCATCACGCCGCGGTCCCCGGCGAGGTGCTCCGACGCGGCGCCAGGGTGCGCACCGCGCGCGACGCCGGCGCCGAGATCGCCCTCCGCAACGGCGTGCGCATCGAGCTCGGATCGCGCACGCAGGTGGTGATGTTCGCGCCTCCCGTCGACGACCGCCCCGACCGACCGCCGTCGACCACGACCTCGCTGCGCAACGGATCGCTGCGGTTCCGCGCGGACCCGAGCGCGCCCCCGAGGCTGCGGCTCATCCCCGTGGCCACGAGCGCCGCGATCGTGTACCTCGGCCGCGGCGACGGGGTGCTCACCGCCGACGAGGGCGGACACATGACCCGCATCGCGGTGCACCGCGGGCGAGCGTCGGTCACCACGCGCCGCGGGGCCTTCGTGGTGCACGCGGGCCGCGGGACGGTGCAGCGCGGCGTGCAGCGACCTCGCCCCGAACACTCGCTCCCCGCGCAGCCGCGATGGATCATCCCTCCGCCCGCGCGCGTGGTGTCCGCGGGAGGCCCCGTCGCGGTGTCGGCCCTCTACGGCCTCTCGCGCGGGAGCCCCGAGATGTGGCGCGTCGACGTCGCGCGCGACCCGTCGTTTCGAGACCTCGTGTCGAGCACCGCGCGCCGCGGAGACGCGGAGCTGTGGCTCGTCGAATCGCTCTCGCCGGGCAGCTATTTCGTGCGGGTGCGGGCCTTCGACTACGACGGCCTCGAAGGGCCTCCCTCGCCCGTGGCGCCGCTGACCGTGGCGGCTCCCGTGATCGCGCGCGGTCACGACGGCGCGGACGGTGTGCCCGGGCGCGCGTCGACGGTCTTGATGCCCGACGGCTTCTTCTGCGGGCTCGACGGGATGAACCTCTCCGTCGTCAACGCGCCGATCCGCCTCGCGCCGGCGAGGATGCACAGCCTCCGGTGCGCCTCGACGACCGACGGACGCCACGCGCAGGACTTCACCCTCGAAGGCCGCGCGTCGGGGCCGCTCGTCCACGACGTGCGGCTCTACACCAGCGCGAGCGGATACGGGGTGCTCGGGTTGAGCCTCCGCGGCGGCGACGGGACGCCCGTCACCTACGCCGACGTCGACGTCGAGAGCGACGCGGGGCTCAGCGTCGACGCGGTGCGCGAGGCCGACACGCGGGGCGACTACACGGCCACGGTGCGCTGGCCTCACGGCGTGACGCGCGCGCGGCTCCGCGTGACGGTCAACCACGTCGAGACCTTCGAAACCGAGGTCAGCCGGACGAACTGACGGCGCTCAGAACGGTGTGCCGTTCCCTCTCGGCGAAGGCGTGACGCGACGGACGCGACCGAGGGGCATCATGGGGCTCTCTCGGGGCGTGCGCGGGGTCGTGGCGTTGGGCGGAGCGTGCGGCGTCGCCTGGGTGCTCTGCGCGCTCGGCGGCGGCGTGTGGGGCACCGTCGTCGGCAGCGGAGAGACCTCGCCCACGCCGCCGTCGACGTCGGCCCTGGGGGTGATCTGCACGGGAGGCGGCGTCGGCTCCGTGGTGACCCTGGGCATCTGCCCCGAGGCGAGCGCGCGCGTGGGAGGGTGCTGCGAGAGCCCGAGGGCGACGCCGATCTCGCCGATCGCGTCGCGCGCGTGGCCCGCGTTGACGTCGTCGAGCGCGCGGAGGCCGTGCGATTCGAGCTCCTCGGCGCGCGTGCCGCGGCACTCGGGCGAGTGACACGCGGGGATCACCGCGCCGCCCGCGAGCAGCGTGGCGAGCGCGGGGAAGCGCCCCACGTACCGCGTCGCGAGGGGGGCGCGCGTCGCCGGCGGAGGCGCCGCAGAGAGCGTGCGAGGCGCCTTGGGGGGCGTGCGGTCTTTCATCGCGGGGTCACTCCGATTGCTGCTGGCCTTGCATCATCCCGCGCACGGCCCGCTGCGCCGCGCGACCCTGGCTCTGCATCGCGCGCATCTGCTGCTGCGTGGCGCGCAGCTCCATCTGCGTCTGCGCGAGCTGCTGACGGAGCGCGAGGTTCTCCTGCGCGGTGGCCGCGGTCTGCTGCTCGAGGCGCGCGATGCGCTGCTCGGCCCACGAGACGCGCTGCTCGATGGGAGACCCCCCCGGCTGTTGCTGCTGCATCACGGGCTGCTGCATCCCCGGCTGCTGCATCACGGGTTGTTGCATCCCCGGCTGTTGCACCCCGGGCTGCTGCATCCCCGGCTGAACCTGCACCGGGGCAGGCCACGCGGGCTGCTGCACGACGGGCTGTTCCTGCGAGTCGCCGCGCCGCTCGCAGCCCGCGAGAAGCCCGACCAGAACCCACGCCCGATACGCCCTGACGCTCATGCGCGCGGCAGTATAACCCTCTTGCCAATCGCGCAACGAGCGCGACGACGCCCCCGAGGAACTCTCTCGAAACCGCTACAAAACAAGCTCGATGGCGCGCGTTTGCCAAATGACAGCTTGACAATGAACATGCGTTCAGTGCTCTCCTCGGGGGGTGGCACGGCCCTCTCGTCCCGCGAGCCTCACCGCGAACGTCGCCGCGCGCGCCGCGCAGGCGGGCGAGCGGGGACCCGTGGCTGCGCTCGTTCCCGCGGGGCGCGTCGTTGAGGTGAGCGCCTCCGTCGCCGCGGGGAAGCTCACCCTCGCCGTGCTCTTCGTGCTCGACGCGCAGCGCCGCGGAGACCCCTGCGCGTGGGTGCAGCCCGAGGGCGCGGGGCTCTTTCCGCCTGACCTCGCGGCGGCGGGCGTGGCCCTCGATCGCCTCGTCGTGGTGCACGCGCCTCGCGACGCGGCCGCCGTCGCGCGCGCGGCCGAACTGCTCCTCCGCTCCGGGGGCTTCGGCCTCGTCGTGGTCGACCTCACCGCAGGAACGCCGCGCGGAGACGCCTGGGTCGTGCGCCTCGGGGGCCTCGTGCGTCACCACGAGGCGCGCGCGGTGATCCTCACGTCGCAGCCCTCCGACGGAGCCTCCGCGGGCGCGCTGGTGGCGCTGCGCATCGAGCCTTCGCGGCGCCGCGAGTCGGGCCGCTACGTGATCGCGCCGACGGTGCTGCGCGATCGCTGCGACCTCTCGCGTCGCGTCGAGCCCACGGCCCACCGCGCGCCCTGGGAGGTGCTGCGATGAGCGGCCGCGTGGCCTGCGTGTGCGCCCACGAGCTCGGGATGCAGGTGCTCTTGAGAGACCGTCCCTCGTGGCGAGACGCGCCCGTGGCCCTCGTCGGCGAAGACCGCCCCGACGCGCCCCTCACGGCCCTCAACGCCCACGCCGTACGCGCGGGTCTCTCCGTCGGGATGCGCTGCGGCGCCGCGCGGAACCTCGTCTCGACCCTGCGCGCCGCGGCCGTCTCCGATGCGCGCGTCCGTGAGGCCATCGCGACGCTCGCGAACGCGCTCCGACGCGTCTCTCCGAAGGTCGAGCCCGACGCCGTCGCAGGGGTCTTCGTGGTCGACGCCGCGGGCATGGGGAGGCTCCACCGCGACGCGCGCGCGTGGGCCCTCTCCGCGCGCCGCGCGGTGGCGTCACAGGGCTTCGCGGCCTCCGTGGCGCTGGGCTTCGATCGGCGGGTGACGCGCGCCGTCGCGCTGCACGCGAGGGGCATGGTGGTCACGCGCTCGGCCCTCGATGAGCTCGCCGTCGCGGGAGACGTCCCGCTCCGCGCGCTCGGGCTGCCGGTGCGGTCACGCGCTGCCCTCGACGCGCTCGGAATCGAGACCCTCGGCGCGCTCTGGGCGCTCCCGCCCGAGACCGTGCGTCACCGCTTCGGCCCCGAGGTCGCGGAGCTTCGCGCGTGGGCCTCGCGCGACGTCGAGCTCCCTGTTCAGCCCGATACGCCGCGTGAGCCCGCGCGCGCGGTGATCGAGGTCGAGCCGCCCGACGACGACCAGGCGCGGATCCTCTTCGCCGTGCGCGGCGCGCTGCACCTCCTCGTGAGCCGCCTCGCGTCGACGGGGGAGGCCGTGTCTGCGCTGCGCCTCACGCTCTCGCTCGAAGACCGCGGACGCACGGAGCACCGCATCGAGCCCGCGTCTCCCACGCGCGACGTGGCCCTCCTCGTCGACCTCGCGCGATTGCGTCTCGCAGAGGGAGCGCTCTCGTCACGCGTTCGCGAAGCCGAAGTGATCGTCGAGCCCGCGCCGCTGCGCGGTGAGCAGCTCGCACTCTTCGCCCACGAGCGACTGCGTGATCCTCGCGCCGTGGCCCGCGCCGTGGCCCGCGTGCGCGCGGCCTTCGGAGACGCCGCCGTCACGCGCGCCCGCCTCCGCGACGCCCACCTCCCCGAAGCGGGCTTCGCGTGGGAACCCCATGATTTCGTGCCCTCCGCAACAACCTCCGCCCCCCCACCGCCTCCCTCTCTCGACGCGCCCGAGGAGGTCCCGCTGGTGCGTCGGTTGATCTCTCCGCCGCGCGAGGTGTCGCCCTCGGAGCTTCACGCGCTGAGCCCCATCGAGCACGAGGCCGCGCTGCGTCCGTGGCTGCGCGCCGACGCCGAGAACGACACGTCGCACGACGCGGTGGCGCGCGACCCCTGGGCCTCGGCGTCGCCCTCGCGCGTGAGCGGCGCGTGGTGGGCGCGCACGGTCGAGCGCGACTACTACTACGCCGAGGCGCACGACGGCGCGCTCCTCTGGGTCTTCTTCGATCGCGTGAGGGAGCGATGGTTCCTCCACGGCGTCGTCGATTGAGGGGGCCGTGCGCTACGCGCCGCTGTGGGTGAAGAGCGCGTACAGCTTCCTCGAAGGCGCGTCGCAGCCCGACATGCTCGTCGAGCGCGCGAAGGAGCTCGAACTCCCCGCGCTCGCGATCACCGACCGCGACGGCGTGTACGGCGTCGTGAGGGCGCACGTCCGCGCGAAGGCGCTCGGGCAGAGGCTCATCCTCGGCGCGCAGGTCACCACCGACGCGGGCCTCGCGGTGCTCCTCGCCACGAACCGCGAAGGCTGGGCCTCGCTCTGTCAGCTCCTCACCCGAGGACGTCACCGCTGCCCCAAGGGAGAGAGCCTCGTCACCGCCGTCGAGGTCGCAGAGCACGCCCGCGGACTCCTCGCGCTCGTCCCCTCCACGCCGCTGCTCCCGCTGCTCTGCGATGCGTTCGGCGATCGGCTCTACGCCCTCGCCGCGCGTCACCTCCGCGAAGACGAGCCCCCGCGCGAGGCGCTGCTCCGTGAGGCCGCGCTGCGCGTCGGAGCGCCCGTCGTCGCGGCGAGCGAGGTGCTCTATCACCACCGCGATCGCAAGCCGCTGCAAGACGTGCTCGCGTGCATCCGTCACGGGTGCACGCTCTCGACCGCGGGGCGGCGCATCACGCCCAACGCCGAGCACGCGCTGCTCACCGCCGCGGAGATGTACGCGCGCTTCGCCGACGATCCGCTCGCCGTGGAGCGCACGCGCGAGGTCGCGGCGCGCTGTGACTTCTCCCTCGACGCGATACGGTATCGGTACCCCGCGGAGCGCGTCCCGACCGGAGAGACGCCCCACGGTTGGCTCCGGAGGGTGACCCTCGACGGCGCTCGAAAGCGCTATCCAGAAGGTGTTTCAGAGAAGGTCGCGGCGCAGATCGAGAAGGAGCTCGCGCTCATCGAGGAGCTCGACTACGGCGGGTACTTCCTCACGATGTACGAGATCGTGGAGTTCTGCCGCCACGAGGGGATCACGTGTCAGGGGCGCGGCTCCGCGGCCAACAGCGCCGTGTGCTTCTGCCTCGGCGTCACGGCCGTCGACCCCCTCGGCATGGACCTCCTCTTCGAACGCTTCTTGAGCCGCGAGCGCGCCGAGCCGCCCGACATCGACCTCGACATCGAGCACGCGCGCCGCGAGGAGGTCATCCAGCACGTCTACGCGCGCTACGGGCGCACCCACGCCGCGATGGTCGCCAACGTGATCCGCTACCGCGCGCGCTCCGCGGTGCGCGACGTGGGCAAGGTGCTCGGCATCCCGCAGGCAGAGCTCGACGGCGTCGCGCGCCACACCGGACACTGGGACTCGACCCTCGACCTCGACGCGATGCGGGCCGCGGGCGTCGACCCCGAGGCGCGCTCGTTCCGCCTCCTGCGCGCGCTCACCGCGCAGCTCTCCGACATGCCGCGGCACCTCTCGATCCACCCGGGCGGCTTTCTCCTCGGGCACGAGGCCGTGACCTCGCTCGTGCCCGTCGAGCCCGCCACGATGGAGAACCGCACGGTCATCCAGTGGGACAAGTACGATGTTGATGACCTGGGGCTCTTCAAGGTCGACCTCCTCGGCCTCGGCGCGCTCACGGCGGTGCACCGCTGCTTCGACCTCATGCGCGCGCACGAAGACCTCGACCTCTCGATGGCGACCGTGCCCACGGGCGACCCCGAGACCTACGAGATGCTCTCGCACGGCGACACCGTGGGCGTGTTTCAGGTCGAGAGCCGCGCGCAGATGTCGATGCTCCCGCGGCTCAAGCCCAGAGACTTCTACGACCTCGTGATCGAGGTCGCGATCGTGCGGCCGGGGCCCATCCAGGGAGGCATGGTGCACCCCTACCTCCGCCGCCGCGAGGGCAAGGAGCCCGTGGTGTATCCGCACCCCGACGTCGAGAAGGTGCTCTCGAAGACCCTCGGCGTGCCCATCTTTCAAGAGCAGGTGATGCGCCTCGCGATGGTCGCCGCGGACTACACCCCGGGCGAGGCCGACCAGCTCCGCAAGGACATGGGCGCGTGGCGCTCGTCGGGTCGCATCGAGCAGCACCGCGACCGGATGATCCCGCGCATGGTGGCGAAGGGCATCGCGCGCGACTTCGCCGAGCGGGTGTTTCAGCAGGTGCTCGGCTTCGGCGAGTACGGCTTCCCCGAGAGCCACGCGGCGTCGTTCGCGCTCATCGCGTACGTGACGGCGTGGCTCAAGCGACACCACCCCGAGGCTTTTCTCTGCGCGATGCTCGACGCGCAGCCGATGGGCTTCTACGCCGCCTCGACGCTCCTCGAAGACGCGCGCCGTCACGGCGTCGCGGCGCTCCCCATCGACGTCAACCACAGCGGCTGGGACTGCTCGCTCGAGCGCACGGGCGACGGCGCCCTCGCGGTGCGTATGGGCGTTCGCTACGTGTCGGGCCTCTCGCGCTTCGACCCGTCGCCGCCCTACCGATCGATCGAACACTTCGCGCGCACCGCGAGGCTCTCGAAGCGCGCGCTCGTCTCGCTCGCCGAAGCGGGCGCCTTCGGGAGCCTCGTGAGCGACCGACGCGAGGCCCTCTGGGCCGTGCACGGTGTCGCTGCGAGACTCGGCCTCCCGCTCGACGCAGACGCCGACGAGCCCGCGGTCTCGCTCGCGCCGCTCACGCCCGACGAGACCGTGACCTGGGACTACCTCGGCGCCTCACACTCGACGCGCGGTCACCCGATGGAGCGCTACCGCGACCGCCTCACGCGCGAGGGAATCCCCGACTCCGCAGGGATCTCCGCGCTGCCCGACGGAGGCAGAGCGCGCTACGTGGGCATGGTGATCTGCCGGCAGCGCCCGAGCACGGCCGCGGGGGTGACCTTCTTCACGCTCGAAGACGAGTCGGGCTTCGTGAACCTCGTCGTGTGGCGCGACGTCTTCGCGGCGCACGCGGTGGTGGGTCGCACGGCGGCGCTGCTCGAGGTGACGGGCCGCATCCAGCGCGTCGACGGCGTTACGCACGTGGTGGTCGACGCGCTCGCGATCCCGAGCTTCCTCGCGCCCGCAGAGGCCGCGGCGCGGTCGAGGGATTTTCACTGAGCGACGGCGGCGCCCAACGCGACTATCCTCTCCCCGATGCGCACGATCTCGTTGTCGGCCTTCACGCTCGAACTGCTGACCGATGAGCTCGGCCACGTCATCACGCGCACGCACGATGAGTCCCTCTGGACGTCGCTCGAGCAGACGCCGCTCACCGACCCGGAGCGCGCCACGCTCGCGGCGAACGCCGAGCGGTTGAAGCGCTTCCACGCGACGCGCGCGAACGAGGCGACGCTCTGGTCGCGCGCCATCTACCCGCTGCTCATGCTCGCAGAGCGCGACGACATCGTGGCGTGGGCGCAGGCTCCCGTGGCGGCGCGCTGGGAGCCCGGCGCGATCGAGCTGCGCGGCGTGATCGACGGCGCCCTCGCGCGCGACGAGGCGGGGACGCCCGCGGAGCCGTACTTCCTTGTGATCGAGGCGAAGCGCGGCGTCGACGCGCAAGACCCGATGGCGCAGTGCGTGGGCTCGATGCTGGCGGTGGCGCTGAAGGGGCTCGCGCGAGCGACGCCCGCGGAGGTGTTCGGCTGCTTCACGATCGCCGACACCTGGACCTTTCTCCGCGGACGCCTCGTCGCGTCAGAGGCCCCTGCGCGCCTCTCGTTCGACCTGACGATCTCGCGCGAGTACGAGGCGCGCTTCGAATCGACGCTCGTGCTCGCGCTGCTGAAGGGCGTCGTAGCGAGCCGCGTCGCCCAGGCGTGAGGGGGCTTCGGCCTCGCTATGCATGCGCTGTGAGAACGCTCTGCCAGCCGGAGAGCAGCTCGCGCTGCACGGCGGCGTCATGCGCTCCCCGAGACTTCATCCAGCGAAGCGCGCTGGCAGCCACCGACATCCACACCGCCTGATTGAGCGCCAGCGGATTGCCCTGCATCAACGCGACCTTGAGCGCGTTGGTGCTTGCGGCGATCGCGTGCGCGGCGAGGAGCATCTCGTCACGCTTGAGCGTGAGGTTGGCGGGAGACGCTCCATCAGTCACCAGACGCGAGCGGTTCCGTCCGAAGAAGCCGACGCGCACGACGGACTCCACCACCAGGGGGACCACGCTCATCGTCGCGAAGTGTCGGGCGTCGTAGCCCTTGCCGTACATCCAGCGCGTGATGTCGGCGACGGATTGGGATTCGCCAGAGGGGCCGACGGCGAAGGGCGTCTTCGTGGTGATCCACTGGAGCGCGCTGAAGAAGGGAGGCGGGAGCCCCGCGGAGGTTGGCAGATCGCTCAGCAGATGCGCCACCTGCTTCGCAATTGCGACGGGCAGCGAGACGCCCGCGCCGTTGGCGATGACGTGTGTGACCCCGAGCCGGTCGACGAGCGTGCAGGTCCCTCGAATCTGGTCGATCACGCCGAAGATGAAGCCGAGCACCGGGTCGTGCCCTGGAGACATGATCCGGTGCATCGCAGGGCGCAGCCCGTCGATGTCGATGCCTGCGTCGCGGGCGTTACGTGAGATGTCGTAGGGGACCTTCGCCCATCGCTCCGACGCGCGATGCAAACGCGAGAGCCATCCGTCCCCGTCGACGAGCGCTGCGCTCTTCTCTCGGAGCAGCTTCGTGAGAGGGCTTCCAGAGTAGCGCACGCCCTTCCAGAGCGAGTCGACGGGGACGGCCACGAGCGCGACATCCAGCAGCGCGCCGAGGACGGCGGCTCCGCCGACGATCGCGTAGTCCCAGCGGTCCCACGACAGGCGCGCCGTGTCCTGCTCCCACACGCTCTGCACGGCTGAGCGCGTATTCGGTGGGAGCAGCGTCGTGATGGGATCGGCGTCGAGGAGTACACCCTCGTCGAGCGCGTAGCGAGCGAGGGTGTCGCGGAATGCGGCTTCATCGCCGACTGTTACGGTGCGCAGCGTCGAGAAGCTCGGGAGCGACGCGTCGATCTCGGCGAACTCCTCGGGCGTGGGATCGAAGCGGTCGAGCGCGGAAGGATCTTCATCGAGCACGATGTCGTCGAGCCCGAGCCCGGTGCGCAGGGCCGCGGTCTGCGCCTCCAACGCATCGAGGTCGTCACCGATCGCAACGCGCTTCGAACGCACGTCGCCGAGGTGTCCGCGCAACACCTCGACACGCCCCTCGGCCTTGCGGAGTTGATCCGCCTGCACCAGGGCGGCGCGCTCGATGTCGTCGCGCACGCTCACGCGGACGCCTCCGGCAGCGTAGACGGCTGCTGGCGCTTCGCGAGGCGCGAGAGGGCTGACGTGAGCGCGCTCACCTCCTGCGCGAGGCGGCGCAGGCGCGCGTGATCGATCTCGCCTTGTCGCGCGAGATCGACGACGTCTTGCGTGAGCAGGGTGAGGTCCTCGATGAGCGCGTTCACGGTGCGCTGGAGCTGCTTCATCACCTCCTGCATCATCCGCTCGCGCAGCTCGGCGAGCTCCTTCTCCTCGCTGCCGCTCAACCAGCGCACGAACTTGTAGACACCGACGCCCACCACCAGCACGACGCCGATGCCGGTCACCATCGCCGAGAGCCCGAAGAGCCCGCCGAGACCGAGCGCAGCGAGGCCCGAGGTGATACCCGCCGCGCTGAGTCCAACGACGCTCCCGCTGAGATAGATCGCGACGAGAGGCACACCGACAGCCCCGGCCTTGGCCGCGACCTCGGCGCCCATGCTCTTGATCTGCGACGCCTTCGCCTTGCCCGAGAGCACCGCGTCGTCGAACGCGAGCACCTCCTCGATGAACGCAAGCTGCTCGGGGGTGACGTCCACCTTTCGCCCCACCCACACGACGAACGGATCGGCGGCCCCGACCTCCCCAGTGCGTCGACGGCGACTCACGCCGATCAGATCCTTGAGCAGCGAGAGGGCGAGCACCGACCACGCTCCTTTCGGAGCGAGCGACTCCAGCTCGCGCAGAGTGGCAGCGGGAGGCCCCTCGGGCGACGAGAGAAAGCGCCAGACCTGCCGCCGGGCGTCGGGCGAGAGGTCGAGCCGCGTCATCAGAAGCTGGATCTCCGCGAGCTCCCCCGCGTCGACCTCGTTGTCGTCGGCGAGGGCGAGGTAGACAGCCATCTTCACGTACGCGACGCGGAACTCCTGGGACATGTCCTGAACGATGACGAAGCGATCTTCGCTCGCGATCGCGCCTGTCGCTTGGAGCGAGAGGACGCCTTCGATGAACATCTTCATCGGTTCCAAACCGATGGTCGTGCCGTGCATTCGCATCAGGGCGAACGTGACGCGCCCTCCGTCCTTGAGTTCCACGACGAATTTCTCACCGAGTTGCGTGCGCTCTCCGAGGGTCCATCGCTCGATGTTTTCGAATCGAAGCTCCGCGTCGGTGAACTGAAAACCCTTGCAGTAGAACGCCGCGTCGGTAACGAGAAAGCCTTCTCCTCCCCCTCCGAAGATTGTCGAGTCGTGCAGCGCGATGACCCTGTCAGGGTTCACAGAACCCGCGTACGACTTGATTGCGCCATCAAGCTTCTTGCGCGGGATGTCCTTACCAAACCAGATATCCTCGCCGCCCACGATATCCCGCAGCGGCTCCTTGAGTCGCTCCCAGTCCTTCTCGTTCATCGTCTCGTCTCCTGTTCCCTCTGCGATCCCCGTCACCCCGCCAGCCGCATGCGCATCCGTCGCAGCCGCGTGTCGACCACCGCGCGCGTCACCCTCAGCGCCCGCGCCACGTCCTCGATCGCGCGGCCCTCGCACACCACCGCGTCGAACACCTCTCGCAGCGACGAGGGCATCCCCTCCGCGCGCGCCATCACGGTGACGACTCCCCGGCGCGCGTCCATCCGAGCCTCGCTCATCGCATACACGCTCGCCCCCGCCGCCTCGTCGATGGCCACCTCGTCGAACACCTCGCGGCGCCCCGCGCGCATCATGTCGATCGCGCACCGCCGCGCCGTCGTGCGCACCCACGCGCCGCGCGCCATCGGGCTCATCACCAGCACGCCGCTGCGCCACGCGCGCACCATGACCTCCTGCGCGACCTCATCGCAGAGCGTCGCGTCACCCACGCCACCGCGCCTCGTCGTCGCCCACGCCTGCCGCCGCAGCCCCACCAGCAACTCCCTCTCCTTCGTCGCCTCGATCATCGCAGCGTGCCTCCGCGTCGATCAATAGGCTCGTTCGCGAGACGCTGCGGAGCACCCTGGCAACCCGTTGCCAGAGGAGGCGCCGCACCCTGGCAACCCGTTGCCGGTCAGCGCGGCTTCGTGGGCGTGGCCCGCTGCGCGCGCAGCCGCGCGTCGAGCGAGCGCTCGTAGGCGTCACGCAGGCGCGCGTCGCCGAGCACGGTCACGCCGTCGATCCACTGGGAGCACCACGCGATGGCCTCGCGGAGTTCCACCGGGCCGAAGCGCAGCTCCATCCCTCCGTCGTAGAGCTCAAGCTCGCGCTGTCGAGGGTGCCACCGCCGCGCGCGGACATACGGCGCCTGGCGGGCGTCGAAGCGCACCGCAAGGTCGACCCGGTCGGCCGACGCCTCGGGGCGCACGAGACCGAAGCCCGCCTGCACGAGGTCTTGCAGTCGAGGGCGCTCATCCAGAAGGAACCGCGTCGGCGGCGCTTCGGATTCGGGGACCGAAATGACGCCGCAGTCCTTCGCGCCAACGACAACACGCTCCAACGCGAACAGACGCCGGTCGGCCATCGAGCCAGCGGGCTCGACGAGGGCGGGGAGGTACACCCTGCGCCCGTCGCGGAGGATCACCCCGAGGGGCCAAACGAGCCGCGGTCGAACCTCGTCGTCGGGGGCACCCGCGTTGTCTCCGTCGCCGCGCGCGGGGCGGTAGCGGAGCTGCACGGCTGCGGGCCGTTCGCGCTCGGCCGCGGCGATCCAGCGCATGAGGGCGCGCTTGTGATGCAACTCGAAGCGCGGCACGCCGCTCGCGATCGCGAGCACGCGTGGTGCACCCATGCGCTGGTCGAGGTCGGTGCCGTCGATGGGAAAGAGGTCCGCGAGCATGCCCCTCGCCAGCGCGAGCGCCGCGCGGTTGACCGCGCCTCCGTCGATTTCCGCATCGTCGCCACGAGGGAGCGTGAAGGTCGCGCGCGGCTTCGGGCCCGAGGTGCGACCGCGCATGGGCGCGTAGCCCGCTGCGGGGAGGTGCGTCTCGAGGTAGAGCTGCAACGAGCGGCGTGAGAGGTCGAGCTCGGGCAGCGTCGCGAGGTCCTCGTAGGTGAACGCCCCCACGCGGAGCCGCTCGACGAGGAGCTTGAGCTTGCGCGGGTCGGGGCGCGGCGCGGCGTCGGGCGCGTCGGTGGCTTCGCGCTTCACGGCGCCGCCGCGGGCTGTTCGGAGCCCAGCCACTGCGTACCGTCGGTGAAATGCACCTGCCGCACCCAGGCGCGAGCGCGCGTGCAGGTCTCAGCCCCGAAGCGCAGGCTCCACGAGCCCGAGGCGCGCTGGCCGGGCGCGATCGTCTGCTGATCGACCATACCGAAGCCGGGGTGATCTCGGCGGGCGGGGGCGTGTAACACGTCTCCGAAGTTGTCGAAGCACCACACGTCGAAGCGCACGCCGTCGACCGTCGCGTCGGTGCGGGCGTTCGTCAAGCGAACGCGCACGTCGACGCCCGTGAAGCGTGCCGGCGAGACCTCCGTCACCTCGACGCGTACGGGGCAGTCGGCCTGCTCGGGAAACGCCTCCCAGCGTCGCGGGGATGTCGGCCCCGGCGCGGGCGGAGGCTCATCGACAGGGGTCGAGACGCTTGTCGTCGTGTCCCGCGGAGGCGCCGCGGTAGAGGCGCTGAAACGGCGCGTTACCCCATCGAGTGAGGAGAGACCCTCGGCCAGTCGGTACGCGCCTGCCGTATACCAGCCCGCGGTCACAAACATCGCGAGCGCCCACGCCGCCGCGAGCCGCGGGCGCCCTCCAGACCACAGCAAGAAGGCGCCGAGCGCGAGGTTGAGCGCCAACGCCACCGACACCGCCAACGTCCACCACATGCTTCGAAACCTCCCGTGACCGCGTGTTGCGGTCGCGTGTCATGGACGGTGGAGCCCGCTCAAATCTGACCGCTTCGAAGTCAGATCCCTCGGAGTCTCCGACGGTGGTTGGAAGGGGCGCGCGGAGACCTGTCGCGTGACGCCGTGAGGGGCGCTCGCGACGACGGAGACACCGCCCGCCCGCGACGACAGACACGTCCCCGTTGTGGCACTCTCTCTCGCATGGACCCGCGCAGTTCAACACCGATGTTCCTGGCGCCCGGGGCGTCGTCGCACGCGCTCTCGGCGCCGTCGCACAAGCCCGCGCCGCGGCAGCCCCCCATCGACGAGAACGTGCTCTCGGAGAACTGCGGCTACGAGCTCGTCGACGGGCAGGTCTACCAGCTCTCGCCCGCGGAGGAGGAGCACGGCACCGAGCACTTTCAGCTCCCCGCGCTGCTCGGCGCGCACCTGGCGCCCGCGTACAAGGGCGCCGTCGACATGCTCACGCGGCCCGGCATCGGGACGAACTTCGCCCCCGACGTGTCGATCTTCGCGAGGGCGCGCGACCCCGAGACGGGCGGGCGACACGTCGAGGACATCATCTTCGAAGTGATCGACACGGAGTCGCGCTCGCACGTCACCGACAAGACGCGGAAGCTCATCGCGCGCGGCGTCCGAAGGGCCTTTCTGATCGACGTGAACCACCGAAACGTCCGCGAGTGGTCGCGCGCCGACGACGACTGGACGCTCCTGACCGACGACGCGCACATCGTCGACAAGTGCTTTCAGGCCCCCGTGCCCGTGCGCGCGCTGATCGACGAGGTGCTCACCGACGACGCGCTCGCGAAGGCCCTGCTGGCGCGCAACAACCCCGTGCTCGCGCGTCACGAGCTGAGCGCCGAGCAGCGCGGCGAGCAGCGCGGCGAGCAGCGCGGCGAGCAGCGCGGTGAGCTGCGCGGTGAGCTCAAGGCGCGCCGACAGATTCTGCGTGTGGTGCTCGCGGCCCGAGGCGTCGCGCTCGCGGCGGACCACGACGCGCGCATCGACGGCTGCGACGACACCGCGACGCTCGACGCGTGGATCGCGCGCGCCGCGACGGCGACCGCGGTCACCGACGTGTTCGCGTAGGAGCCGCGCGAGCCTCTACAGCGCTGCGCTGACCATCATGGCGAGGCCCATCAGCGCGAGGAGGATCGCCGAGGCCACCACGCCGAGCATCACGTAGGGGCGGCGGTCGACGGCGTGCGCGGCCTCGGTGCTCATGCGCTTCATCATCGTGGCGGAGCACTCGACGGGGCAGTGGCCGTCCTCGATGCGCTGGAGGCGGTCGAGCATCTCGGTGACCGAGCGGTAGCGCTCCGACGGGTTCTTCGAAACGCCGTGGCGGACGAAGTGGCCGAGGTCCGCGGGCACCATCGCCTGGTGCTTGCTCGCGAGCGTCGAGGCGAAGGGGACCTCGTCGTTCTGCACGCCCACGATGCACGCGGCGACGGTGCCCTTGCCCGAGAGGTAGTGCTCCAGCGTGAGGAGCTCGTGGAACATCACGCAGAGCGAGTAGATGTCGCTGCGCTCGTCGACGCGGTCGTTGTCGCCGCGCGCCTGCTCGGGTGACATGTACGCGGGCGTCCCGAGGAGCGAGCCCGCCATCGTGCGCATCCGCGCGCTCGGCTGCTCGCCCGCGGCCTTGGGGGCCGTGAGCGTCTTCGACACGTCGTCCGCGGGGAACTTCGGCGCGTCCGCGTGGATGCGCCGCGCGAGGCCCCAGTCCATGACCAGCACCTCGCCGTAGCGGCCCACCATCACGTTGGCGGGCTTGAGATCCCGGTGCACCACGCCGCGCGCGTGGGCGTACTGCACCCCGCGGAGCACCTGGCGAAAGATCTCGACGCGGCGCTCGAAGGGGTACCGCGCGTGGTACTCGGCGTCGCCCTTCATGAGCTTCTCGATGATGTCTTCGAGGGTCTCTCCCTCGACGAATTTCATCACGTAGTAGAAGCGCCCCTCGGCGTCGACGCCGACGTCGTGCACGGGGACGATGTTCGGGTGATCGAGGCTCCCGTGCACGCGGATCTCGTCGACGAAGCGCGCCACGATGCCCAGGTCGTCGAGCTCGGGCAGAAGGCGCTTGATCGCCACGGGGCGGTCGATGTCGTTGTCGCGCGCGAGCAGCACCTCGCCGACGCCGCCGCGGCCGAGCACCTTCGCCGATTCGAAGCGCTCGCGCGTCGCGCTCACGAGCTGCGGGATCTCTCCCTCGAACGCGACGCGAGGGAGCACCGTGGTGCGCACGGCGGAGCTCCCGCGCAGCGGAGGGAGCGAGGGGGCGTCGCTCCCCGATGGGGCCGCGCGGCCAGAGGCGCGCGAGGTGTCGATCAGCGTGGCGTCGTCCACTGCGTCTGCTCTCGGCTGTCGGGCGTTCAGCCGCCCGCGTACATGGTGATGCCCGTCGCCGCGGCGAAGGACATGCGATAGGCCTCGTCCCAGTCGGGGTGCCGCACGAGCACGTGGCCGTCGGAGAGGAGCGTCTGCTTCCAGTCGCGGCGGTGCGTGCCGGGGCGCAGGAGCTCGTCTTCGACCACCCACCTGCCGCACGCGCGGAGCCAGTGACCGAGGCCCTCGATGCGCGTGATGCGGCCCTGGCCGAGCGCGCGCTTGAAGACGATGCCCGCGTTGTACTTCCGCTCCGTGGGGCCCGAGAAGCGGCCGTGCACGGCGACGCGCGCCCACTCGCGGAAGAGGTCGACGTCCGAGGTGTAGTTCATCTGGTCGACGAGGTGCGCGCCGCCGGGCCTGCACCCGATCTCGCCGAACACAGCCTCTCCCTTGGGCGTGAGGAACCACTCCATGTGCGTGAAGCCGTCGCCCATGTTGAGCGCCCCGAGCACGCTGCGCGCGAGCTCGACGCCGGGCATGAGCCGCTTCTGGTACATGTCGCGCACCGTGATGATCACGGGCGAGATCCACTCGTTGCTGCGGGCCTCGAGGGGCTTCGGCAGGTACGACGCGATGTTCTCGTACGCCGGCTTGCCGTTGATGCACACGGTGTCGAAGGTGAACTCCTCGCCCGTGATGTACTCCTCGCAGCTCGCCTCGGTGACGCCGTGCATCTTCGCGAGCGCGGCGTCGAGCTCCGCGGCGCTCTCGACCTTGTAGGTGTCGGCGCTCCCTGCGCCCGCGATGGGCTTGATGACCAGCGGGTACCCGATGCGCTCCGCGGCCTCGCGCGCCTCGCGATCATTGCGCACGCGCTCCGAGCGGGGGACGCGCAGGCCCGCGGCCTTCACGCGCTCCTTCATGAGCTGCTTGTCGCGAAAGCCTCGCACGGTGTCCACGGACATCCCGGGCACGCCCCACCGCTCGCGGAGCTTCGCGGCGAGGATCACCAGCGGCTCCCAGTTGGCGAGCACGCGGTCGACCTCGCGCCCACGGAGCCAGGCGTGTACGCGCGCCATCACGTCGTCTTCGTCCATGATGCGCGGCACGTGGAGGTAGTCGGAGAGGTAGGGCCTCACCTTCTTTGGCAGGGCCTCGCGGGGCTGGTCGCCGACGCCGAGCACGCGGGCGCCGACCTCGGCGAGGCCGCGGGTGTACTCCTGCATCTCGGGTGGGTACGCGGGCGAGAGAAAGACGACGTTCATGGGCCGTGACTCCGGGGCGGGGTGTAAGGTGAAGACCGCTCGCGGGCGCGCAACCTATCATGTCGGCATTGACGCGAGGGACTCTTTCCGGCGAGAAGACGCCATGCGAAACGTCGTCTTCATCGCCCCGTTTCCTCTGGAGACCACGCTGCGCTTCGCGCGCGCGCTCGGGGGCATCGCCAACGTGCGGCTCCTGGGCGTGTGGCAGGAGCCCCCGCAGGGCGCCGACGCGCGGCTCTTTCACGACGTCGTGACGGTGCGCGACGGCCTCGACACGCGGCAGCTCATCGAGGCGTGCGAGCTCCTGCGCAAGCGGCACGGGGACTTTCACCGCGTGACGGGTATTCTTGAGCCGCTCCAGGTGCAGATCGCGGCAGTGCGCACGCACTTCAATGTGCCGGGGCCTGACGTGGGCACGGCCGAGCGCTTTCGCGACAAGTCGCTGATGAAGGACGTGCTGCGCGAGAACGGCCTGCCGTGCGCGCGTCACAAGCTCCTCAAGTCGGTGGGTGACGCGATGGAGTTCGCGAAGGTGGTGGGTTTTCCGATCGTGCTCAAGCCCCCGGCGGGCATGGGGTGCAAGGCCACGTGGAGAGTACACCACGAGTCCGAGCTCGCGGCGGCGCTCGATGCGGTCGGGGTCTCGCCCGAGAACCCGACGCTCGCCGAGGAGTTCTTGAAGGGGCGCGAGTTCAGCTTCGAGACGGTGACGGTCGGGGGCGAGGTGCGCTTTCACTCGATCTCGCACTACCTCCCGACGCCGCTCGAAGTGATGGAGCAGCCCTGGATCCAGTGGGTGTGCATGCTGCCGCGCGACATCTCGGGCCCCGAGTACGACGCGGCGCGCGAGATGGGCTTCGCGGCGGTGAAGACCCTGGGCCTGGAGACCGGCGTGACGCACATGGAGTGGTTTCAGCGCGAAGACGGCTCGCTCGCGATCGGTGAGATCGCCGCGCGTCCGCCGGGCGCGCACATCGTGAGGCTGATGAGCCTCGCGCACGACGCCGACCTCTACCGCGCGTGGGCGCGCGCCGTGGTGGACGAAGCCTTCGACGGCCCCTGGGAGCGCAAGTACGCGACGGGCTGCGCGTTTCTGCGCGGCATCGGGCGGGGCCGCGTGGCGCGCGTCGAGGGCGTCGAGCGCGCGCAGGAGCTCGTCGGGCGGTACGTGGTCGAGGCGAAGCTCCCGACGCCCGGAGCGCCGCGTTCGGACAGCTACGAGGGCGACGGGTATGTGATCGTGCGCCACCCGGAGACCGACGTGGTGAAGCGCGCGCTCAAGGTGATCATCGAGACGATCAAGGTGAGGTACGCCTGACGACCGAAA
>JBPOHC010000763.1:0-17391 GCA_052035985.1 Myxococcota bacterium | reverse complement strand
CCGCCAGCGCTCGACGAGCTCGCCGTAGTTGCCGTCGGTTTCGTGACGGAGCCCGACGCGTCGTCCGCGGAGTTCGAGGTGGTCGCACGCGACGCGCGCGAGGTGCCGCGCGAGCGGAACGGTGTTTCCACGCTCGGGGAACCACGCGAGGTCGCGGAGGTTGTCGAGCTGCGGGAGCGAGGCGCCCAGCGCGTGGCGGCAGAGGTGCGCCTGGAGCGCGCGGGCGAGGGGAGACGAGACGACGCCGACGTTGTCGCGATCGAGCGAGAGCGGCGAAGACTCGAGCGCGGACTCGTGCCAGAGGGGGAATGCGATGGCCTCGGCGACGAGGTGATGGTGCGACGACGCCGGGATCACGGCGCGGTCGCGGTCGTGAGCTTCCTCGCGAGGAAAGAGAGCCACGGATGCGCGCGTTCCTGATCGTCGATCTTCTTGCGGAGCTCGTCCACCGCGGAGTCGCCTGGGATCGCGTTCCCGTTGCCCTTGAGGGAGGCCCTCAGACGCTCGTTTCGTTGCACGCGTGATGACTCCCTGATCCGCGTCGCGAGCGCGCCCTTCGCGTGCGCTTCGATGCGGCTGAGAAACTCCTGCGCGGACTTCGACGAGAGACCCGACTCGGGCGCGGCCAGCAGCGTCGCGCGTCCGATGGCCCAGTCACGCAGCGCCGTCTCGCGCGTCGTGAGCGCGCCGTCGAGCATCGCGACGTGGAGCAGGCGCTTCACGACCTCATCCCACGCGGGCACCGCAGCGGTCTTCGTCGGAGCGATCGGCAGCGGCGCGAAGGTCGTGTCGTACATCGTGACGAGCTGCGCGACGACGGCGAGGTACCAGCGCGCGGCCGTGTCGATGGCCTTGTCGTCGACGGATTTCGTCGTGAGCATGAGCTGCCGCCAGCGGAGGTTCACGAGCGAACGGTCGAGCAGGTTGAGTCCTCTCGGGAGCGGCCATCCGATGAGGTTGGGATCGGTGGCGTCAGACAGACGATAGAGCACCTGCGCGAAGCGCGGCCGCAGCCCCTCGCTCTGCGACGGCTCGTCGGAGCCGCGCGGAACACCGTGCTCGAAGGCCACCATGTCCGCGAACGCGAGCGCGCCGATGAGCTGCGGCGGGATCTCCCTGTTGTCCTTGGCCGCGAGCGCTCGAACCCTGAGATTCCCGCGAAGATGGAGCGAGAGGGCGTGATCGCCGTGCTTGCGCTCGGGCGTTTTGAGGGTCCAAGGCCCCTCGTCGCGCATCCTCGGTCCGCCTTCGAGCGCGTCGATCACGAGCGGGCGATCGCCGATGTCGACACGGACGCGCGACGCGAGCTGAGAAGGGAGGTACGCGTCCGTCGGCGCGTCTTCGATCGCCTCGGCCCACACGCGCGCCACCGCGTTCGAGAGGGCCTTCGACGGCGACGCTGCGTGTCGCTCGATGAGCAGGTCGAGGTCGTTGAGGACGCGGAGGTGACCGGGCAGCCCCGCACCCACCGACGGGTCCGCGAGGATCTCTCTCCGATGGCGATCACGTGCTTCGGGTGCGTGTGCGACGCGACCTTCAGCGCGGAGAGGCGCTCGAGGTGCTTCGCGCGCTGCTCTTCGCCGAGCAGCGGGAGCGCGCAGCGGTGCGACGGCGGGAGGATCTTGTCGTAGACCCTCCGCGCGAGCGTCGTGGCGAGCGAGTCGCGCACGGGCGAGTCGTCTTCCTTCTGTGTGCGACCGCGCGGCGAACGGAGCGTGCGCGCGACGCGCTCCTCCGCGATGCGATAGAAGAGCCCGCTCTCGCCCGTGAGCAGGAACACGAGCCGCGGGTGATGGAGCATGCGAAGCGCTTCGAGAAGCTCCTCCGCGCGACCGGGGTTCATGTCGGCGTCGTCGACGGGGAGCACGAAGAGCGGCGTCTGATCTTTGAGCCCGCGCCACCGCTTGAAGTCTTCGATGAGCTGGTCGACGAAGGCGTGAAAGCTCGACACGAGCGCCTGATGCCCTCGCACCGCGCGGTTGATTTCGAACTCCGCGTTCTCGGGGTCGAGGCGTCGCCAACGATCGCTCGCGGCGTCATCCCACCCCGCGACGATCGTCCGAATGAGCTCCTCCCACGCCTTGCGCGCCTTGGGCCCTTGCGGCTCTCCGCCGAGCCACGCGGGCGACGGGTCATCCGAGGTCTCGTGCTCCTCGATGGCCTCGACCACGCGCACCAGCGGCTCCGCGATGTGCAGCAGCACGGGCGTGTGCTCGGGCAGCGGCTGGAGGTCGACGATCGACAGCGGCACGACGTGCCAGCGGGCCCTGTCGACCTCCCACGACTTCAGCTTCGCTGCGATGTCTCTCTCCTCGGCCGTCTGGTCCCTCACGTCGCGGTCGACGCCGATCAGGTCGCTCCAGAGCTGGAGCATCGTGACGAGGAGCGAGGTCTTACCCGAGCCGCGATCGCCGTCGAGGAGGAGGTTCTGATTCCAGCGAGACTCGCTGATGTGCGGCGCGAAGTGTCGGAGCCCCTTCGTCGCTTTCGCCTTCGTGTATGGGCGTTCGAGATATCCCCTCAGCAGGCTGTGCACCTCGAAGCCCGCGTGCCTCTGCTGCTCCGTGAGGTCCTCGAGGTGAAGGACGCGCGCCTCCTGACGCGGTTGATACGACGTCCCGCTCTTCGCCCCGCTCCCGCGCTTCTCAGCCATCGTCGGCGATGCTGGCACGCGCGCGAACGCGACCTCAAGAATCTCTCATTCCGTTGCGCCTGGAGCGCGCCTCGATGGTCACGCGTTCCTCGTGGTAGCGTTGCGCTCGATGAGCTCCTCGAAGCCCCGCGACTGGAACGCGACTGGACCGTTTCGCCCTGATCAGGTGCGCTCTGGCGACCCCTACGAGGTGAGCAACGGCCACGCGGTGTGGTGCGCTCCGACAGGCGGCGACGGAGCCGGTCCCAACGGCCGCGGCTTCATGGTGCTCGACACCGACCCCCTCGCTGCGAACGCTGGCGTCGACGCGGGGATGCAGATGGGCCCGCTGACCATGCGCGCCCCCGACGTCGCCGTAGGCGCGTTCAACGAGCGCGGCGGATGGATCCAGGGCGCCCTCCCGCTGGCCGTCGAGTACGCGTCGAAGGGCCAGGACGAAGACGAGCTGCGCGAGAAGATCGAAGACCTCCTCTCGCACGGGACGAAGTACGTGTGGGTCGTGCGCCTCCTCGGCCCTCGCCGCGTCGAGGTCTACGAGCGCGGAAAGGCCACGCGTACCGTCCTCCCCGGCGAGTCGCTCACCGCGCCGGGCGTGCTCCAGAATCCCGTTCGCGTCGAGGCGCTCTACGACCGCGAGGCCGCGCAAGACGCCGCGCTCACCAACCTCCTGCAACGCAGGGGCTACCGCGACCTCGACGCCGTGCGCGAAGCGGGCATCGAGAAGGGCATCGAGAGGGGCATCGAGAAGGGCATCGAGAGGGGCATCGAGAAGGGCATCGAGAAGGGCATCGAAGCGGGCGTCGAGAAGGCGCTCGGTCCGCTCGAGCACCAGTTCGCGCGACGTCTCTCACGCGTGCTCACCGCCGACGAGCGCGCGACGCTCGTGAAGCGCCTCGACACGCACGGCCCCGATCGGCTCGGCGACGTCGTGCTCGACCTCGACGCCGCCGCGCTCGACGCGTGGCTCCGCGATCCCGCGGCGACCTGATACTCGCTCAGATCTCTTCAGGCCCCGCGATGTGGCCCGCGATCGCGCTCGCGGCGACCACGTACGGCGACGCCAGGTACACCTGTCCAGGCCCCGAGCGACCGGGGAAGTTGCGGTTGATCGCGCTCACCGTCACCTGATCGGCGGCAGTGCTCACCCCGGGGCCCGCGCGGATGCACGCGCCGCACGACGGGTTGATCAGCTCCGCGCCCGCGCGGTGAAAGACGTCCACGTAGCCCCGCCGCTCGGCGTACTCGCGGATGTCCTGCGAGCCGAACTGGATGATGAGCTTCACGCCCGGCGCCACGCGGCGGCCCTTCTCGAGCGCGCGGGCGAGCACCGAGGCGTACATGTCCATGTCGGCCTTCTTGCCGCCGGTGCAGCTCCCCGCGTACGCGATGTCGATCTTCACGGGGGCCGTGAGCGACGCGAGCGCGACGCCGTTGCGGGGGTCTCCAGGCGTCGCCACCATCGGCGCGAGGGCGGCGAGGTCGATGTCGAACGCGTGGGCGTACGAGGCTCCCTCGTCGGCCGTCACGATGCGCGCGCGCACGCTGTCGACGTCGACGCCGCGGTGCTCCGCGATGTAGCGCACCACGAGCTCGTCGGCCTCGATGATGCCCGTGAAGCCGCCCGCTTCGACCGACATGTTCGTGAGCGTCGCGCGCTCGTCGAGCGACAGGCCCCGAGTGCCGGGACCCGTGAACTCCAGCACCTTGCCGATGCCCTTACCCTCTTTGAAATAGGGCTGCGAGAGGAGGTGGAGCATCACGTCCTTGGCCGAGACTCCGGCGCCGAGGGCGCCGCGGAGGTTGACCTTCACGCTCTCGGGAACCTTCACGCGCACGTCGCGGGTGAACCACGCGTTGGCCATGTCGGTGCTGCCGACGCCGAACGCGAAGCAGCCGAGCGCGCCCGCCATGCACGTGTGCGAGTCGGTGCCTGCGACGACCTGTCCGGGCAGCGCGATGTCTTCGATCACCGCGTTGTGGCAGATCGCGAAGGACCCTTTGCCTACCTTGTTCTCGACCTCGCCGTAGTGCTTCACGCCCTGCGCGCGGGCGAAGTCCTCTTGCACCACCGCGAGGTGACGCGCGACGGGGCGCAGGCCCATCTTCACGTGCGCTTCGGGCATCACGTCGTCGAGGAAGGTCAGGTGATCGCGGAACGTGTACACGCTCGACGCGTCGGTGACCTTCGCCTCGTCGCCGAAGGCTCCGCGAAAGAGCGCGTCGGCCATCGGCGTGACGTACTCGTGCGAGAAGCGCACGTCGGCGCGGACGAAGAGGGCATCTCCCGGCGCGACGGCCTTCACGCCCACGGCGTCGTTGCGCGCGTCGACCACGCAGTGCGCTGCGATGATCTTCTCGCAGAGCGTCATGGGGCGCGCGGGCGTGGTGATCGTGGGCGGCGAGACCTCTCCGCGCAGGCGCGCCTTCGAGTATTCGAAGAGCCCGCCGAGGCGCACGATGTCGGCGGAGATGGGGTCGAGGCCGCGCGTGAACTCGTCGAGGGGGATCTCTTCACCCCGCGCGATGCGGTCTACGAGGCCCATGTCGGTGCTCGTGAGGAGCCCGATGTTCTGGGCGTTCTGGCCGTAGATCTTCTCGATGTTCTGCGCGACGACGAGGCGCACGCCCGACTTGAGCTCGGAGTACGGCGCCGTCTCGCGCGACGAGCCGCAGCCCTTCGAGCGCCCCGAGACGATGACCGAGTAGCCCCCGCGCTTGATGTCGTTGCGCGCGATGTTGTTGCCGCGCAGCCCGACGAGGCAGTACTCCGCGAGGGTCTCGTCGTAGTAGTAACAGACCCAGCCGGGGGTGAGCTCGTCGGTCGAGATGTTGTCGATGAGCTTGCGCGAGGGGTCCCACGCGAGGTCGTCGCCCGCGAGCTGCTTCTTCAAGAGCTCGGGGTCTTCGGTGAGCTGGAGGATTCGTCCGTCGAAGCGCACCGTCGCGGCTGTGGTCATCGTGAGCGTCTCCCTTGCTCCATCGTCGCGGCGGGAGACGTCTCGCAATGCGCCAAAACGTCCGCGGCCGCGACGCGGGGAGCGGACGATATGCGAGCGCGACGCCGTTCCGCAACCATCGCGGTGACGCGAGCGGGAACTACTGAAAAAGCCCTCTCGCGATGGCCCTCAGCCGCGAGCCCGCGAGCACCGCGAGGGTCGCGCTGAGGTCGGTCACCTGCACCTCGGGCGCCCCGGCGCGCCCCGACACCGCGATCGACACGGGCAACGCGGTGGTGATGAGCCGATCGCCGTGCGTCGCGCGCTCGATCACCTCGGGCGGAACACGAATCTGCCCCGACAGCGCGAGGGTCTGATCGGAGTTTACGCGGCCCGAGAGGGTCACCGAGCCCGTGTCGGTCTCCATGCGGAGGGCTGAGGTCGTTCGAATGACGCCTCGCTCCAGACGCGCGGTCACGTCGAAGCTGCGAATCGTGAGCGGCTGCGAAGGGTCTCGCTGTGGGCCGCTTCCCGCGGGCCTCGCGCCGACCACGGGGAGCACCACGCTCACCGACGGCGACGCCACGTGCCGCACCACGACGTTGATGCCCGAGAGCCGCAGCCGCCCTTCGAGGTTCGCCTTGAGCGCGTCAGAGTCAGTCCCCGCGGTGCTGAGGTCGGCCTCGACGTCGAGGCTCCCCGTCGGGCGGTGAGAGATCTCCGTGCCCATCGCCGTCGCGAGCGCGAACATGTCGATGCGCTGCGCGCGCACATGGGCCGAGACGCGCTGCGTGGCGCCCGCGCGTTCGAGGGAGCTCCCGTCGGCGCGAAGGGTTCCGTTGAAGACCCCGAGCGAGAGGGTGCGCGCGGTGAGCCGTCCGTCGCGAAGCGTGAGCTCGGCGCGCGGCGACGAGAGCGTCTGCGACGTGAGACGCAGCGAGTCCGCGCGGAGCGAACCCTCGATGTCTGCAGTGCTCCACCACGAGAGGGGATTGCCGCGCGTGTCGCTCGTCGGCGGGAACGATCGCGTGATGCGCTCCGCGTCGAGCGCGCCGCCCCAGAGATCGAAGCGAAGGCGTCGAGGCTCGTCGAGGCCCGTCGCGTCGAAGCTTCCGTGGAGGTCTCCCGCCTCGCTGCGCAGCTCGATCCCGTCGACGTGAAGGTGCGCGCTCTGAAGCGCGTCGAGGTCTCCATCGAAGCTCACGCCGCCGTGCATCGTGGCCGTCGCGAGCGCGCTCGGGACTCTCGATGCTCCATCAGGAAGCGCAGGGAGGAGCCGCGCGAGATCGACCTCGAACGTGGGCATTCGAAGCGTGGCGTTGTGTGTCGATGCGTCCCAGGTTCCGCTCGCGTCGACGTGCGCGCCGGGGAGCTGCGCGGTGAAGCTCGCGACCTCGACGCGTCGACCTGTGCGAGCGCCCCTCGCGTAGAGACGCATCGGAGCGCCCGCGGCCTTGTCGATGCGCCCTGCGATCATCACCCGCGCGCGTCCCGCGTCGAGCGAAGCCTCTGCCGTGACACGATCGCGAGAGACCGAGGCCGTGAGCGACGCGTCAGCCTCGCCTGTGAGGGTGAGCGTCGGCGTGCGAACGTCCGCACCACGGAGCGCGATTCGGAGTCGTCCCGCGTGGGCGCTGTTCTCGGTGCGGAGCTCTCCCGACGCGCGCAGTCTCCCGTGCAGCGCGAAGTCTGCGGGGACCTCGGCGCGCACGCGCGGGAGCAGTCGCAGCAGCGGGTCGATGGGCACCTCGCCGCTGTCGAACGAGAGGTCGAACGCGCGCGCAGAGCGCACCGCACCGTGGAGCGCGACGACGAGCGGGCCGAGCGTCACGCCTGCTCGATCGACGGTCACGTCGCCGTCACGCACGCTGCCTTCGAACTGCGCGGAGAGGGCGGTTCCCGCGGGCTTGTGGACCCACTCGGGCACGCGGATCGTTGCGCCTGTGAGGTCGATCGCGGTCGAGAGGCCCGTCGATCCATCAGGCGAGCGAGCACCACGCGCGCGGAGCGTGAGCGGGCCTTCGAGCACCGTTCCCGCGGGGAGCTCGTGCTGCGGGAGCCACGGTTCGAGGCGCTCCAGCGTGATCGCCGTCGAGGCGAGCGAGAGCGCGCGGAGCTCGGGACGCTCGCCCATCGCGAGCTGCGCGTCGCCCGAGAGGCTCATCCCGTCGAGCGTCGCGTGAAAGATCGGAACCGCGATCGCGTGCGCCTCGTGGTCGAGCGACACCTCCGCGTCGAGGCGCGCTTCCACGGGGTCGCGAACGCCGCCCTCTCTCCGTCGCACGACGAGTCCGCTCACGGTGAACGAGGTGGCGAGCCGTCGCGGTCTCGCGCGCGCATCGAACTCGACGCGTGTGTTTCCCGTGAACGCGCCGCGGGTCATGCGCGTGGCCCTTCGTCGCGCGGCGAGTTCGAAGAGTGGTGCGGTCTCGACGCGGTCGTAGGCGACCTCGAGGGCGCTCACCGCGGGGGCCACCACGGCGCCATCGCGCACGCTGAGTGGACCCAGCGCGACGTTCGCACGGAGGTTCTTCGTCGCGCCGAGGGCAGCCATCGAGAGGCGAACGGTGCTCCCTCGCGAGGGGCCGAGGTGTTCGCAGACCGCGTCGAGCGAGCGCAGCGAGAGCGTCAGCGGGCTCGCGATGTTCGATGCGTCGATGAGGTCGAGCGCGCCCGATCGGAGCGACACCCTCGCGATGCGGAGCGAGTTGATCGTCGATCGCTGGGGTGGTTCGTGTCGCGCGCGCAGGTCGTCGAGAGAGCTGCGTCCGTCGGCGAGGAGCGTCACCGTGAGCGTCGGGTTTCGAAGCTCGATCTCGTCGATCACGAGGTCGCGACCCTTCGATCGCAAGAGCGTCCAGAGCGAGAGCCGCACGCGCAGCGAGGCCGCGGAGAGGAGCGGCGTCTGCGAGGGAGCGCCCGGTGCTGCGCCCACGGTGAGACCCGTGAGCGTCACGTCGAGCGAGGGCGTGAGGCGCGCGGTGATGTCGCGGACTGAGAGCGTGCGGCCGATGCTATGCGAGCTCTCTCGGAGACCGTCGCGGATCGCGACGTCGAGGCGTCGCCGCGCCCACGCGAGCGAGGCCGTGAGGGAGATGAGAAGCGCGAGGAGCGCGATCGCGGCCCGTCGGCGCGTCCGACGCTTCGGCCCTGTGGGGTCCATGACGAAGCCGCGAGCATACGGAACCCGGGCGCGGGCATCCACGACCCGGCGCTCTGCGGAACGGAATTGGAAACGTTGCGTTTCGAACCCGCGGTTTCGCCCCTGAAACGTTGGCGTCGGGGGCGAAACGTGAGACTCCCTCCGGCGCTGATCGAGGCGCGTCTCGCGACCGATCAACGACACCCACGACGACAGCATCGACACCCGACGGAGACCGACGACGATGACCACGACCGCGCTGCGTGACTTCCTCGAGATCCCCTACGACCAGCTCGAGGAGATGAACCTCGGCGTCAAGCAGGCCCGCCTCGAGCGGCGCCCCGCCGACGTGCTCCGCGAGGAGCGCCTGCGCTACCTCACCGACGAGAAGCGGATCAAGGCCGTGACCGTGTGCTTCACCGACCTCGAAGGCCGGCTGCACATGCTCGACTACGACAAGAAGTTCCTGCTCAAGAGCGCGGACAACCTCACCTTCGACGGCAGCTCGGTACGCGGCTTCTCGGCGCAGTTCGAGTCCGACCTCCGCCTCTCGCTCGACTGGTCGGCGTTCTACTGGCTCCCCGCCGACGTGTTCGGCTCGGGCAAGGTCCTCGTCTTCGCCGAGGTGCTCGGACGCGACGGAACGGCCTATCCCTCGGACCTCCGCGCGCAGCTCAAGCGCTACACCGAGGCGCTCTGGGCCAACCAGAAGACCGTCTGCCACGTCGCGCCCGAGATCGAGGGCTTTCTCTTCAAGGGCCGCGACGCCGAGCGCCGCTACCACGAGACGGGGCACTTCGAATACGTCTCGACGGGCGGGTACTACCACTCGCTCCCCGGCGACTCGCTGCGCACGTTCATCGACACCGCGGCCGAGGTGCAGCGGGCGATGGGCTTCCTCAACGAGAAGGATCACCCCGAGGTCGCGCCGAGCCAGTTCGAGATGAACTTCTCGTACTCCGAGGTGCTCGTCACGGCCGACCAGGTGCAGCTCTACAAGCTCCTCTGCCGCCAGGTGGCCGCCAAGTACGACATGACGGCGAGCTTCCTCCCGAAGCCCGTCACGGGCATCAACGGCAACGGCATGCACACCAACATGTCGTTCGCGAAGGAGGGCAAGAACCTCTTCTGGGACCCGTCGGGCGTCGACGGCCTCTCGGCCTCGGGCTGGCAGTCCATCGGTCGCATCCTCGACCACGCGCTCGACCTCTGCCTCGTGCTCAACCCCTCGGTGAACGCGTACCGCCGCCTCGATCCGCACTTCGAAGCGCCCAACCAGATCAAGGCCTCGCCGAACAACCGCGGCGCGATGGTGCGCATCCCCACGGGCAACGAGCGATCGGCGCGCATCGAGGTCCGCTCGGTGGCCCCCGACGCGAACCCCTACATGGTGTTCTACACGCTCGCGCGCACGGCCCTCGAGCCCTCGACCACGACCACGCCCGAGGCCGCCAAGGGCGCCACGGCGACGCTCCCCGACAACATCTACGACGCGATCCGCTCGTTCGCGGGCAGCGAGTACACGAAGTCGCTGCTCGGTGAGGCCGTGCAGGGCAAGTACGCCGAGCTCCAGCAGGCCCAGGCCGACCGCTGCGCCAAGGCCCTCGGCGCGCTCATCAAGGTCCCCGAGATCCAGTTCCACCACGAGGTCACCAACCAGTACCTCTGGAACCGCTTCTAGGATTCTCGCGCCGCGGCCTCGCTGGTAGCGTGACCCAATGAGGTCTGCGATCTCCAGGGCGCTGCGGCTCCTCTCGCTCATCGTCGTCATCCCCGGCGCGTGCCTCGTCGCGGTGCTCCTCTACGGCAAGGCGCTCACCGACGCGCAGGTCGCGGAGGCCAGTCTCCCGTCGCCCGACGAGGCCCGCGCGCGCCTCGCCGAGAGCGCCCGTCGCTTCGCCGCCCTCACGCCCGCGCAGCACCTCTCGATCGCGCAGACCGAGCTCGCGCGCGGCTTCAACGCCGTCACCGGCACGGGGGGCAACTACGAGCTCGCCGCGCAGCACCTCAACGTGATCCCCGCGAGCGCGCCCGAGCACAGCCTCGCCGCGTCGCTGCTCGCCGAGGTCGCGCGGCGGAGGGTCGCGACCCGCGAGTTCGAAGCGCACCGTCGCGAGCAGCTCTTCGCCGAGGCTGCGCGTCGCGTGGCCGCGGGCGTTCGCGCCTCGGGCGGAGACCTCGAAGACCGTCGCGAGGCGCTCGGCCGCTCGCTCGACGAGCTCTCGGGGCGCGGGCTCGGCTGCGTCCACGCCGAGGGCGACGACGCCGAGCTGCTCACGTTCAGCCTGTGCGAGTGCGACCGCGCGATGCTCGACCGCGTCGCGCCGACGGAGCAGCGCGAAGGGCTTCGCGCGATGGGGTTTCGCGCGATCCGATGCGGCCACGACGGACCCTCGGTGACGCTCGCCGCGGGGCGCTGAGTCAGGGGTTCGCGACGTACGCGATCGGGTGCTCGCGCTCGAGGAGAAAGAACGACGGCGTCGAGACGAGCAGGCCGAACACGTCGAGGTAGGTCCACCCGAGGAGGAGCGAGGCGTCGCCCTCGTTGAGCGCGACGAGCGGATCGCGGCCGCGGTTGATGGGGTCGAGCGCGGCGTTGCCTCCGAGGCCGTAGTGGATCACGAGGCCGCGGTCGCACCCGTCGGGCACGCGCACCTCGGAGGGAGCGATCACGCGGTAGTGCCCGAAGGTGAAGGGCGCGCCGTTCTTCATCTTCGGAACGGTCTCGGCGTCGAGGCCGCGCTGCTCGACGCGCACGTTCCACCCGCGGAGATGACCCGTGGAGGGGTCGCGGTAGAAGGTCTTCTGAAAGGTCGTCCACGTGAGGCGCTCGATGAACTTCGGGAGCCCGAGCGAGATGCCGCGGTAGGCGAAGTTGTCGAGCGCCGCTGGCGCGATCGCGTGACCCGCGCGGAGGAGGGCCATGCGCTCGCGGTTGTTCATCCCGATCACGTCGTCGCGCTTGATCACGGCGCGGACGTTACCACCGCGCGACGGGTACAGAGCGCGGTCTCTCGTGCGATGCTCGCGCACGAAGGAGCATCGACGCGATGGGATCACCGAACGCGAGGGAGCGCGCGCTCACGGAGCGGCGCTACGGAGACAAGACCCCGCTCGCGTCGATCGTGAACTTCGGCCCCGTGACGCTCCCCGAGTTCGAAGTCATCGGGATCACCACCGTCGATCAGATCGAGCGCCTCGGCGCCGAGGAGACGTGTCGCAGGTATGTCGAGCGCTTCCCAGAGCGGCTCAACGTGAACGCGTTTCTCGGCGTGGTGGCGACGCTCGAAGGCGTCCCGTGGACGCGGGTCTCCCCCGGCGGAAGGGCCCTCGCGCGACGCATCGCCGACGACCTGCGCGCGGAGTTCGGCGCGACGCCCCGACGCTGAAGAGAACCCTTGAGCCGCGGCCCCGAGGCGATGCACCCTCCGCGGCGCTCGACCGTTCGAACTCCACCCGTCGAGGGAGGCAACACCCGCATGTACATCGCCGTGATCCGCCAGTTCGTCCGCACGCTCCGCGCGCTCGACGCGATCCTCCTCAAGGCCATGCAGCACGCCGAGGCGCGCCGCTTCGACGCCAACAACTTCTGCTCCGCGCGCCTCGCGCCCGACATGCTCCCCTTCACGCGTCAGGTGCAGATCGCCTGCGACGCCGCGAAGCGCATCGCGTCGGCCCTCAGCGGCAAGGACGCGCCCGTGTACCCCGACACCGAGGCCACGATGGACGAGCTCCGCGAGCGCATCGCGAAGACCCTCGCGTACCTCGAGACCTTCACCGCCGACGACTTCGCGAAGGTCACCCCCGAGACGCTCATCCCGCTCCCGAACAACCCCGCGCGCGCGCTCCTCGCGCCCGACGCGCTCCTCGCCCGCTCGGTGCCGAACTTCTTCTTCCACGTCACCACGGCGTACGCGCTGCTGCGCGCGGGCGGCGTCGAGGTCGGCAAGCGAGACTTCCTCGGCGAGCTCCCCCTCGTCGACGTGTGAAGGGGGTGCACGCGATGAGCACCGAGCGATTCGAACTGTTCTACTGGCCTGCGATCCAGGGCCGCGGCGAGTTCGTGCGCCTCGCTTTCGAAGACGCAGGCGCCGACTGGGTCGACGTCGCGCGCCTCTCCGTCGAGCAGGGCGGCGGCGTGCCCGCGCTGATGAAGCTCCTCCGCGACGAGACGCTCTCGACGCCGCCCTTCGCGCCGCCCTTCGTACGCGCGGGAGACGTCGTCGTGGCGCAGACGGCGAACGTGCTCCAGTTCGTGGGGCCGCGCATCGGCCTCGCGCCCGCCGACGAGCGCGCGCGGCTCTGGGCGCACCAGCTCCAGCTCACGATCTCAGACCTCGTGAGCGAGGTGCACGACACGCATCACCCCGTCTCGACGGCGCTCTACTACGAAGACCAGAAGCCCGAGGCGAAGCGGCGCAGCGCGGAGTTCCTCAAGAGCAGGCTCCCGAAGTTCATGGGCTACTTCGAGCGCGCGCTCGCGCGCAACGGCGGCGAGCACCTCGTCGGCGGAGCGACATCGTACGTCGACCTCTCGATGTTTCAGGTCATGGCGGGCATCGCGTACGCGTTTCCCCGCGCGTGGCATCGCGTCTCCGAGGCGCACCCCGGCCTCGTCGCGCTGCGCGATCGCGTCGCTGCGAGGCCGCGCGTCGCGGCCTACCTCGCGTCACCGCGGCGCGTGGCCTTCAACGAGAACGGGATCTTCCGCAGGTACCCCGAGCTCGACGAGGGCTGAGCCTCACTCCGCGGCGCGGACCCGACGGGGACACCGCGCTGCGGAGTGTGTTACATCGGCGTCGACGTGAACGCGCCCGCGCAGAGCAGCACACCAGGAACGGTCATCGCAGATCGCTGGGAGCTCATCGCGCCCATCGGCTCCGGCGCGATGGGTGACGTGTGGCGCGCGCGACACCTCGCGCTCGGACACGAGGTCGCGATCAAGCTCATGAAGTCCGTCGCGTCGGGCAACCGCGAGCTCGTGCAGCGCTTCACGCGCGAGGCGCGCATCGCCGCGCAGCTCCGACATCGACACATCGCGCGCGTCGAAGACTTCGGCGCCACGCCCGACGGCGCCCCGTGGCTCGTGATGGAGCTCCTCCGCGGCGAGTCGCTCGAGGAGCTCTTCGAACGTCACGGTCGCCTCGACCGCGAGACCGTGCTCACCGTCGCGCGCCACGTAGGCGCGGCCTGCGACGTGGCCCACGCCGCGGGCATCGTGCACCGCGACCTCAAGCCCGCCAACTGCTTCATGGTGCGCGAAGAGGACGGCACCGCGCAGGTGAAGGTGCTCGACTTCGGCGTCGCGAAGGCCGCCGATGGGATGAAGCTCACGGGCGTCGGCGTGCAGCTCCTCGGGACGCCCGTGTACATGTCTCCCGAGCAGACGCAGGGCCCTTCGAACATCGACGGCCGCAGCGATCTCTGGTCGCTCGCGGTGATGCTGTTCGAACTGCTCACGGGGCGCCTCCCCTTCGACGCCGAGAGCCTCCCGGCGCTCCTCGTCGCGATCGGACACGCGCCCATCCCCTCGATGCGCGCGATCGATCCGACGCTCCCCGCGGCGCTCGACGCGTGGACGACGCGCGCCCTCGACCGCGACCGCGACCGGCGCTTTCAGACCGGACGCGAGCTCGCCGACGCGCTCGCCGCAGCCCTCTCCGCGCCGCTCACCGACACGCGCGCGGGCGCACCGCAACCCGTCGCGCAGTCGCCGCTCGCGCACGCGGCCACGGTCGCCGCGATGCCCGCTTCGACCTGGACGCCCGCGGCCTCGCAGCCCTCCGCCTCGCAGCCCTCCGCCTCACAGCCCTCGTATCCGCCCGCCGCGATCCCGCAGCCCGCGTATCCGCGCGCGCTCGCGCAGCCCGCGTACCCGCAGTCGACGCAGCACTGGCACGCGACGCAGCACGCGCCGCGACCCGCGCCGCCCAACACCAGAACCGCGCTGCTCGTGGGCCTCGCCTTGGTGGTCACCACGGCCGTAATGTCGGTCGTGTGGGTGCTCGCGTCGCGCCACGGAGACACGCCTCCGCGCGTTACGTCCGAGCCCGCGCAGGTGCTCACGCCCGCGCCGTCGGTGACGCCCGTCGCGCCCACGCCTGCGACGCCCACAACCCCACCGACCGCGCCCACCGTGGCTCGTCCGACACCGACGATCGCGCGCCCTGCGGCGAATCCTTCGCCTCGCGTGAGAAGCCGTCCTGCAATGCGTCCCGTTGGCGCGTATGACCCTCCGATGCCGCCGCGGCCTGTCCCCGTGTTCGGACCGGGCGCAACGTCGAGCGGACAGCGATCCTCCACAGGCACGTACAACCCCGATGAGCCCTGAACTCTTCGCGCGGCGGCTTCGACCGCTCGCGCTCGCCGCGTCGCTCCTCCTCGCGCCGACGCTCGCCCACGCGCAACAGACCGCGGGGCCCGAGGAGGGGAGGCAGTACTTTCAATACGGTCGCAACTACTACGAGCGGAGCCGGTGGGCCGAGGCCCTCGACGCGTTCCGTCGCTCGTCTGACGCGCTCCCGTCGCCCAACACGAGGCTCTACGTGGGGCGTTGTCTGCGCGAGCTCGGTCGCAACGCCGAGGCGTGGTTCGAACTCGAGCGCGCCGCCGACGAGGCCGACGCGCGACAGCCGCAGGACCCTCGCTACGCGCGCACCGCGGACACCGCGCGGCAGGAGTCGGGCGCCCTCGCAGACCGCGTGGCCTTTCTCGTGATCGAGCCTTCTGCGCAGGCTCCTGGCGCGACCGTGACGGTCAACGGGAGGCCCTTTCCCAACGAGCGCATGGGGCGCCTCTACGCGGTCGATCCGGGCTCCGTCACGGTGGACGCGAGCGCGAGCGGGTACGCGCCCTTCCGCACGACCTCGACGCTCATCGCGGGTCAGCAGGCGCGCGTCGCGATCAGGCTCGTCGTCGCGGGGGTGGCGGGCTCGATGGCCCCTCCGTCGAACGCCTTCACGGTGCTCTCGTCGAGCGACCGCGGCGCGCTTCCGGTGGCGTCGGTGGTGCCACAACCCACGCAGCGTTCGCCGTGGCGCACGGTGGGGCTCACCGCGATGGGGGCCGGCCTCGTGCTCGGCGCGATCGGCGTCTACACGGGCCTCCGCGCGCAGAACATCCGAAGCGACCTCGACGCGCGCTGTCCGCAGGGATGCGGCCCGAGCGTCAACGCCGATGTCGAGGAGGGGCAGCAGATGGTGCTCTACACGAACATCCTCTGGGGCGCGGGCGCGGCCTTTCTCGTCGGCGGCGCGGTGGCCTTCTTCGCCTCGGGCGGCAGCGCGCAGGAGCTCTACGCGCCCACCTTCGCGCGCAACGCGCCGCCGCGCAGACCGGTGCGCCCCTACTTCGATCCGACGCGCGGGAGCCTCGGGCTCTCGGGGAGCTTCTGATGCGACGCGCGCACCTCCTCGTCACCGCGCTCGTCGCGGGATGCTCCATCGACTTCGAGCGCTACAGGGCTGCGCCGCCCGACGGGAGCACCTTCGCCGACGTGTCGATCACCGACGCGCCGACGCGAGACGCGCCCGTGACGCCCGTCGACGCGGGGCCGCCGTGCACGGCTCCCTATGTGATCGTCGCCGTCGAGAACCTCTCGGGCGCATCGGGCGCGCATGGCAACCTCATCCGCGTCGAGCTCCCGACGCGGCGTCGCTGTCGAGACCTCGGCGGATCGGTGTTGCCCGAGCAGCCGCTGGCGCTTCATCGCATGGCCGACGGCAAGATCGCCGTGGCCTCGCGCGGTCAGGTGAACGTCTTCGACACGACCACCGACGCGACCGTGCTCTCCGTCCCCGTCGACGATGGGAGCACGCTTCCGACGGACGTGTTTCCGATCATGACCCCCGAGGGCGCGGGCTTCGGCGTCGCGTACCTCAACGTCACCACCAGCGACATCCGGATGCTGCGCGTCTTCACCCTGTCGCGTCAGCTCGATCCGCTCTCGTCGTCGCCTGTTCCGCAAGGCACCGTCTCGGTCACCGCGCACCCGCGCGACGCGACGGCCTTTCTCGCGGGCAAGCGCGACACGGGCGAGACCCTCACCGTGCGCCCCTCGTTCACGGGCGGAGCGCGCACCACCGAGCCCTTCGCGTCTGCGATCACGGGGCTGAGAGGCGTGTTCGCGCTCCCTCGCGAAGCGGGAGGACACGTCGTCTGGGCGACGGCCTCTTCGGGCAGCGCGGCCGATGGCGCGATGCGACTCACGACGCCCTCCGCGGGCTCGCCGCCCTTCCTCGCGATGGGACCGTCGACCTTTCCCTGCGCCGAGGCGCAGTGTCGGGAGATCATCCGCGTCGCCGCCGACCCGACGAGCGGCGCGCCCATCGCGGTGTGTGAGAGCTCGAGGATGCTGAACGGTCTGCTCGTGCGCCACGTCGTGCGCGCAGGGAGCGACAGCACCTGTCTGCTCCTCGACGGCGCGACGCTGCCCGCGCGCTCCCGCATCGCGGCGCTCGCGGTTCAGTGGTGATCGCCCTTCTGGGGTTGATCGCCCGCGCGCTCCCTGAAACGCGAAAGGCCCTACGAACGTTGTGTTCGCAGGGCCTCTTGCGGTGAGGTCGTGAGACCGTCGCGACGTCAGATGACGCCGCGGTCGATCACTCGAGCTCCTGGGAGATGGTGAGGTTGGAGCCCTGGAGCTCGCCGGAGACGATGGA
>JBPOHC010000196.1:0-3479 GCA_052035985.1 Myxococcota bacterium | reverse complement strand
GGCGACGGCCCGCCGACGAGGCCGCGTCGAGCGAAGCGTTCGAGGCGCTCGGACAGACGCTGCGCGACGCGACCGACCGCCTGCAACGGGAGCTGCGCGTCGACGTCCACGAGCAGGCGCGCCTCGGTCGCGGCGAGCTCGCCGACGCGATCGCCCGCTCGACGCGGCACCTGACCGGCCAGCACACGGCGCTCGCCCTCAATCTCCGCAAGTAACAGGTTCTCGCACTCGAGACGGTCCATCCCCGCTCCGAAGCGGCGATGCACCTCGGGAAAGTGGTCGAGGCAGAACGCGTCGAACGCGGGCACTGTGGGAAAGCACTCCGCGAGGCGCTCACGGAGTTCAGCGAGTGCAAGCCGACGCTCAGGCATCTTCACGCGCTAAGGCTATCAGCGCGGCGAGTCGTACGACAGGGGCTCGTGCGACGGGGGATGGGTCACCCGAGGGTGTCGCGGAGGTGCGCGTGGTCTACCGACGAGAGGAGGAGGTTCTCGCGCGACGTGCGGTCCATCCCGCTGCTGAACTCCCGATACACGTCGGGAAAGCGGTCGAGGCAGAACGCGTCGAACTTCGCGCTTGTTCGAAGCTTCGTCTGCATCAACGAGCGCAGCTCGCTCGGCGACGGGACCGCGCCGGTCGACGCGCTCGATGACATCGACGCGCCTCCCGAAGCATCCGCCGGCGAACGCGCGGGCAACGCGCGGAGCGGCGTGAAGGTCATCGTCATCGACGCGTTCTTGAGGTCATAGCGTTCGGTGTCTGGAACCATGCGCTCGTAATGCGCGGTCTTGTTCATCTGGAGGTGGCGCGGCCACATCGTGAGGCACCCCTCGCGGCCGTTCACGCCGAGGCGCATCGCGGCGTACCCGTGGAGTCGCTCGATGCGCTCGCCCGCCGCGTCCTTGTAGGTCTCCAGCCCGAACAGCGACATGCCTTGGAGACCGCGCCGAGGAGGTGCTCCACCTTCGCTGACGACGCGTACGGCGGCCTCGTGCATGTGGCCGAAGAGATGCGCGACGAAGCGGTTCGGCGGGTTGATCCTCGACCTGAAGCGCTGCTGCGACGGCGGGGCGAGCCACTCCAGTGGGTGGTGCGTCATCAGGAGCGCCGCGTGATGCTCCGCGAGCCACTCTGGCGGGTCCTCTCCGCATGCGCCGAAGAGCTGATGCGGCGAGACGTCGAGCGCCCCCTCGCGCATCCCCGACCCGAGTTGAAGGAAGGCCGAGTTGAGCCCCACCACCGCGAGTTTGAGGTCGCCCTTCGTCACGGTCGCGGCGAAGTCACCGGGGAGCAATCCCTTGCGGATCTCGACAGTCGGCCCGTGCGCGCGCCCGTTCCACCACGCGGAGTATGCTTGGAACGCAGTGTCGATGACGCTCCGTCTCGGATCGCTCGGTGTTTCGAAGAAGGCGTCGTTCGTGTCTGCCTTCGCGTGCCAGGCGAGCAACGCGTCGAGCTCGGACGACGGTGATGGCCACGTCATGTCGTGGTTGCCCGGCACCGCGAGGAACGCTGGCCGCGACCCCAGGTCTTCGAGCCGCTGAAAGAGCTTCGAGAGCGTCTCGTCGAACTTCTTGAACTCGTCGCTGGTGCCCTTCTGGGTGAGATCACCCGTGAAGAGCACGAGGTCGACGGGTCCCGCTGTCTTGTGGAGTGCGTCGAGGTCCTGGAAGAAGCGCTCCTTCACGTCGGGCCAGAGGGTGCGCTGGCCTCCCATGTTCTGGTGGAAGTCCGTCATGTGGAGGATGCCGAGGGACGACGGATCGAGGTTCGTGGTGGTCATCGTTTCGCCGAAGTGGGTGGCAGCGCAGCGAGGTTCGCGCGTAAGGTCTTCGTGCGCGGATGGTCAGGGCCGAGGCGCGCCGCTGCGATCGCAAGCGCGCGTTCAAGCAGACGCCTCGCGGAGGCCGCATCCCCAAGGTCGTCCAGCACCGTCGCGAGATTCGAGAGGCGGATCGCGACGGTGGGGTGCTCGGGGCCGAAGGAGTCCTCGCCAATGCGCAGCGCGCGTTCGAGCAGAGGCTTGGCAGACGCAGCATCCCCGAGGTCTTGAAGTACTGTTGCAAGATTCGAGAGGCCGATCGCCACGGTCGGGTGTTCAGATCCGAAGGTGGACTCGTCGATGTGCAAAGCGCGTTCGAGGAGAGGCTTCGCAGACACAGGATCCCCGAGGGTCCTTAGCACCATCGCGAGATTCGAGAGTCGGGTCGCTACGGTGGGTGCTGGGGCCCGAAGGTGTCCTCGCCAATGCGCAGCGCGCGTTCGAGCAGAGGCGTGGCAGACGCCGCATCCCCGAGGTCCTTCAGCACCATCGCGAGATTCGAGAGGCTGATCACCACGGCGGGGTGCTGGGGTCCTAGGGTGTCCTCGCCGATTCGTAGCGCGCGTTCGAGGAGTGGCTTCGCAGAAGCCGCGTCCCCGAGGTCCTGAAGCACTGTCGCGAGATTCGAGAGTCGGCTCGCCATCGTGGCGTGGTTCGATCCGAGAGTGGCCTCGTCCACGATCAACACCCGTTCGAGCAAAACTCGCGCGGTGGCGTGCTCGGCACGATGCCGGAGGTGAGCCGCCAACAGGACCGTGAGCTCGCTCCAAGCCCGCTCGTCCACGGCCTGCGTCGACGCCACCAGCGCCTCTGCATGCTGGCGTCGTGCCTCAACGATGGTCAGCCTCGCCACGTCGACCGTCGCCAACATCCAGTCGAGCGCGCATTGGAGCGCTCTGCGTTGCGTCAAGCTCCACGGACTTCCGCTCAGCCACCGTCGGAACGCGTGCCAGAGCGAACGCCACAACGGGGCCTTTCCCTGGTACGCCGCGAGCGATCGCACCCTCGCTCGCAACAGTCTGTGCATCGAGAAGAGGCTGCCAGTGTGGTCCGCGCGGAGCAGACCCGCTCGCTCCAACACGTCGATCGCCCGACGCGATCGAACGTCGTCCTTCGCCGCAGCCGCGGCGAGAACCCAGTCTCTCGGAATGTTCTCGGCGGCGAACACGGCGGCTGCTTCGAGGAGCCTGCGCGCGAGGCATCCGGGCGCGACGTGACGGATGGACAGGTCGAGCGCCACGAGCGCTCCGTGCGGATACACACCGCGAAGATCCTCAGCATCGAGGAACTCTTCAGGGTTCTTGCGGAGGCGGTCGCGATACTCGCTCCAGAGGAGGTGCCACCGCGACACCGCGCGGGCGGCGACATCCACTGCGACGGGGAGGCCACCCAGCTCGTCGCGCAACACGAAGTCTCGCGCCTTGTGTTCTGCGGTGTCCTCGACGGTGCCCGCGACTCGATCCGCAAGAAGTCGAGACTCGTCGAGCGTGAGGCCCTCCAGCAACACCTGCTCGGCGTCGGGAACGATGCCGTTGTTCTTCGTCGTGACGACGACTCGCACAGCGCCCGCTGGAATGTGGTTGCGCCAGCCCTCCGCGGACACGTTGTCGAGCACGAGGAGCGACGGGAGCGCCTGGTTCTGAAGCGCGAGCTTGAC
>JBPOHC010000293.1:0-28613 GCA_052035985.1 Myxococcota bacterium | reverse complement strand
GCCTGTCGCAGCATCGCGGGCGTCACCATCGGCCCGTGCACGGCCTCGTGGATGGCGGGCATCTCGTCGAACCAGAACGCGCCGTCGGCGCCGCTCGTGACGCCGTGCTCGATGATGAGCCAGGTGTCGGAGCCGATGTCGAGGTCGTTGGCGTCGGTGTGATCGTGCTGTCGCACGCGCTCGACGAAGTACTGGTCGAAGGTCTGGTCGGTCATCGAGTGGGCGGCGTTGCCCATGAGAAAGGCCACGTGGCGCCGCGCGTCGGGCGAGCGGTATCCCTCCGCGGCGTAGCGCGCGCGGATCCACTGGAGGTAGGGCTCGATGAAGCTCTCCCAGTGCGCCCACTCGCCGTACTCCGCGTGCACGGAGTAGCCCGAGTCGGGGTAGATCGCGCCGTTCTGGATCACCGCGCGCAGCGACGGATCGCGCACGATGTCTCGCAGCGGAGCGGCTTCGACGCGCTCGATCGCCTGCTCGGCGACCCACACGTGCGTGACCATGCTGTTGGCGCTCGCTCCACTCGCGAAGGAGAGTGCGAGGGCGAGCGCGGAGACCCCGGACGACGTTGCGCGACGCATCAAGCGCGACGATATCGCAGGGCGAGGGAGATGTGTGTGCGAGAGCGGGCGCTCAGCCCTTGCGCAGATACTCGGTGCCGCGGGCCGAGAGGAACTCCTCGTAGGTCCCGTTGAAGAGCTGCGGGCCCTTGTCGGAGAGCTCGAGGACGCGCGTGCCGAGGCGGCTCACGAAGTGCCGGTCGTGGCTCGTCACGATGATCGTGCCGGGGAAGGCCACGAGCGCTTCGAGGAGCGCGTCGATGCTCTCGACGTCGAGGTGGTTGGTGGGCTCGTCGAGCAGGAGCACGTTGTTCTTCTGGAGCATGAGCTTCGCGAGCACGAGGCGCGCGGCCTCTCCGCCCGAGAGGTTCTCGGTCTTCTTGAGCCCCGCCTCGCCGCTGAAGAGCAGCTTGCCGAGCACCGAGCGCACCTGCTCGATGGTGGCCGTCTCGTCGAAGCGGCGGAGCCAGTCGTACGCGGTGAAGCCCTCTTCGAGGGCCTCGTGGTGGTCCTGCGCGAAGTAGCCGACGGAGGTCTCGTGGCCCCACACGACGGTGCCCGCGTCGGGGGTGTACTCGCCCACGAGCATCTTGAGCAGCGTCGACTTGCCGATGCCGCTCGGACCGATCACCGCGAGGCGCTCGCCGCGCATCATCGAGAGGTGAAAGTCGGTGAAGACCTTCTTCGATCCGAAAGCCTTCGACAGCCCGTCGGCGCGGAGCACGTCGCGGCCCGAGGGGCGCGTCGTTTCGAACTTCACGTAGGGGCGCACCACGCTCGAGCGACGCACGACCATCGAGGCTTCGAGCTTCTCGATCTCCTTCACGCGCGACTGGGCCTGGCTCGATCGGTTGGCGCTCGCGCCGAAGCGGGCGACGAACTCCTTGAGCTCGGCGATGCGCTTCTTCTTCTGCGCGATGTCGGCCTCGCCCTGGCGCTTGCCCGTGGTCTTCTGCTCCACGAAGCTGGTGTAGTCGCCGGTGAAGACCGTGACGGTCATGAAGTCGACGTCGGCCACGTGCGTGGCGATGGCGTTCATGAAGTGGCGGTCGTGCGAGACCACCACGAGCGTCCCTCGGAAGTCGTTGGTGAGGTACGACTCGAGCCAGCGGATCGAGTCGAGGTCGAGGTGGTTGGTGGGCTCGTCGAGGAGCAGCACGTCGGCGCCCGCGAAGAGCGTCTGCGCGAGGAGCACGCGGAGCTTGTAGCCGCCCGCGAGGCTCTTGAGCGGCTCTGCGTGGCGGTCGGTGGCGATGCCGAGACCCTCGAGGATCTCCGCCGCGCGGGCCTCGGCGGTGTAGCCGTCTTCCTCCGCGATGGTGCACTCGAGCTCGGCGAGGCGCATGCCCACCTCGTCGGTCATGTCGCCGACGATGAGCTTCTCCTCCTTCTCGTGCATCGCGTCCCAGAGGGCGCGGTTGCCCATGAGCACGGTGTCGAGGATGCGGCAGTTGTCGTAGTGAAAGTGGTCCTGACGGAGCACGCCGACCTTGAGCCGCGAGGGGATCTTCACGGACCCTTTGTCCGACTCCTCCTCGCCGGAGATCACCTTGAGCAGCGTTGATTTGCCCGCGCCGTTGGCGCCGACGAGCGCGTAGCGCTTCCCCGGGTCGAAGGTCATCGAGACGTCTTCGAAGAGGATCTTGGGACCGTAGCGCTTGGTGAGGCTCTCGAGGGTGATCATCGGGGGCGGTGCTTCTGCACCGAACGCCCGGCGATTGCAACCACCCTGACGTCAGTGCGTGCAGGGGATGGTCATGGGCTCCGAGGCCGCGCGCGTGCCTTCGGGCACGTTCGTTCCGCTGAGCGGGAGCGAGATGCGCACGGGCGTTCCGCAGGGGACGATCTCGCAGCCCGCGGTGCCCGCGTCGTTGGCGAGCGTGTCTGCGGCCTTCACGAAGGTCACGGTGCCGGTCTGTCTCGGCGCGACGGCGGCGAGCGTGGCGGGCGTGACGCCGAAGGTGGCGATGGTGTCTCCGCCGAGGAGCCGCACGACGAGGCCCGTGGTGAGGGTGATCGGGCCGATGGGCACGGTCCCCGTGTTGGTGAGCGCGATCGATCCCATGATCGCGAGGGGATCGCGCGGCACCGCGGGCATGCAGTTCTGGTTGATCGACGTCACGGTGGTCATCGCAGAGAAGGCCACCACGGCGGCGTCTTGCGCGTCGGCCGCGGCGTCTTGCGTGTCGGTCGCGACGTCGGCGGGCGCGTTGTCGCTCGCGGTGTCGGCGGCGACGTCGGTGGCGGTCGCGTCGGGCGTCGACGACGAGGTCGAGCAGCCGAAGAGGCACGCGATGAGGAAGAGCGAAGGTGAAGCGCGGTGAGCGTTCATGGGGTGAGCGGCTCCGTGTGGCTGCGAAGGTCTCAGCGCGTGGGGCGCGCGAGGGTCTCGGGCGCGACCCAGTAGACGGCGTTGGCGATGTCGTCGGCGACGAACATGCGTCCGTCGGGGGCGAAGGCGACGTCGGCGGGGCGGAGCATCGTGCCCGCGGGCACGTTCGAGGGGCTGAAACCTCCGAGGAACAGGGTGAACGCGTCGGTGGGGACGTGCGTGGTGGGGTTGGTGGGCGTGCAGTAGACGCCCTCGCCGATCCACGGCGGCGACGAGTAGAAGCTCCCGTGCTGCGCGATGCAGAGGACGCCGTTCATCGCGCCCGACCACCGCCCGCGCTCCCAGTCGAAGCCGAAGGGGGAGTTGCCGAGGGGGATGACCACCTCTTCCTGCGTGACGCTCGCGCACGACGGCCCGCCCATCACCGGGAGGTTCGGTCCTGCGCAGCAGGGGAAGCCGTAATCGGTCCCCGAGCGGATCGTGATGAGCTTCTCGCGCGCGCCGTACGAGGCCCCGCCGTCGTCGCCCATCTCGGCCATCATGCAGAGCTCTGCGGTGGGGTGGCATCGCAGCGACATCGGGTTTCGAAGCCCCACGGCGAGCGTCGTGGTGGCGGTGGGGGTGACCGACGCGACGTAGCCCACCTCCGTCGAAGGACACGCCGCGGCGATGACGCCGTTCGAAGCGTAGAGCGTTCCGCCCGCGGAGCGCGCGAGGCCGTGGGTCCATCGGCCGGGGCGAGGGAGCGTGCCGACCATCTGCGCGGTGCCCGTCGCGGCGCGCTGACCGGAGGTGTACCCGATGCGAAACACCCGACCCGTCACGGTGTAGTAGAGCGCGTCGGGGCCGAAGGCGATGCCGTGCACGTCGGGCAGGCCCGAGAGGAAGGTGTGCACCTCCGCGGTGCCGTCGAGGTTGTCGTCGGAGAGCACGAGGATCGATCCGGGGCCGCCGCTCGCGCCGCCCGGTGTGGGGGTCGCGGGCGCGCTCACGAAGAGGTCGCCGTTGGGGGCGAAGACCATCACGCGCGGCTCCATCACGGGGGAGTGCGCCACGGAGGTGTCGGGCGATCCGACGAAGAGCTTCGCGCAGTAGCCGGGCGGGAGCCTCGCCTGCGTGACGGTCCTGCCCGTGGTGCACCAGGTCGAGCCCACGGGTACGTCAGCGGGGGGCTGATTGTCGGGGGCGACGTCGCGCGGGACGTCCGTCGGCGTCGCGTCGGCGTCGCTCGATGCGTCGACGGGCGTCGGGGTCGGGCTCGTCGAGCACGCGGCGAGGAGGAGGCACGCGAAGGGGAGGAAAGAGCGGTCCATGTGGCGGACCGTAGACGCGCGAACATCGGTCGAATTGATCGTGGTCAAGACGCGCGCATCATCCGTCGGCGAAGCGCGATCAGGGCGGCGCGCCCGCGGCGATCCACGCGCGCATCACGGCGGCCTCGGAGAGCGCGAAGCCCTCGGAGATGGGGGAGAGCGTGGGCATCGGGTCACCGCAGGTCCCGCCGGGGTTTCTGCATCCGGGGAGCTGCGTGAAGCACCCGGCGACCTTGAGCCAGAGGAAGCTCCGATCGAGGTTCCCGGGTTCGACCCTCGGGAGCGCGGGGAAGGCCGCGGAGGGGTGTCTCACGAGGTCGTCGTAGAGCGCGGGGCCGAGGAGCGTGAGGTCGCCCTGTCCGCCGTTGCCGTGACACGCCGCCCCCGCGGCGCAGCGGCGCATGAAGAAGGTCCGCACGTTGGCGAAGGTGGGCGCCACCGTCGACGCGTCGGCGGGCAGCTCGACGTCGCAGGTCACCGCGAGGTCGAGAGGAACGTCGAGGGTCGCGTCGGTCACCGCGTCGAGGGTCGCGTCGACGGGGGGCGGCGTGGTGGTGGAGTCGCCGCATCCCGAGAGCGCGGAGACGAAGAGCGCCGCGAGGGCGAAGGTGGTTTCAGCGCGTTTCACAGAGGGCGCTACGTAGGGGCCGCGGGGAGGGGAGATCCAGGGGCGGCGATGATCGGGGTCAAGTGGCGGCGGGGCGCTGGTTTCGCGGCCCGCTCAGGGCTGCTCGACGATGCGGAGGTCGTCGATGAGGTAGTGCTGTCCGGTCGCCAGGGCGCCCCCGAAGCCGAACTGGAGCGAGCTCGCGTCGCCGAGCGCGGTGAAGGTCCCGGTGCAGGTGGTCTGCCATCCGCTCGCAGGCGTGAACGGGAGATCGGAGAGCGAGTTGACCCACGATGACCCGTTCCAGCTCTGGACGCGCAAGACGCCGGTGGATGCCGTGGTGTTGAGGCGTCGATGGTCGAAGCAGAGCGAGTAGCGGTGACCCGTCACCAGGGCGAGCTGCTGGTTGCGCGCGACCCACCCCATCGGCGCGTTGGGGTCTCGGCTCACGTAGAGCGCCCAGTCCGGCGCGAGCGGCGTGGTGACGAAGCCGTCGGCGTAGGCGACGAAGGCTCCCGGCGTGGCGGTCTTTCCGTCGGGGATGATGACCGCGCGCGCCCCGCTGATGGCGTTGCGCCAGTTGACGCGAGTGTCGTGCGTGTCGAAGTCCATGAGCGCCGCGTGGGTGCTCGACCCGGGCGCCTCGTTGGTGCGGATCACCGAGACGGCGTGAAGGGTCCCCTGCCACGCGGCGTGCGCGTCGATGTCGAGGTAGACGTCGGTCGCGTTCGCGAGCGTCGAGCCGGAGACGGTGAAGGTCTGCGACTGCCCCGGCTGCGTCGGGAGGAAGCGCGCGGCGGTGTAGTTGCACACGCCGCCGATCATGTTGCAGAAGCCGAAGGAGAGCGGGTTCGCGCCGCCCTGCGCGGTGGTGTTCGTGCTGATCGAGAGGCGGTACGTCGCGCCGACGACGAGCCGGAGCCGCGTGTGCCGCAGGAGCTTTCGGTATCCGCCGACGGTGTGCTGCACCCGCGCGGCACCCGCGCCGAGGTCGGGGAGAAAGGTCACCGTCGCGTCGCGGGTCCAGAGGGCGTTCTGACGCGCGCTCCCGAAGCTGAGGAAGGTCCAGTCGCGCTGGTTCTCGCGCCTCGACCACTCGATGTCGCGCTGGATGTCGAACACGCGGTCGCCGTCGCCGTCGAGGAGCGTTCCTGGCGCCGCCGACGCGTAGCGCGCGGCCACGAGGCCGAGGTCGCTGATGTTCGCGGTCGCGACGTGCGGCGGCGTCGCGTCGGAGCGAACGCGCGACGCGGCGAGATAGCCTGACATCGAGCGAGCCCAGCGCGCGTTGGTGGGGCTCCCGCACGACGACCCGCCGAAGACCGACAGGGGCCCGACGGCGACGCGCCACGAGCTGGTGTTGAGCATCACGGAGCCGCTGTTGCCCGGCTCGCCGGGCATGTTCACCGCCACCGGCGGGTCGGTAGAGCTGCACCACTGGCGCGCGTTCAGAAGCACGCTGCCGAAGCCGTACTGCGGCGTCATGAAGGGGAGCGTCGGCGCGGTGAACGGGGTCGTCGTGGCCATCGCGCCGCTCGCGGTCGTGAACACGCTCGCCACCTGCTGCCCCGCCTGAACTTCGGCGCCGTCGAAGTCGAGCCAGCCGAAGACGTCGCCGGGCCCGAGGCCCTCGGCGTTGTTGGGGCAGTAGTAGAGCGAGAGGTCGCTCGACGTCACGGGGTCTTGAAAGCTCTGCACGAGGCGCTTGCAGCTCGTCGGCCACTGGAGCGAGCGCACGGTGGCGCGGTTCTGCGAGTCCGGCGCGCCGAAGTTCGTGACGTAGGTGAAGCGCAGGACCCGGTCGTCGGCGAAGCCGCAGTGCGCCGCGGTCATGAAGACGTTGGGGCCGATCATCTCCGAGGTGCAGCCTCCGCCGCCGGGCACCGGTGTGCTCCCGTCGAGGCCGGTGCCCAGGCTGTAGCCGACGGCGTAGCTCGCGAGCGTGAGGTCTGGGTGCTTGAGATATCCGCGGTAGAGGAGGCGCACTCCTTCGGTGGGCGAGGTCTCGGCCTGAAGGGGCTGCGCGGCGCTGTCGACGGGCTCGTCGAGCGGCGCGCACCCGAACCCGGCGACGCAGAGCGTGAAGGCGAGGCACGAGCGAGAGAGAGTGAGGTTGCTTCGCATTGGGACGATCGATCCTTCGGGCAGTCGCGCGCCGCGGTGACACGAGCGTGTGGCGCGTTGGGGAGTGGTCTGAGCCGCGTGGCGACGCGGGGTCGCGTGGCGAGGCGCGGACGGTGTCTCGCGGCGGGGGCCTTTGCCCTCTCGCCCCCGCGGTGACCGGTGAGTGCTCGCGCGCAGGGGGCTTTCTGATCAAATCGTGCGAGGTGGGGGGGATGCGTCCGCGACGACCGGTCGCGCTCCTGCGAGCGGCGCCGTCGACCGCTGTCGGCGCATCGCGTGGCTCGGCAACGGCGCGACGGGCGTCGCCTGGAGCGCGACGCGCACGGGGCTCGAGCGCTCCGTCGCCATCGAGATCCCCAAGGCGTCGGTTCGTGGGGGACGCGACCGTGCGTGGCGGCCCGCTGCGCAGGGAGAACCCTGGTCCGCACCGAGCGCGGCGGCGGTCAGCAGCGTCGGAGCGCGTCGACCAGGCGCACGGCCGTGATCGGCTTGGCGAGGAAGTCGTTCATCCCCGCGTCGCGGCACGCCTCGACGTCGCCTCGGTCGGCCGAGGCCGAGAGCCCGATGATGTACTCGCGGCCCTGGCGCGCGCGGAGGCGACGCGTCACCTCGAGGCCGTCCATCTCGGGCATGTGCACGTCCATCAGCACGACGTCGAAGGCGTCGCCCTCGCAGGCCGTGATGGCCGCCGTGCCGTCGTTGGCGGTGGTCACGGCGCATCCGGTCTTCTGCAGGAGGCGTTGCGCGACGAGGCGGTTGACGGGGTTGTCGTCGACGATCAGCACCTTGAGCCCCTGGCGGAGCGTGGGCGGTTCGACGGGCTCCGTGACCGGGAGCGGCGCCTCTTCGAGCGGGAGGGTGAAGGTGAAGGTGCTCCCCGCGCCGGGGGCGGACTCGAGGGTCAGCGACCCGCCCATGAGCTCCGCGAGGTGACGCGAGAGCGAGAGGCCGAGGCCGGTGCCGGGCTGGTTGCGAACGCGCGCCACGTCCGCGCGAACGAAGCGGTTGAAGAGCTGCGCCTGTTGCTCGGGGGAGATTCCGATGCCCGTGTCGCGCACGGCGAAGGTGAGGTTGCGCTGCCGGGCCTCGACGCGCACCTCGATGCCGCCCGCGTCGGTGAACTTCACCGCGTTGCTGATCAGGTTGTTGAGGATCTGCCGCACGCGCAGGGCGTCGAGGAGGACCGCGGCCGGCGCGTCGGGCGAGCCTGCGACCGTGAGCGAGAGGTGCTTGCTGGCAGCGAGCGGCGCCCAGAGCGCGCGGGTCTCGTCGAGGAGCTGCGTGAGCGACGCGGGCGCCGGGTGCATCTCCAGTCGACCCGCCTCGAGCTTCGAGAGGTCGAGCAGGTCGTCGATGAGCGCGTGGAGCATCGTGCCGCTCGTGCGGATGACGCCCACCATCTCGCGCGCCTCGCTGTCGAGGGGGTGGTTCAAGAGCACGTCGGTCATGCCGATGACGCCGTTGAGCGGCGTGCGGATCTCGTGGCCCACGTTGGCGAGAAAGGCGCTCTTCGCGCGCTCTGCCTGGCGAAAGCGCTCGGCGGAGCGCTCCCGCTCGGTCGCCATGGCCTGCATGAGCGCCATCGAGGCCGAGAGCGTCGCGGCGAAGTTCGTCATCTGCGTGAACATCGGAGCGGGGTCTCGCTGCGGCATCACCAGGCCGAAGTGTCCGGCGACGATGACCGACACGCCGACGACGATCATCGCGATGAACCAGCGACGCGTCTCCCTCGGGCTGAACATCACCCCCGAGATGAGGGCGAGCAGCAGCAGGAACATGAGGTTCGTCGGCTCCATCGGCGTGGTCGAGAGCGTGCCGAGCGCGAGGGGCGCGACGTACGCGAGCAGAAAGATCCGCACGGTGCGCGGCGCGTGGCTCCACGACAGGCTCCGGTAGCGGAGGAGCATCGCGACGGACACCACCGCGTCGAACGCGTTGAGCGCCGAGAGCAGCCAGATCGACGAGAGCCACGCCTGCAGCGCCGCCGCGGCGCTGAACACGACGCCCATCCACATCACGATGGCGAGCACGCGCGCGCGGTGCTCCTCCTCCTCGGGCGTTCCCCGCGGGATGCTCCAGCGTAGAAGCTGCGACCAGCGGGCTCTCACACACCTCCAATACTCGCCGTCTCTGCGCCCGCCAACGCGTTTGTGACGACTTCTTCGGTGACTTGTGCGGCGTCTGGAATTCCGTCGCTTCGACCGCCCAAGGCGGCGCTACGCCGACCGTCGCAGCCGCGCGCACCAGCGTCGGTAGCGCTTCATCACGCCGGGTCTCCCCTCGATCGACGCGTTGAGCACCGCGCGCGCCATCGGCTCGTCGAGCATCGCATCGAGCGACGGCCTCGACGGATGCTCCGCGCGCAGCGACAGAAGCAGCTTCACGCGCGCCTTCACCTCGTCTCCGTCGGCCTCGTCACCGAAGGTCGCGAGCCACGCGCGGAGCGTGCGCACGTCGTCTTCTGACAGTCCTGCTACGAACTCCGCGATCGTCTCGGCGCCCATGCGAACTACACCCCCGTCGGCGCGCGGTAGGCCACGGCCTCCGCGAGGTGGTGGGCCTCGACGCGTACCGATCCGTCGAGGTCGGCCACCGTGCGCGCGACCTTGAGAACACGGTGAACCGCGCGTGCGCTGAGGCTCAACCGATCGGCCGCGTTCGTGAGGAGCCGCTGACCCACGGCGTCGAGCTCGACGACCTCGCGGAGCGATCGCACCGAGAGCCGCGCGTTGGTGTCTCCCGTGCGGGCGACCTGAAGCAGACGCGCGGTTGCGACGCGCGCACGAACCTCGGCGCTCGTGGGACCCGACGGAGGCTCGTCGAGGTTGACCACGTTCGACGGAGGGAGCGCGACGTAGAGGTCGATGCGGTCGAGCAGCGGTCCCGAGACGCGCGAGCGGTACCGTCGAACGCGCTCCTCGGGGCACTGGCAGCGGTCGGAGGGGTCTCCGTGCCACCCACACGGGCACGGGTTCATGGCCGCGATCAGCGTGAAGCGCGCCGGATAGCTCGCCCGATTGCGCGCTCGCACGATCGTGACGTGGCCCTCTTCGAGCGGCTCTCTCAGCGCTTCGAGGCTCTCCCTCGGGAACTCGGGGAGCTCGTCGAGAAAGAGCACGCCGTGATGCGCGAGCGCGATCTCACCCGGTCTCGGCGGATCGCCTCCGCCCACGAGCCCCACCGCGCTCGCCGTGTGATGCGGCGCCCGATACGGACGCTCGCGCAAGAGCGCCACGCGCGGGCGGAGCATCCCCGCGACCGAGTGGACCGCGGTGACCTCCATGGCCTCGCGCAGCGAGAGCGGCGGGAGGAGCCCCGGCAGCGCGCGAGAGAGCAGCGTCTTGCCCGCGCCTGGCGGGCCGACGAGGAGCACGTTGTGGCCTCCAGCGGCGGCGATCTCGAATGCGCGCTTGGCCTGCTCCTGACCGCGCACGTCGCGGAGGTCGATGCGCGCGCTCGTGTCGCTCTCGGCCTCGTCGAGCGCGACCTTCGTCTGCGGCGCGAGGGGGAGCTCGCCGCGCCCCGAGAGGAACTCGCACACCTCGCGGAGCCCCTCGGCGTGGCGCACCTCGATGTTCTCCACCACCGCGGCTTCGGCGGCGTTCTCCGTCGCGACGATGACCCCGCGAAAGCCTCTCTCCCGCGCGGCGAGGCACTGGGGGAGCACGCCGCGGATGCCTCGGAGTCCGCCCGTGAGCGAGAGCTCACCGAGGAGGAGCCACGCGTCGAGGTGATCGACGGAGCACTCGCCCGCCGCGGCGAGCGTGGCGATGGCGATGGCGAGGTCGAAGCCCGTGCCCGCTTTTCGCAGGTCCGCGGGCGCGAGGTTCACCGTCACTCTCCGTAGCGGAAAGGGGAACCCTGACTGTTCGAGCGCGGCGCGGACCCGCGTGCGTGACTCCTTCACGGCTGCTTCGGCGAGTCCCACGAGGTCGAACGCGGGGAGTCCGCGCGCGACGTCGACCTCGACCTGAACCGGATGCGCCTCGAGACCGATGAGCGTGCTGGCGTGCGTGGTGGCGAGCAATGTCGTGTCCTCCGTTGGGGACACACCCGGTCTCACGCCCCGTGCCGTCGCTCGAAATGGCTTTGTTTGTAGTGTTTCGTCAGAGAGGGGGGTGGCGGAAAGGGTGGCGGATGGGGTGGCGGGGGGGTGGCGGCCCGCCCCCTCGACGCCGCCAACGTGCGTGTCCCCGCGGTGTTGACGTAGGATCGTGTCGCCCGCGTCGCGCGCTGCGTGACGAGGATCTCTCGACGCCCTCCCACAGGTTGCACCCTTGAGCACGCAGAACGAAGGCAACACCTCGGCCGAAGCGCAGCCGTCACCCCCGAGGCCGGGCCTCGAACCCGGGACGCTCGTCGGCGATCGCTACGAGATCGTCCGCCTCATCGGCGAGGGGGGAATGGGATCGGTCTACGAGGCCCGCCACAAGATCCTCGGCAGGCACGTGGCCATCAAGGTGCTCAAGCCTGAGGTCGTGCACAACGAGTCGCTCGTGGCGCGCTTTCTCCAGGAGGCCAAGGCCGCCGCGGAGCTGCACCACAAGAACATCGTCGAGCTCACCGACTACGGCGTCGACGGCGACCGGCCCTACATGGTCATGGAGCTCTTGAAGGGCGAGGATCTCGGGCACCTCCTCAAGCGCGAGGGGCAGCTCTCGGTGCCGCGTCTCGTGACCATCCTCGACCCCGTGCTCCGCGCGCTCGCGATGGCCCACGAGCGAGGGGTCATTCACCGAGACATCAAGCCCGAGAACATCTTCCTCGTGCACGAGGACGAGGGAGAGCCGACGCCCAAGATCGTCGACTTCGGCATCGCCAAGCGCCAGGAGGAGAACGTCCAGCTCACGAGCGCCAACATGGCCCTCGGCACCCCCGCGTACATGGCGCCCGAGCAGATCATGTCGTCGCGCACGGTGACCGGGGCGGCCGATCAGTACGCCGTCGGCGTGACGATGTACGAGGCCCTCACGGGGCGTAACCCCTACGACGCCGAGACGCTCAACGCCTTCATCGTCGCCAAGGCCACGCAGGACCCCGAGCCCCTCGACCGCGTCCGCCCCGACCTCGATCCCCGCTTCGTCGCCATCGTGCACCGGACGCTCGCGCGAAAGCCCGAGGAGCGCTTCCCCACCATCGCGGCGCTGCGAGAGGCGCTCTCGTCGTTCCGCACGGCCTCGCTGCGCCCTCCGCCCGCCGACGCCAACGCGGCCACCATCGCCCGTCCCATGCAGACGCCCGCCGTCGCGACGCCCGCCGTGCCCGCGCAGCCGACGCAGCAGGGCTACGCCGTGGGGAGCCCGCAGGCCACGACGCCCGCCAGCATGGTGGTCCCCGTGCCCGTGGTCGTTCAGCCCGCGTCGCGCTCGATGGTGCCCGCGGTGCTCGGCGGAATCGCCGTGACCGTCGCGCTCGGCATCGCGGGCTATGTGGGACTCGGCGCGCGCTCCACCGCGCAGCAGCCGACCGACCACCCCCCCACGACGCAGACGCCTCCGCCGCAGGCCGGTCAGAACGAGGTGCAGTTCTCGATCGAGGTCGAGCCCCGCGAGGCTGAAATCAAGCTCGATGGCGAGGTCATCGGGCGAGGCCGCGCCGAGGTCGTGCGCCCCAAGGACGGCCGTCGTCATCAGCTTCAGGTCGAGGCGCCGGGCTACGAGACCGTGAGCGAGGTGCTCGCGGCCGACAACGACGTGCGCATCAATCGACAGCTCGCGCGGCTCACGGCGACGCCCACGCCCCCGAACACGCCGACGAACAACCCCACGCCCGCGGGTCGCACCCCTCGCGGCGCGCACGCGGCGACCGTCGACGTGCCCGTCGCGCAGCCGCGCGTAGAGCCTCCGCCCACGCAGCCGCGCGTCGACCCTCCGCCCGCGCAGCCGCGCGTCGACCCTCCGCCTGCGCAGCCGCGCGTCGATCCGCCGTCGCGCACCTACGACCCGTCGCACCCCAACATCGACCCGACGGACCCCTTCGCCAATCACTGAACGAGCGTCGCTGTCGCGAGGGCGGCGGGTTCCGTTCGCGCGTGAGATGTAGTAGCGACCGTCGGTCATGAGCACCGACATCGGGCAGCGCAAGCGTGATCACCTCGAGCTCTGCGCCACGGGCGAGGTGGGCTTTCGCGATCGGACCACGCTGCTCGAGTGCGTGCGGCTCGTTCACGACGCGATGCCCGAGCTCTCGCTCGACGACGTCGACACGTCGGTGACCGTGCTCGGAAAGAAGCTCCGCGCGCCCATCATCATCGCCGCCATGACGGGCGGAACGGGGGAGGCCGCCGACGTCAACCGCGTGCTCGCCGAGGTGGCAGAGCGAAGGGGCTACGGCTTCGGCCTCGGGAGTCAGCGCGCGATGCACCGCAGCGCCGACGTGGCGTGGACCTACGCCGTTCGAGAGGCTGCACCGACGACGCTCATCCTCGGCAACGTGGGGCTCGTGCAGGCGCGCGCCATGTCGACCGAGAGCCTCCGCGCGCTCGCGACGGACGTGGGCGCCGACGCGCTCTGCGTCCACCTCAACCCCGCGATGGAGCTCGTTCAGCCCGGCGGAGACAGGGATTTTCGCGACGGGGTTCCGCTCTTCGAACGGCTCACGAGAGAGCTCGGCGTGCCCGTCGTCGCGAAGGAGACGGGCAACGGGATCAGCCCTTCTGCTGCCAGAAAGCTCCGCGCGGCGGGCGTGAAGCACCTCGACGTGTCGGGCGCTGGCGGTACCTCATGGGTGGGCGTCGAGACGCTGCGCGCAGAGGGATCGGCGCGTCGGCTCGGTGAGGCGCTCTGGGACTGGGGCGTTCCCACGGGGGCGAGCGTGGCGCTGTCGGCGCCCATGGGCTTCGACACGGTGATCGCCACGGGCGGCGTTGCCGCGGGGACCGACGTGGCCCGCGCCATCGCGCTCGGTGCGACGGCGTGCGGCATCGCGAGGCCCACGCTCAAGGCCCTGCGCGCGGGCGGACGCGAGGGGGCCGAGCGCTTTCTCGACGAGGTCGAGCAGGAGCTCAAGGCGATCATGCTCCTCACGGGGTCGCGCGACCTCGCGGCGCTTCGAAAGGCTCCGCGCGTGATCGTCGGCGAGCTCGATCGCTGGCTCGCGCAGCTCGGGTAGGAACCCGTACGAGCCCTTGACCGCGCAGGTCGGCGCAACCACGTTGCCGGGCCATGCGAATCCTGTTGTTCATCGTCACGAACCTCGCCGTGTCGCTGATCCTCGGCGTGGTGTTCTTCGGGCTCGAAGCGTCGGGGGTGCTGCCGTCGGGCCAGTGGACGAACCTCTTCGCGTACTCCGTCGTGCTGGGCTTCGGCGGGTCCTTCGTCTCGCTGCTGCTCTCGAAGACGATGGCGAAGTGGAGCCTCGGCGTGCGCGTGATCGAGCGCGCGGGCAACGAGTCGGAGCACTGGCTCGTCGAGACCGTGCGCGGGCTCTCACAGCGCGCGGGCATCGAGACGCCCGAGGTGGGGATCTACGACTCGCCTGACCCCAACGCATTTGCGACGGGGTGGCGCGCGGACAGCTCGCTCGTCGCGGTGAGCACGGGGCTCCTGCGCGTGATGCGGCGCGAGGAGGTGGCCGCCGTGCTCGGTCACGAGGTCTCTCACGCGGCGAACGGAGACATGGTGACGCTCTCGCTCCTCCAAGGGGTGCTCAACACCTTCGTGATCTTCCTGTCGCGGGTGATCGGCTCCGTGGTGGATGCCGCGATCTCGCGCGATGAGCGGAGCCACCGCGGGGGCCTCGCGTACGGGCTCGTGGTGATGGTGACGCAGGTCCTCCTCGGGCTCGGCGCCTCGCTCGTGGTCGCGTGGTTCAGCCGGTACAGGGAGTTCAGGGCCGACGCGGGCGGCGCGTCGCTCACGAGCCCCCGCGCGATGGCGAGCGCGCTCCAGGCCCTTCGAAGCGTCGAGGAGCGCGCGGACCTCCCCGAGTCGATGACCGCGTTCGGCATCCACGGCGGCGGGATCGCGCGCCTCTTCGCCTCGCACCCGCCCCTCGAAGAGCGCATCGCGCGGCTCATGAACGCCCCCCGCGCGGGCTGAGCGCGACGCCCGAAAACACCGTGCAACACCGTCTCCCCGGTCGCGTATCATCGCGCCGAGGAAACGACATGAACCACACGCCTCTTCGTCCTCTCGTCGCCGCGCTCGTCGTGCTCTCCGCTCACGGCCTCTCGTGTCGACGCTCGGAGCAGCGCCAACAGCGCAACGCGCCTGCGGTGCAGCCCGGTCCCAACGCGCTCCGTCCCGGCGCGCAGCAGCCTGGAGGCGCGGGCGTGTCGCTCTCGATCGGCGTGACCGAGGGGCGCGTGAAGCCTCCCGCCGACAAGACCAACGACGACGACGAGCGCAACCGTGTGCGCCCCGAGTGGTATCCCAACGGCCAGCCTGACAATCCCTACCCCGCGGGCACGATGATCCCCATCAACCCGCCGACGCCGGGGATGCAGCCCGTCCCGATGCAGCCCGGCATGCAGCCCATGCCCGGCGCAGGGACGCAGCCCTATCCCTCGATGCAGCCGATTCCCGCGCCCGGCGCGCAGCCCGGTGGAATGCCCTCGATGCAGCCCATGCCCGGCACGCAGCCCGGGATGCAGCCCGTCCCGATGCAGCCTGGGATGCCGTCGATGCAGCCCATGCCCGGCACGCAGCCGGGGATGCCCTCGATGCAGCCGATGCCCGGCACGCAGCCCGGGATGCAGCCTGTTCCGATGCAGCCTGTTCCGATGCAGCCTGGGATGCAGCCCGGGATGCCCTCGATGCAGCCCATTCCGGGCCCCGGCGGGCAGCCTCCCGTCGCGCAGCCGCAGCCTGGTCAGCAGCCCGGCGTGGCGCCGCAGCCTGCGAACACGAACCCCGCGGCGCAGACCTTTCAGGGCACGCTCGGACCGGACGGGAACCGCGATCGTGAGGGGCGCTTCGAACGCGAGCACCAGATCTCGCTGCGCCGCGGGCAGCGCGCGATCGTGTCGCTCCAGAGCGCGGCCTTCGACACGCTCCTCCGCGTGGTCCCGCCCGCGGGCGAGGCGATGGAGAACGACGACATCGCGCAGAGCGACCTCAACTCTCGCCTCGATTTCACGGCGCCCATCGACGGGCGCTACCGCGTGGTGGTGACGTCGTACCAGCCCGGCGCGACGGGCGCCTACACCGTGCAGGTCACCGCGGGAGAGCCCGGTCAGGGCATGGTCGTGGTGGGCAACAACAGCAACAACCCCACGCCCGACGCGCAGGTGGGCGCAGGCGGAACCCTCGCGGCCAACACCCCCGTGAACGAGTACCTCTCGCCCGGCGATCCCTCCTCGGGCGGACGGTACGTGCGCGCGTATCGCCTCGAAGGACAGGCCGGGGCCATGGTCACCCTGCGCCTCGAGTCGTCGGCCTTCGACCCCACGCTCGCGCTCATCGCGCCGAGCGGCCAGCGCTGGAACAACGACGACACCACGCAGGCCGACACCAACAGCACCATCCAGGTCACGCTCCCCGCCGCGGGGACGTACCGCGTCGAGGTGTCTTCGTACCGTCAGGGCGCGACGGGGTCGTTCACCCTCACCGCGCGCACCTCCGAGGCGCCGCGCGTCGGTCAGAACGGCGTGCCCACGGGCAACGTCGCGGGCCGTCAGGGGGCGGGCAACATGTACGGCGTCTTCACCGGGATCACCGACTACGGCGGTCGCGGCAACCTCTTCGGCTGCGCCGACGACGCGCGTCAGCTCGCGCAGGCGTACCTCAACGCGCACCTCGCGGGCACGGCGCAGTTCATCGTGCTCACCGACGCCGAGGCCACCACGGGCGCCGTGCAGCAGGCGTTTCAGCAGATGGCGAGCCGCGTCGGACCGAACGACGTGTTCATGTTCTTCCACTCGGGCCACGGCAGCCGCAGGCCGTCGAGCGATCGTCGCGCGGACCCCGACGGCTTCGTCGAGAGCATCGTGCTCCGCGACGGCGAGATCGACTCGCACCAGATGGCGACGATGTTCGACAACATCCACGCCGACGTGAACATGCTCGCGCTCGACAGCTGCTTCTCGGGCGGCTTCGAGCGGGCCTTCAACGACGCCCCCAACCGCTTCGGGATGTACTCCTCCGAAGAGGACGTGCTCTCGAACGTCGCGCAGCGCTTTCAGGCCGGCGGATACCTCTCGTACTTCCTGCGGCGCGGCGTGAACGAGGCCGATCGCAACCGCGACAGCGCCGTGCGCGCGGGCGAGCTCTCGCAGTACCTCATCGATCAGTACGCCCAGAACCGGGCCTCGATGCAGAGCGAAGACGGGTCGGGTGTCGAGACCTGGCAGAACGTCAGGGTCAACCGCGCGGGCGTCGCCGTGAACGACATGCTGTGGCGCTTCCCCGTGCCGCAGAACGCCTTCGCGCAGCAGTAGCCCGTCACCTCACCCCAGCGGAACCTCCACCGTCCCTCTCGCCACCGACGCGCACGCGCCACCGATTCTCGGCGCGTGCGCGCGGGTGATGTACGCCCACACCTGGCCGGGCCGTCCGACGTGCGCGCCCTGCGTGACGATGAGGTCTCCCTCTTCGATGAGGCCGTCGAGGAGGAGGCGCTGACCCACCACGCCCGTGAGCGACCCCGTGACGGGATCTTCGGCGACGCCTTCACCGGGCGCGAAGAGCCTCTGTCGCACGGCGCGTTCTCGCGGCGGCTCGTACACCGCCACGGGCCACGGGAGCTTCGCGAGCAGACTCATCTCGGGCTTCACCGCGTCGACGTCTGCGACGGGGACGAGCAGAAACCTTCGACCGTTGTCCCCCTCGCGGAGGGTGCCCTTCACATCGACGCCGAGCGCGTCGCGGAGCAGCGCCGGGTCGACCTCTGCGTCGCGCCAGGTCGGGACGGGCTGCGTGATCGCGCAGCGAGAGACGAAGCCTCCCTCGCGCTCGATGATGACATCCACGACGCCGATGCCCGTTTCGAAGCGGAGCAACCCGATGGGGGCCGAGCGACCGATGACGTACGCGCTCCCGACCAGCGTGTGGCTCGCGAAGGGGACCTCGCGCGACGGCGTGAAGGCCCGCAGCGAGGCCGTCGAGCGCGCGGCCGTGGGGCACACGAACGCGGTCTCGGTGAGGTTCAGCTCGCGCGCGATGCGCTGCATGTGTGCGGGCGCGAGGGGCTGCGTGAGCGTGAAGACCGCGAGGGGCTTTCCTTCGAGCGGCCGCTCGGTGAACACGTCGACGAGGGTGTAGTTGAGCTTGCGCATGGCGGCGACACCTATAGGCGCCCACCGCCGCGGAGGTAAAGGCCCGCGGTCAGCGGGCGAGCGACTCGATCGCCGCGGAGGTGCATCCCGCGGGGGCGTTCACGGGGTCGCAACGAGACGGTGTGCCGCCCGCGATGTCGACCCACGAGGTCACGCCGGGCGCCATCGCAGGAAAGTCCGTGCTGATGATCTGCGCGCCCGTCGCGAGCGCGAGGGCGGGCGTGTGCCGGTCATCGGGCGCGGGGGCCGTCCATGAGAACACCCGCACGATGAAGTTGGCGCGCACGGCGGCCATGATGTCGGCCGAGCGTGACGGGTCGTTGAGCACGAGCATCGCGCCGAAGGGGTCGGTCATCTCGGAGTCGACGAAGGCCACGCGTCCGTTGAGGTCGCGGCCGCCGTGCGTGTACGCGTCGCGGAAGGCGTCGGTGCGGTCGATGTAGAAGAGCACGCGTCCGCGAGAGGCGCGCAGCGTGGGCCATCCTCGCGTGCGAACTGCGTCGGCCACCGTGGCGGCGTCGCCCTTCACCTCGTCGGGCGTCACGATCAGCTCGCGCGGAAACACCGACAGGATCTCGCGCTCCATCGAGGCGATGCGCGCCTCGTTGGCGCTCACGGCGAAGGTGTCCTTCGGCTCGAGGTGGATGAAGAGGGGGTGGTGCGAGGGGTGAGCGTCGCTCCACGCGCGGATGGTCTCGAGGCACGACGTGAAGACGCGGCAGGTCGTGAGGTCGTCGATGCGCCCGAGGTGATAGACCTCGAAGCGCTCGCACGCGGCGTCCCAGTGGAGGTCGAGCTCGACGCCGCGGACGCCCTGCTGACCGAGCTGCACGTCGAGCGGCGCGTGGCTGTAGCGCCAGTCGGCGATGTCGAGCGTGGGCTGGAGGTGATAGCTGTTGTGCGTCGCCTTGAGCTGGATGTGGTTCATCCGGAGGGCGTCGTCCATGGGGCCCGCAGTGGGGGGGACGGTGCGAGGGCGCGCGGCGCCGAGGGGAGCGGGGCACATGGGTCCCGGCGCGTCGACGGCGGGCGCGTCGGTGATCGCATCGACCGCGGCGTCGGAGGGAGCGACCGCGGGATCGCTCGAACACGCGACGCAGAGCGCGGCGGAGAGGAGGGCTTTGCGCATGGGCCGCGATCGTCGCACGGATGCCGCGGCGCGCGAACTGGCAGAGGAGTTCCGCCGTGTGGTAGCGACTCGCTCTGTCATGGCGAGAGTGCACCTGCTCAACTTCAACGCGGACGAGGTCGACGCGCGCGCCGAGGCGCTGCGCGAGGCGGGGCACGCGGTGAAGACCGACGCGTACAGCGGCTCGATCAAGGTCGTCCGCGACGGCAAACCCGATGCGCTCGTGATCAACCTCGGGCGCGCTCCCTCGAACGGGACGCAGCTCGCCGCGATGGTGCGTCAGTCTGCGTGGGGCAGGAACGTCGCGCTGCTCTTCGTCGACGGCGAACCCGAGAAGATCGAGCGCGCGAAGAAGCTCCTCCCCGACGCGACCTACACCTCGTGGGCGAAGGTGAAGACCGCCCTGCGCGCGGCCCTCGCGAACCCGCTCGCGAAGCCTCACGTGCCGAAGTCGCTGGTGACATCGAACGCGCCGCTCGTGAAGAAGCTCGCGATCAAGCCCGGCGCCACGGTGGTGATGATCGACGCGCCATCGGGTTTCGAAGACGCGCTCGGCGAGCTCCCCGAGGGCGTGAAGCTGCGAGAGCGCGGCGTCGGCGATCTGGTGATCTGGTTCGTGCGTTCGTCAGAAGACCTCGAGCGCGACGTCGAGCGGATCGTCACCAACGCGGGTGAGGCGCCCGTCTGGATCGCGTGGAAGAAGAAGTCCTCCGACGCGCGCTCGGACCTCTCGTCGATGGTCGTGCTCGAGGTCGGGCGCGCGATGGGACGCTCCGATTCGAAGGTCTGCGCGATCGACGCGACGTGGTCCGCGATCATGTTCTGCGATGCCTCGAAGACGCGTCGCACGTCACGTTGAGCGAGCGCGCTGCGGCCTTCGAGTCACGCGGCAATCGACCTCATGCGGCCCCGTGTGCACATCCCTCACAGTCAACCGGGTTGAGATGTCACGAGTCGCCGAAGTGCCTATGTGCACGGTGTTCTAGCGAAACGATCGCTGTGCATTCTCGCGGGAGACGAGTGTGCTGACTGTTGCGCAACGCCCCGGTGCAGAGGCAGATTTTCGCGAGAATTCACGCGCCGCGTTCATCCCGAGGAGTAGGTGTCACAGGAGCTCGATGTGACGACGTGCGGTCGTCATGAGCCGGAGGTGACGCATGCCTCGCTCTGCGTGGTTGATGCTCCTGGTTGGTTTTCTGGTGTCGTGCGCAGACACCGGGGCGGGGGGGGCGCAAAGCCCTGATGTGAACGTCGCGGACGTTCGCAGCGAAGACGTGGCGGCGCCCCTCGACGTCGCCGTCGACACCGCGCGCGACGATGTTCAGGTGACCGACCTCGGCGACGAGCTCGCCGACGCAGCCGCGGAGATCGCGGACGCAGACGACGGCGACGCCACCGCGCTCGACGTCACGTCGATGGACGCAGAGGTCGTCGACGCAGAGACCGATGCGAGCGCAGACGTCGCGCCCGAAGCAGCGCTCGAAGCGGGGATGGACGTCGACACGACGCCTGGCCCCTGCTCGCTCTGTCACGGCGACTACGAGAGCCCCGCGCCGCCCAGGAGCCTCATGTCGGAGCGCGTGACCACCGCGCGAGGCGTCGGCGCACACCGCGCTCACCTCCGCGCAGGGAGGAACCACCGCGAGGTGCAGTGCGACGACTGTCACCGCGTTCCGACGGACCTCACCGACCCCGGCCACATCGACTCGCCGAGGCCCGCGGAGCTCACGTGGAGCGCCGTCGCGACCTCCGACGGCGCGATGCCCGCGTTCAACGGGACGACCTGCACGAACACCTACTGCCACGGCGCGACGCTGCTCCCCGGCGGCACCAACACGACGCCTACGTGGGCCAACGCCGACGGCACCTCGCAGGCGACCTGCGGCACGTGTCACGGCCTCCCGCCCGGCGGCGGTCACCCCAACAACATGCAGTGTGAGACCTGTCACGCCGACGTGATGGGCCCGGGGATGACCTTCGTGAACCCGCGGCTCCACATCAACGGTCACGTCGACCTCAGCATCTCGGGCTGCGACGTCTGCCACGGCGGATCGGGCAACCCCGCGCCTCCGAGAGACACCGCGGGCGGCACCGCCACGACGCTGCGAGGCGTGGGCGCTCACCGCAGTCACCTCGCGCCGAGCACCACGCATCGCGACATCGCATGCACCGACTGTCACACCGTTCCGTCGAGCATCACCGCGGCGGGCCACCTCGACACGGCGCTGCCCGCAGAGCTCACGTGGAGCGCCCTCGCGACGACGCGCGGCGTGACCCCGACCTTCAACGGGACGACCTGCACGAACACCTACTGCCACGGCGGCGGGCTGCTCCCCGGCGGCACCAACACCGCGCCCACGTGGGCCCGCGTCGACGGCTCGCAGGCCGCGTGCGGAACGTGTCACGGATTGCCTCCGGGAGGACGTCACCCGGTCGGTGATCAGTGCGAGACCTGTCACGGCGAGGTCATCGGACCGGGACGCGTCTTCGTGAACCCGAGGCTTCACATCAACGGCCGCGTCGAGGTCGCCGTCACGGGATGCGACGGATGTCACGGCGGCGCAGGCGTCTCAGCGCCTCCGAGAGACACCGCGGGCGGCACCGCGACCACCCTCCGCGGCGTCGGCGCGCATCGCGCCCACCTCGCACCGAGCACCACCCACCACGAGGTGAGCTGCGAGGACTGCCACGTCGTTCCTGGCACCGTCGGCGCCACGGGTCACAACGACACCGCGCTGCCCGCGGAGCTCACGTGGAGCGCCCTCGCGACCACGCGCGGCGTGACGCCCGCGTTCAACGGGACGACCTGCACGAACACCTACTGCCACGGCGGCGGGCTGCTCCCTGGTGGCACCAACACCGCGCCCACGTGGGCCCGCGTCGATGGCTCTCAAGCCGCGTGCGGAACGTGTCACGGACTGCCTCCGGGAGGACGGCATCCCGCGGGCTCGGCGTGTGAGACCTGTCACGGCGAGGTCATCGGCCCCGGACGCGTCTTCGTGAACCCGAGGCTTCACATCAACGGTCAGGTCGAGGTCGCGATCACGGGCTGCGACGGATGCCACGGGAGCGCCGGAGATTCGTCGCCGCCGCGCGACACCACGGGCGGCACCGCGACCACCCTCCGCGGCGTCGGCGCGCATCGCAACCACCTCCGCACCTCGACGTGGCGCGCGCCCATCGAGTGCTCGGATTGTCACATCGTGCCCGGGTCCGTTGCGTCGGCCGGACACAACGACACAGCCCTGCCCGCGGAGCTCTCGTGGGGCGCGCGTGCGACCACCGACCGCGCCGTCCCCGTGTGGAACGGAACGACCTGTTCGAACACGTACTGCCACGGATCGACGCTCCTCCCCGGCGGTTCGAACACCACGCCGATCTGGGCCCGCGTCGACGGCTCGCAGGCCACCTGCGGAACCTGTCACGGACTCCCGCCCGGGGGTACGCACCCCACCTCGACGCGCTGCGAGCTCTGTCACGGCGACGTGGTCGGCGCGGGCATGCTCATCACCAACCCCGCGCGGCACATCAACGGCGTCGTCGACGTGACCACGCCGACCTGCGACACCTGCCACGGGAGCACTGGAAATCCAGCGCCTCCGAGGGACACCACGGGCGGCACCGCCACGACCCTGCGCGGCGTGGGCGCGCACCGGGCACACCTCAACGCCTCGACGTGGAGGGCCGGGATCGCGTGCACGGACTGTCACACCGTCCCCTCGACGCTGACCGCAGCGGGTCACATCGATACGGCGCTCCCCGCGGAGCTCACCTGGGGCCCGCGCGCCACCACGCGCGGCGTCACCCCGGCGTTCAACGGGACCACCTGCACGAACAACTACTGCCATGGCGCGGGGCTCCTCCCCGGCGGAACCAACACCGCGCCCGCCTGGGCGCGCGTCGACGGGACGCAGGCCGCGTGCGGCACCTGTCACGGTCTGCCCCCCGGCGGATCGCACCCGATGAACACCCGCTGCGAGGCGTGTCACGGCGACGTGATCGGCCCTGGCGGCGTCTTCGTCGCGCCCTCGCTGCACATCAACGGCGTGGTCAACGTCACGCTCCCCGGCTGCGAGTCCTGCCACGGCGGCGGCGGAAGCTCCGCGCCTCCGACGGACCTCTCGGGCGGCACCGCGACGACCCTTCGCACCGTGGGAGCGCACCGCAATCACCTTCGAACGTCGTCGTGGCGCGCGCCCATCGCGTGTACCGAGTGCCACATCCTCCCGGCCCGCGTGACCTCGGCCGGACACCTCGACACCGCGCGTCCCGCGGAGCTCACCTGGGGCACGCTCGCCACCTCCGACCGCGCCGCGCCCGTGTGGAACGGCACGACGTGTTCGAACACGTACTGCCACGGCGCGACGCTCCTCCCCGGCGGCACCAACACCAACCCCACGTGGGCGCGCGTCGATGGCTCGCAGGCCGCGTGCGGGACGTGTCACGGACTCCCGCCCGGAGGCACGCACCCGATGAACGACCGCTGCGAGGCGTGCCACGGCGACGTGGTGGGCCCCGGACGCGTGATCATCAACCCTGCGCGACACATCAACGGCGTCGTCGACGTGACCGCCGCGTCGTGCGACTCGTGCCACGGGAGCCCTGGCAATCCCGCGCCTCCGAGGGACACCACGGGTGGCACCGCCACGACGCTCCGCACGGTCGGGGCGCATCGCAACCACCTCAACGCGTCGACGTGGCGAGCGCCCATCGCGTGTACCGAGTGCCACGTCATGCCCTCGCGCGTGACCGCACCTGGACACCTCGACACCTCGCGTCCCGCGGAGGTCACCTGGGGCGCGCTCGCCGCCGCCGACCGCGCCGCGCCCGCGTGGAACGGGACCACCTGCACGAACACCTACTGCCACGGCACGACGCTCCAACCCGGCGGCACCGTCACCACGCCCACCTGGACGCGCGTCGACGGGACGCAGGTCGCGTGCGGTACCTGCCACGGACTCCCGCCCGGCGGCACCCACTACGCGCTCACGCGCTGCGAGGTGTGTCACAGCGCCGTGATCGGCCCGGGTCGGGTCTTCACCACGCCCTCGCTCCACATCAACGGCATCGTCGAGTCGAACCTCGTTCACAGCACCGGGTGGCGCGGTCCTCCGCACGGCGTCGCGGTGAACACCACGGGCATCACCCCGTGCCAGGAGTGCCACGGCGCCGCCCTCGACGGCGGAGGCTCGCGCGTCTCGTGCTCGAGCTCGTCGTGTCACACCGCGGGCTGGCAGACGAGCTGCACGCTCTGTCACGGCGGCACCGACAACATGACGGGCGCGCCTCCCGTGGGCATCCGCAACGAGACCGCGCGCACCACGCTGGCCGTCGGCGCTCACACCTCGCACGTGCAGAACACCGCCACGCACCTCGCGTGGAACTGCACGCGCTGCCACACGACGCCCGCCAACGCGCTCTCCGCCGGACACATCGACGGCGACGGTCGCTCCGAGGTGGTCTTCGACTCGCTCAACCCCACGGGCAGCTATGACCGCGCGACGGGTCGCTGCGCGAGCTCGTACTGCCACGGCAACGGCAGGGCCTCGAACGGCGCCATCGTCTGGGGCACCCCGGCGACGCTCACCTGCTCGTCGTGCCACAACGACGCGACCACGCCCACGTCCTCGTGGACGATGTCAGGCCAGCACCGCCGTCACGTCATCTCGCAGCACATCGCGTGCAACGAGTGCCACAACACGGTGGTCAGCGCGACGAACACCATCATCGGGTTGAACCTCCACGTGAACGGGCTCAAGGAGGTCTCGCTCCGTCGCGGCGGCACATACACCCCCACGGGTCGGCTCACCTGCCGCCCCGCCTGCCACGGCTCCGAGGTCTGGAACTGACCTCCTGAAGCCTCCCTTCGGGCGACGCGCGTCGCGCTCCGTCGAGCTCAGCGCGCGTCGTACTCGAAGGCCCCTCGCACGCCCTGCGACCTCCCCTGATACGTGAACCACGCGGTGACCACCATGCGGATGCGGTCGGGCCGCGATCCGTGGAACACGTCGACGTCGACGCGATCGGCCGTGGCGTCGAAGTTCAACACGTCGCGGCGCTCACCCGTGCATCCGAGGGCGCTGAGGGTGACCTCACCGGGGCGCGTCGTCGAGAGGTGCGCGCCTGGCGCGATCTGTCGGTTCCGGAGTCCGCCGAGGCCCGTGAGCGTGACCGAGACCATCGTCCAGAGCGTGGGCGCGATGCTCACGGCGTCGATGCGCACGTTCGCGTCGTAGGGCGAGCTCTCGACGCGCACCTCCGCGTTCGGCGCGGAGAACGTGTAGCGACCGAGCGTCCCCTGGAACGACTCGGCCTCACCGATCTCGGTGCCTCCGTTGTGTGAGGCGTTCGGCGCGGGGCCCGTGCGCGTGTCAGCGCCGCAGCCCCAGAGCGCGAGAGAGCAGGCGCACGCGAACGCGCACGCGACGATGCAGCGCGAGGTCATCGCACGATCTCCTTGTCGTCAGCGGGTGAATGGGAGACCGCGACGGAGGCGCGACGGACGTCACGCTCCGAATGCCCGCCCTGTGTTCCCGTCGGGCGCGGTCGGAGTCTGTGGTGCGACCCGCAGATATTACATTCAGGTCTGACGGTGGGACTAATCGGTGCGGGTCTACAAGCGCCGCACGCGTGTGGGTGCGCCGCCAACTCCGACGGCGCAGGTCAGACGATGCGGTGACTGGAGGGGTGTCGCGTTGGCCGTCCGACGCTCACGCGTCGGGGTCTGTGAGTACAAGCGCCCGCAGAGGGACGTCGGGTCAGAGGCCGGGGGTGATCACGCTGCCGCGGACCTGGAAGCGCCAGATGCCCGGCGTGCCCACGTTCGACGACGTGCACACGTCGAGGATCGCCATCGTGCGTGACATCGGGAGCGAGAAGAAGGTGCGCATGTCACCCGCGTCGAAGCCCACCTGCGCGGGGGTTCCGCCGAAGCCGCCCGTGCCGCCCGAGGCGTCGCCCGTCGTCCACTCGCAGCGCTCGTAGCGGAACTCCACGTCGAAGTCGCCCGCCGCGAGGCCCGCCCGCGTCGAGAGGAGGAGCTGAAAGGTGTTCTGCCGATCGTCGTGCGACGAGAAGTACCCCACGCGGTCCCACGTGACGATGACCCGCGAGGGCTCGACCACGAAGCACACGTTGTTGCGCATGGGCTGACCGCCGCCGCGCGTGTCGACGTCGCCCCACCACGGCGCGATCATCGGCTGCATCGCCACGGGGAAGGGCGCCGGCGTGTACGTCCCGAGCGCTCCGCGGAACGTGATGTTGCCGTTGTTGTTCACATACATCGCCCGGTAGTTGGCCCCGAAGTACTGGAGCCCCATCGCGAACGCGGGCGTGATGTCGATGGGCACCGCGGCCGTGCCGGTCATCGGAGGCGGACCCGACCACGACCCGTCGTCGTTGGGGTGCAGGCAGTTGGCGCCGACGCCCGCGGTGCCGCCGAAGGTCCGCGCGATGCGAGGGCAGGCGCCCGCGCTGCACGCGCCCGTGGAGCACGTATTTCCGCAGCGTCCGCAGTTGGAGTTCGACGTGAGCAGGTCGGTCTCGCAGCCGTTCGAGACGAGGCCGTCGCAGTCTCCGCGACCGGCCGCGCAAGCGAGGCTGCAACGGCCCGCGGTGCACACGGGGGTCGAGCTGTCGCCCACGGCGGCGCAGCGGTTTCCGCACGCGCCGCAGTTGAGCGGGTTCGAGTTGAGCGAGGTCTCGCAGCCGTTGGCCGTCATCCCGTCGCAGTTGGCGAGGCCCGCGGCGCAGGTGATCGTGCAGGCTCCCGCCGCGCATGCGCCGGTGCCGCCCGTCGCGTCGGGGCAGGGGGTGTTCATCGACGACATCCCGTCGGCCGCGCAGACGCGACGCGTGCGGGAGTCGAAGCAGTCCGTCGCGCCGGGGGTGCAGGCCGTCGAGACGCAGACGTGATCCGCCGTGCAGGCCCTCGCGGCGCCGCAGTCTGAGTTGAAGTTGCACGCCACGCAGGCGTGTGACGTGGGGTTGCATCGAGGCGTCGGGGCTGCGCACTCGGAGTCCGACGCGCAGGTCGGGGGTCGCAGCACGCACGCGCTGGCGCGGCACATCTCGGTGGGCGCGCAGTCGACGTCGGCCACGCAGTCGACGCAGAGGCTCCGCGTGGTGTCGCAGACCTGGCCGGGACACATGCGCGAGCTCGTGCACATCACGGGCGTCACGCAGCGGTTCGAGAGGCACCGCGTGCCGGCCGTGAGGCAGTCGGCGTCGCGCACGCAGTCGACGCAGAGCGACTGCGAGAGGTCGCAGACCTGAGAGCTCGCCGCGCACTCGCGGTCGCTGCGACAGCTCGGGCGCGCGTCGGTGGGAACGTCGGCGGGCGCATCGGTCACCGCGTCGACGGAGACGTCGGTCACCACGTCGGCGGGCGCGTCGAGCGGCGGCGGCGTGTCGGTCGGTGAGTCGGTGGGGGTGACGACGTCCTGCGGATCGGGCGCGTCGGGTGTCACGTCTTGCGGCGTGGGGGTGTCCGTCGGCGTCGGCGTGTCGGTGGTGACGACGTCGCCGGGGTCTCCGTCGGTGGGAGGCACGTCGTTGAACGAGACGTTTCCCGAGGTCGACTTGGGGCTGCACGCCGCGAGGGTGAGCGCCGAGGCGACGAGGGCGAATCGAAGCGAGTTCATGGCGCGCATGGTATCGGAGGTCGCGGGGGGCTCAAAATGCGTGCGTGCGATCGTGCTCCATCCGCGGCGAGGGGCTGCGATACCGTCGGCGCCACGATGGCGATCACTCCCGCGCGCACCGCGAAGCTGCCCACCGCGTGCGACCTCGGAATCTCGTGGGGCGACACGGTCTTTCTTTCGGCCTCGATGCCCGACGTGAGCTGGGCGCTCGACCTCCGCGCGTGGCCCATGAGCGCGAGGTCGATCCCCGGCTTCTTCGCGTCGAGCGTCGCGCGGACGCGAAGCGGGAGGGTCGTCGCCGTCGCGCGGCACCACCACGCCAACCCCTACAAGCTCTACGAGCTCGACCTCGAAGCAGTAAGCGTGAAGGCGCTGCCCCTGAACGCTCCGTGGACCTCGCTCACGTCGGTGTTCGCCGTCGGTGAGCGCGTGATGGTGGTCCCCTCGGTCGACCTCAAGGACCCGTCGCGCAGACCGTCGTGGTGGGCTGAAGACGGCGCCGTGGAACCGCTCGAACTGACTCTCCCAGAGGCTCCCGCGGTGATCGAGTGGGGAGGGTGCCGTTACGCGCCGCCCCGTCCGATGGACCGCGTCGATGTGATCCCGCTGCCCGACGACGAGGCGCTCGTGATCTGGTTCGAGCGGCTCCATCGCGCGGGACGTGACGGCGTGACGCCGCTCGCGCTCGACCGAC
>JBPOHC010000051.1:0-8739 GCA_052035985.1 Myxococcota bacterium | reverse complement strand
TCCACGTGACGATGCCGATGCTCCACTTCGTCGACCCCGCGGCGATCGTGGCGGGCATGCTCGTCATCCTCGACGCGCTCGACGCGCTCCGCCGGCTCGGCATCGGGATGACCGAGGCGCGCGCGTGGACGACCTTCAGCTTCACGCCCAGCGAGTCGCAGGCCTTCACCGAGTGGATGCGCCGCGCGGCGAGCATCCGCGGCTTCGTGCGCGCGAAGTACGGCGACGCGCAGTGGCGTGTGGTCTCGAAGCCCCTCATGGACGCGCTGCGGGTGAAGCAGCGAGATGCGCTCGCGGGATGGCTCCTGACGCGCCTCCGCGGCTCCAGCGAGTACTGCGCGAACTACACGCTCGACGACCTCTACGGGCACTACCTCATCGACGTCGAGATGGGCCCCGACATGATGACCTCGCGGCTGCGCCAGGCCATCGCGTCGATGCAGCTCTTCGTGCAGCGCGCGCTGATGAACGTCGAGAAGCTGCCGACCCGCAAGGTCACGCTCTCGGCCACCTTCGCCTCGCGCTGGAAGTGGATGAAGCGGTACCGGCTCTGGGAGGCCAACCGCAAGGTTTTCTACTACCCCGAGAACTGGATCGAGCCCGAGCTCCGCCACGACAAGTCGGAGTTCTTCGAGGAGCTCGAGGCCGACCTCCTGCAGCAGGACCTCACCGACGAGCGCGCCGAGAAGGCGGTGCGGCGCTACCTCGAACGACTCGACCAGGTGGGCCGCCTCGACGTGCGTGCGTTCTATCACCAGCTCGCGGAGTACGACGAGCGCAAGGAGCTCATCTCGCCCGACACGCTCCACGTGTTCGCGCGGACGATGGGCAAGCCTCATGTTCACTACCACCGCACGCGGGTCAACGGCACGAGCTGGACACCGTGGGAGAAGCTCGACATCGACATCCCGTCGGATCACCTCATCCCCGCAATGATGGGCCGACGGCTCTACCTCTTCTGGCCTGAGTTCGCCGAAAAGGAGTCCCCACACCAGCCCATCGAGAGGGATGCCAGCACCACTCCGGACGCGCAGAAGCGCCTCTCGTTCAAGATGGCGTGGAGCCGTCTCGAAGGTGATCGGTGGACGGCCAAGCGGTTGTCCGCGAGGGAGCAGGAGGTCTTGCCCTCCGCTCATCGTGATCCATCGCAACTGTTCTTCACGGCCTACGCCGACCGCGGGGTGAAGATCGTCTGCACCGCGCGGCCCGAGGGCGCGGATGGGCTCGTGCGGTTCGCGCGCGCGACAGCCACAGATCTGCGGTTCTCGTCGTGCGACGACGACTTCGACGGGGTCACGCTCACCCTGCCCTCGGAAGAGCTGTCGTCCGCGGCGGTGTGGAACCTCGCTGAGAGCGCACAGCAGAAGACGACAACCCTGAGCCAGGACCCCCTTGCCTGGGATGCGCAATCGCTTTCACTCCGCTTCCTCGACGGAACGAGCAAGCACGTTGTGACTCCCCCCCAGGCGGTCATGGTCATCCAGACCACGCCGGCGCACCGGAAGATCTCCTTCGTCGCAGATGATGAGTCGTTCTTCTGGCGCGACGCGAGTCGTTCGTACCTCGTCGATCCGGTCGTCCGCACGCACGCCCCGGCGTTCCTCGCGGCAGCGCCCCCGCTCGATGGAAAGCCGGACGAGCGCGGGCTCTATCGCTGCAACGAGCCGGGAACGAAGCAGCCTTCTGCGCCGTCCTCGGAGGCGACCACCCCCGAGGTCGGCGCGCAGACCACGCCCGATGGCAAGCTCGAGATCCGCGGAAGCGGGAGCGCTCAGTCCACAACGACCTACATGACCTCTGGCGGGGCCGTCCAAGCGGCGCCCGAATGGGACGCGAACGACGAAGGGGCCGACGCGGGGATCCGCATCGAAGCAGGCGGCAAGCTCCGCTTCTCGCGCTTCTACCACCCGTTCGTGTGCAGCTTCATCGCGGCATTCGAGAGACGCGGCGTCGGGGGCCTCTTCGACCTGGGCAATCAGGTGGCACGCAACGGCGAGTTCGACTTCGAGGACGTGTACGTCCCCAACGGCGAGGTCGTCGATCGTGAAGACGTCTCGCTCTCGGCGTCGGGCGGATACCCTGACGAGAGCGTGTCCTTCTCGGACTTCGACGCGTTCGGTCAGTACAACTGGGAGCTGTTCTTCCACGTCCCCTTCCTGGTCGCGTGCCAGCTCAGGAAGAACCAGCGCTTCGAGGAGGCGCAGCGGTGGTTCCACTTCATCTTCAACCCAACGCTCGGACCGACAGCCGCGGTCACCGACCCTGAAGCCCCCAGCGCCCCGCGCGACAGCGCCCGTTTCTGGCGCTTCGCGCCCTTCCACCTCGCGGAGCAGGGCCTGCGCGCCGACGAGATTGCCTCGCTCATGGCGGCCGACGCGAGCGCCCTCACGCCTCGCCTCCGCGCGATGCAGGCGGAGTTCCTGCGCCAGCTCGAGCGCCTGAACGACGACCCCTTCGATCCGCACACCGTCGCGCGCACTCGCATCCGCGCCTACCAGTTCGCGGTGGTGATGCACTACATCGACAACCTCATCGACTGGGGCGACCAGCTCTTCCGCCAGGACACGATGGAGTCGGTGCAGGAGTCGACGCAGCTCTACCTGCTCGCGGCCGACATCCTCGGCCGCCACCCGCGCGAAGTGCCCGAGCGCAACCCCGCGACGAAGAGCTTCGGCCAGCTCGCGCCCGCCCTCGACGCGACGGGCAACGCGCGCGTCGCCGTGGAGCAGCGCCTCAACGCGTTCACCACCTGCTGGCACCCCCGCAGCGGCGAGGAATCCGCCGTCGCCGTGCTCGGGCACCCGACGTACTTCTGCGTCCCCGCCAACGAGCAGCTCCTTGCGTACTGGGAGCGCGTCGCGGATCGGCTCTTCAAGATCCGCAACAGCCTCAACATCGACGGCGTGCGCAGACAGCTCGCCCTGTACGAGCCGCCCATCGACCCCGCCGTGCTGGTGCGCGCACGCGCGGCCGGCGTAGACCTCTCGAGCCTCGGCGAGGTCCCCGTCGGCGGAGCGCACTACCGCTTCCTGCCGCTCCTCCAGCGGGCGGTGGAGTTCACGGGCGACGTGCGCGCGCTCGGCGGCCAGCTCCTCGGCGCGATGGAGAAGCGCGACGCGGAGCACATCTCGAACCTCCGCGCCGTGCACGAACGCTCGATGCTCGAGCGCGTGCGCGAGGTCCGCAAGGCGCAGCTCGACGAGGCCACGCGCTCCAGGGAGGCCCTCGTGACCTCCCAGGAGATCGCGAGGGCGCGCGAGGAGTACTACCGCGGGCTCTCGTTCATGAACCCGGGCGAGATCGCCGCGCTCGCGCTCCAGGGAAGCTCCATCGTCACGAGCACCATCGCGCAGGGGCTCACCCTGGGCGCATCCGGGGCGGCGCTCGTCCCCGACGTGACCGCGGGAGCCGTCGGATTCATGCCCACGGCGCTGACCCAGTTCGTCGGCGGGCAGAAGTTCCACGCCGCGGGGGTCAGCGCCGCGCAGGCGCTCAACTTCGTCTCGTCGATCCTGCAGCAGGGCGCCGGGATCGCGGGCACCCTCGCGAGCTACCAGCGCCGCCAGGAGGAGTGGAACCACCAGGCCGATCAGGCGCGTCGCGAGATCGCGCAGCTCGACAAGCAGATCGCCGCGGCCGACGTGCGCGTCTCGATCGCGCAGCGCGAGCTCGACAACCACGAGCAGCAGATCGAGAACGCCCGCGAGGTCGAGGAGTTCCTCCGCGACAAGTTCACGGGCGAGGCGCTCTACGACTGGATGGTCCGCCAGACCGCCACGCTCTACTTCCAGAGCTACCAGCTCGCCTTCGACCTCGCGCGCAAGGCCGAGCGCGCCTACCAGTTCGAGCGCGTGTCCCCCGAGGCCCGCTTCATCCAGGCGGGCCAATGGGACAACCTCCGGCGCGGCCTCCTCGCGGGCGAGAAGCTCCACCTCGACCTCCGCCGCATGGAGCACGCGTACCTCGAGCAGAACCGCCGCGAGCTCGAACTCACGAAGCACGTCTCGCTCGCGATGGTCGACCCCTTCGCCCTCATGGCGCTCAAGCGCACGGGCGAGTGCCAGATCGACCTGCACGAGTCGCTCTTCAACCAGGACTACCCGGGCCACTACCAGCGCCGCATCAAGGCCGTGTCGATGACCGTCCCGGCGGTCGTGGGCCCCTACGCGGGCGTGCACGCGACCCTCACGCTCTCGCGCAGCGTGATCCGCAAGAACGCCGCGACCAGCCCGACCTACAGGCCGGGCACCAACGAGGACGTCGCCGCCATCGCCAACGACCCGCGCTTCGTCGTGCAGAACGGGGCGATCCAGTCGATCTGCACGAGCAGCGGCCAGGGCGACTCGGGCGTGTTCCAGCTCGACTTCCGTGACGAGCGCTACCTGCCCTTCGAGGGCGCGGGCGCCGAGAGCACCTGGCAGCTCACGCTGCGGCAGGCCGACAACGACTTCGACGTCTCGACGCTCACCGATGTCGTGCTGCACGTGCAGTACACCGCGCGCGACGGCGGCGAGGTGCTGCGCGACGCGGCCGACGACGCGCGGCGCGTCTCCGACGACTTCGAGCGCGAAGACTTCCGCGTGTTCAGCGCGAAGCAGCACTTCCCGACCGCGTGGCAGGCGTTCCTCTCCGCGCTCACGCTGACCGCGACGCAGGCCGATCTGGCGCTCGACGGCCTTGGCGCGCGGCTCCCCGGACGGTTCGCGGGCGGCGACGTCTCGGTGACCGACGTGGTGGCGATGCCCGTGTTCCCCGCGGGGGCCAGCGCGCTCATGACGCCGACGTCCGTGGCGCTCCTGCGCAGCACGGACAGCGACGAGAACGTCACGGGGACCACCCCGCCGGCGCTCACCCCGCCGATCACGACGCCTCCCTCGGGGGCGCTGTGGTTCGACATTCCGACGAGCGGCCCAGCCTTCCCCGACGATGCCTCGTGGTCGGTGCGCTTCAGCTCGACGAGCGCGCTCGTGCCGACGTCGACGACGCCGCCCGACGACGTGCTCCTCGTGGTGAAGACGGCGCGCCGCACCCCGCCGCAGTCTGCATGACGCGCGCGTGATGGGTCGGGAGTGAGGGAGCGGGCGCCTCCGCGGCGCAGGTCGCGGCGGACGCGCCCGCTCTCTCCTCCCGCCCGTCACTCCCCCTTCCCTCGTTTCGCGTGATTTCAACCGTCGGGTTTGCAGGAGAAGTTCGATGCGTGATCCCCAGCAGTCGTTGACCGAGGGCCGCCCCGAAGGTGGCCGTTCGCAGCACACGTTCATCCCCGAGGCGAAGACGAAGGCCCGCGAGGTCCAGGCCGTCACCGTCCCCTCGCTCGAAGTTCCGAAGGGCGGCGGCGCGATCCGCGGGATCGGCGAGACCTTCTCCACCAACGCCGCGATGGGCACCGGGGGGATGTCCGTTCCGATCGCGGTCTCTCCGGGCCGCGGAGGCTCCGCGCCGCAGCTCGCGGTGGGCTACAGCTCGGGCAGCGGCAACGGCCTCTTCGGCCTCGGCTGGTCGATGGCGATGCCCTCGGTCCGGCGCCGCACCGACAAGCAGCTCCCCACCTACGACGACGCGAACGACCGCGACACCTTCATGGTCGGCGACGAGGAGGAGCTTGTCCCCGCGCTCCGCAACGACGGCACGGCCGAGGCGCCCGACTGGCAGCCCGACGTGCTCTCCGACACGGTGAACCATGAGCGGCGCGAGCGCTTCCGGCCGCGCGTCGAGGGGTCGTTCTCACGCGTCGAGCGGGTGACCCGCACCGACGTGACAGGCGCGGTCCCCTTCTGGCGCGTGACCTCGCGCGACAACGTCGTCTCCGAGTACGGGCGCTCCGGCGATGCGCGGGTGTTCGACCCGGCGTCGCCCTCGCGCGTGTTCCAGTGGATGCTGGAGCGGCAGTACGACGACAAAGGCAACGTCGTCGTCTACACGTACGCGCGGGAGAACGGCGACAACGTCGCGCACGACGCCCTCCACGAGCGCCACCGCTCGGACGCCTCGTACGGCGCGCTTCACCCCAAGCGCGTCTGGTACGGCAACCGCGCGATGTACGCGCCGACGGTGTCAGACCCGACGCCTCCCTCGCTCGCCGCGACCGACTTCCTCTTCGAGGTGGTGTTCGACTACGGCGACCACCCCGGCGATGCACCGACACCCTCGCCCACGACCTCGTGGCTTGCGCGCCAGGACGCGTTCTCGTCGTACCGCGCGGGCTTCGAGCTGCGCACGCAGCGGCTGTGTCGCCGCGTGCTGATGTTCCACCGCATCGACGACGCGGAGACGCCCGTGCTCGTGAAGTCGACGGACTTCACCCACAGCGAGAACGCGACGGCGACGCTGCTCACGGCGGTGACGCATCGGTCCTACGTGCCGTCGGAGTCGGGGTACGAGCCCGCGGCGATGCCGCCGGTGAGCTTCGAGTACAGCGCGATGACGCTCCACGACGCCGTGCGAGAGATGGAGGTCGGCGCACTGGAGAACGCGCCCGAGGGCCTCGACGGCGACCGCTACCGCTGGGTCGACCTCGACCAGGAGGGCCTCGCGGGCCTGCTCACCGACCAGGGCGGCCAGTGGTACTACAAGCGCAACCTCGGCGAGGGGAAGCTCGGCGCGCTGGAGCCCCTGCCGACCCTCCCCGCGGGCGCAAGCTTCCACGCGGCGTCGCAGGCGTTGACGGACCTCGGCGGCGACGGCGGGCTCCAACTGGTGTTCCACGGCGAGGGGCTCCAGGGCTTCTTCGAGCGCACGCAGGACGGGACCTGGGAGCCCTTTCAGACCTTCGCCCGCTCGCTCAACGTCGACCTCGGCGACCCCAACGTCCGCATGCTCGACCTCGACGGCGACGGACGCCCCGAGGTGGTGATGACCACCGACGCGGTCTTCACCTGGTACCCGTCGAAGGGCCGCGACGGCTACGACGACGCGCGCACCGAGCACCAGTGCGCCGACGAGGCACGCGGGCCGAAGCTCGTGTTCGCCGATCGCAAGCAGTCGATCGTGCTGGCGGACATGTCAGGCGACGGGCTGACGGACCTCGTACGCATCGAGAACGGAAGCGTCTGCTACTGGCCCAACCTCGGGCACGGCCGCTTCGGCGCGAAGGTCTCGATGACCGAGGCGCCGGTCTTCGACAGCGAGGACATGTTCCGCACCGACCGCATCCGCCTCGCGGACGTCGACGGCACGGGCACCACCGACCTGATCTACCTCGGCGCCTATGGGCGTCACGGCGCGAGGCTCTGGCGCAACCGCGCGGGCAACCGCTTCACCGCCCCCGAGGTGATCGGCTCGGTGCCCGCGCTCGACCCGCTCACGCACGTCACGGTGGTCGACCTGCTGGGCCAGGGGACGGCGTGCGTCGTGTGGTCGTCGTCGCACCCGAGCGATACGCCCTCGATGATGCGCTACGTCGACCTGCTCGGCGGGGTGAAGCCGTACCTCCTGACGAAGGTGCGCAACAACCTCGGGAGCGAGACGGAGCTCCGCTACGAGTCGTCGACGAAGCACTACCTGCGCGACCGGGCGGCGGGCGCGCCGTGGGTGACGCGGCTGTCGTTCCCCGTGCAGGTGGTCTCGCAGGTGGTGACGCGCGACCTGGTGACGGGCTCGTCGCACACGGTGAGCTACCGCTACCACCACGGCTACTTCGACCGCGTGGAGCGCGAGTTCCGCGGCTTCGGGATGGTGGAGCAGACCGACGCCGAGCACTTCGAGCCCGAGGTGGGCGCGGGGCTCTTCGGCGAGGACGACGCGGTGCTCCTCGCGGTGCCTCCTGTCGTCACGAAGACGTGGACGCACACGGGCGCGTACTTCGAAGGCAGGCGCATTGAGAACCGCTTCCGTCGCGAGTACTGGCGTGGCGACACGCTCGCGAACGACCACCAGCGGCTTCCGCTCACGGTGATTCCCGACGGCCACACGCCCACGGAGCAGCGGCTCATGGTGCGGGCGCTGCGAGGGCGCACGCTGCACACGGAGGTGTTCGCGAACGACGGCGGCGCGGACTCGGCCAACCCCTACGCGGTGACCGACGCGAACTTCGCGATGGAGGTGGTGCAGCCCGCGCGAGGGAGGCACCCCGCGGTGGTGATGGTGCTCCCCGGCGAGTCGGTGAGCTGGCAGTACGAGCGCGACGTCGTCGACCCGCGCGTCACGCATTCGATCCCGCTCGCGCTCGACAAGTACGGGACCGTGCTCGCCGCGGCCACCGTGGGGTATCCTCGGCGCGGAGAGGCGGTGCTCCCCTCGCTGTCGAGCGAGGAAGCCGCAGCGATCCGAGCGGCCCAGGCGAAGATGACCGTGACGGTGGCGACGTCCGAGGTGACCCACGTCGACGCCGACGACTCGATGCTGCGACTCGCCGTGCCGATCCGCACGAGCACCTACGAGGTGACCGGCCTCGCGGCGCCTTCGTTCACCGTCTCCGCGCTGCTCCCCGGGCAGTCGCCCGACCGCGTGGCGCTGCTCTCGAAGAGCGACCTCGCGCCCGTGCTCGAGCTCGGCGGCACCGACGATGACCTCGCGTACCACGCGACCCCCGCGGACGGTCACCTCCAGCGTCGGCTGCTCGAGCGGACGGAGCACGCCTACTACAACGACGCGCTCACCGACGCGCTCTCCGCGGGCGAGGTGGGCACGCGCGCGATCCCCTACGAGACCCGCATGGCGGCCTTCACGCCCGCCATGCTCGACGCGGTCTTCACGAGCGACGACGTGGGCGACACCGCGAGCACGTCCAACGACCTGCTG
>JBPOHC010000824.1:0-8604 GCA_052035985.1 Myxococcota bacterium | reverse complement strand
TCGCGGTGTTCAACGACGACGCGAGCGCCGCGCTCGGCGACCGCAGCGACAACCCCGTGTGGCTCGACATGCTCCACCGCGCGGGCGGACCGACGCTGAGGCTCAGCGAGAAGATGCTCTACGTGGCGCTGCACATCGCGGCGCGCGACCGGCGCATCACCGACGAGGCGTGGCGCAACCTCGAGCCGGGGCGCAAGGAGATCCTGCTCCCGCTCGGCGACGACGGGCTCATGCGCAAGGCCGCGCAGCACGTGTCGGCGATGAAGCTCACGCAGCGGGCGACGAGGGCCTACGTCGCCAGCCTCCAGGCCGAGAGCGGCAAGACGAAGCGGCCGAGGCTCACGGCGCCGAGGCTCACCGCGCGGGTGCGGCGCTTCCGCGAGGGGGTGGCTTCGAAAGCCGTCGAGAAGCGCATCGCAGCGGCGCTCGACGCGGCGGAGCCCGACGACGCGAAGGCCGCGATCGAAGAGCTCGAAGCGGTGCGCGCGTGGGCCGACAGGCTCCTGCGCAGGGCGCGCCGCCGACGCTAGAAAACGTCCGCGGATTTTGCGCCGAAGGCGCTTGTTTTACGAGAGAACTCGCGCGTCTCCGGCGCCGGAGACGGCGCAACGGAGAAGAGCGCGACGCCGCCGACCTCGCGAGCGATCGCGTTGCGGTTGCGGTTGCGGTTGCGCGCCGCGGAGCGTCGGTGTTCCATCGCGGCCCATGCGCATCGTGATCAGGAGCACCGACGTCTCTCAACGCACCGCCGGGCCCCGCTCGTTCACCGAACACCACGCGCGCTGACCCGTGCTTCGTCGTCGCGCGCGCCCGCTCGTTCGCCTCCTCGCCGCGCTCGCGGTGGCCTTCGCGTGCGCCACCTCGTACGCGTCTCCGTCGCCGCGCGTCGCGTGGCAAGACGTCATCGCGCAGACCACCGGGGGCAGCTTCGGAGGCTCGTCGTGGGGGTCGGGCGCCTCCTCGAGCTCGTCGAGCTCGTCGAGCTCATCGGGCTCATCGAGCTCCTCGGGCGGCTCGTCGAGCGGCTCCGGCGGAGGCATCATCGACGCGATCGCGGGCCTGATCTTCCAGCTGATTCTGGAACTCCTCTGGCAGGCGTTCATCTGGTGCCTGACGCAGTACCCGGCGCCCACCATCGCCGTGATCGTCGTCGTGGCGCTCTTCGTGTGGGTGAAGAACCGTCCGGCGACGGTCTCCGCGCTGCGCGGCTCGAACGAGGAGCGCGTCGTGCGAAGCGACGGATTGACCGGCGCAGACGTGCAACGCATCGCCGAGCTCTCGCACACGATGACCGACGTCGCGCACGCGGGCTTCGCGCTCTCGGCCGCGCTCGGCGTAGTCGGCGCGATCACCGCCGCGATGCACGCAGCCTCGGGCGCGCTGGTCGTCGCGGGCGTCGCGGGCGTCGTCGCGGGCCTCGCGGCGGCCATCTCCTCGTGGAAGGTGCTCCGCGCCGTGGCGTCGTTTCGCGCGATGATGAGCGCGCGTGACGGCGAGGTCGTCGAGGTCGTCGGAGGCGCCGCGGAGCAGGCCCGCGCGCTCTTCGAGTGGGCGGGCGGCGCGCTCGCGCTGGTCATCGCGGCGCTCACCGTCGCGGTCGTCGTGGGCGTCTGCCTCGGAGCGTGAAATGGACGACCCCTCGACGACCTCCCCCGACGCTCCGAAGACCGCCCCCGAGCTCCCCGTGCAGCCCGTCGAGCCGGAGATCACGAGCGTCGACGCCGACGCGTTCGAAGGGCTCCAGTCGTGGCTCGTTCGCGACGCGGAGCGAGCGCGCGTCGCCGCGGGTCTGTTCGCCATGCTCGGCGTGGCCCTCCTGCGTCGGCTCTGGCAGGTCGGACGCGCGCACACGCAGCTCGCGCTCTTCGCGCTCTGCGCCTTCGCCGCGGGCGGAGTGCTCCTCGCGCTCTCGTCGCGGCTCTCGCGGGGCGCCGACTCGGCGATCAGCGTCTCTCGCACGACGGGGCGCGACCTCTCGCACGCGATGGCGACCTTTCGGGCGCTGCACGAGGTCTTTCGCGTGCTGCGCGCGGCGCTCCTCGCCGTGGTCGCGCTGATCGCGGTGGGCGCGTGGGTCGCGCTGAGGCGGTAGCGATCCGCTGAAGCCCTGAAAGGGGCGAGGGGTCTCCGCCGCTACGCCCCGCGGCGCTTCTCGACGCGCGCCGCGCCGAGGGCGCTGCGCAGCGCGCCGCCGAACTCGCTCACGCCGAAGGGCTTCGAGATGAACTGGTCGCGCTCGCCGAGCGACGCGAGGTCGAGCTCCTCGCGCGTGAAGCCGCTGATGTAGATCACCGGCAGCGAGGGGACGATCGCGCGGGCCGCGGGCGCGAGCAGCGCGCCGCTCTCGCCGCCGCCGAGCACCACGTCGGTCACGAGCACGTCGACGCGTCGAGCGCGCAGCACGTCGAGCGCCTCACCCACGGTCGCGACCACCGCGGAGGCGTATCCGAGGCGCTGAAGGAGGCGCTGGATCACGAAGCGCAGCGGCTGCTCGTCGTCGACGGCGAGCACGAAGGGGCGCTCGTCTTCGACGGAGAGCGACACGACCGCGACGCGCTCGGCGAGCCTCGGGAAGAGGAGCTTCACCACCGTTCCGCCGCCCGCCTCGGAGGCGAGCGAGACGAGGCCGCCGCTCTGCGCCACGAAGCCTCGCACGATGCTGAGGCCGAGCCCCGTGGCCGCCGGACGCGTGGTGAAGAAGGGCTCGAACGCGCGGCGCTTCACGCTCTCGTCCATGCCCACGCCCGTGTCTTCGACGGAGACCTCGACGAGGTCCTGCCCCGCTGCCTCGCCCGCCGTGTGATCGTTCGCGGGCACGTTGCGCGTCGTGATGGTGAGCCGCCCCCCGCCAGGCATCGCGTCCCTCGCGTTGGCGAGGAGGTTCTCGATGGCGGCGGAGAGCTCCTTCTCGTCGACGTTGCAGCGCCAGAGGTCGGGCGCGAGCCTGAGCTCGAGCTGCACGTCGTCACCGAGCGACCGCGCGAGCGTGTGTCGCACCGCGCCGAGAAGATCGTTGAGCGCCACGGGCCTCGGTCGCAACACCTGCCGCTGCGCCACCGAGAGGATCTGCCGCGTCACGCTCGCGCAGCGCTCGGCGGAGAGCCTCGCCTCGCGCACCAGGGCGTCTTCGGGCACGCCGCTGTCGGCGTCCGTGAGCAGCGCGAGGCTCGTGAGGATCACGGTCAGCCGGTTGTTGTACTCGTGCGCGATGCCCCCCGCGAGACGTCCGATGGCCTCGAGCCTCCGCTGCTCTTCGAGGTGCGCGGCCGTCACGTCGACGGTCACGCCGCAGAGGACGCCGTGTCCATCGTGGCCCGTGTAGCGCGCCACTTCGGAGCGCACCCACGCGGTCGCGCCGTCGGCCTTCGTGACCCGGTGACGCACCTCCGCCTTCGCGCCGATCGCGAGCGCCCTGCAACGGGCCACGAAGGCCGCGCGGTCGGGCTCGGGGATGAGCGTCGTGAACCCGTGCGCGCGTCCGAGGAGCGCCACGTCGCGGTAGCCCGTGACCTCGAGCGAGGAGCGCGAGACGAGGGAGAGGGTGAAGGTCGCGTCGTCGCACTCCCACATGAGCGCGCGGAGAGCGTCGACGACGTGGGCGTAGCTCCGCTCCGCGCGCTGCACCTCGGACTGCACGCGCACGATGTCGGTGATCTCGTCGAGCACGAGCGCGACGCTCTCCTTCGAACTGCCGCTCGCGGAGAGGCGGAGCGCGGTCGCGCGGAACGCTCTCCCCTCGCGCTCGACCACGGCGGAGACGCGCTGGTGCGAGGTCTCCCACGCGCGCTGCGCGAGCTCGACGGCCGCGGGGATGGGGATGACCTCGCCGATGTGGACGTAGCGCACGAGGCCCGCGTCGAGGCCGAAGAGGTGCATGAGCGCGGGGTTGGCAGACTCCACGCGGAGTCGCGCGTCGACGATGGCCACGCCCGCCGTGAGCCCCGCGAGGAGCTCGCTCGCGAAGCCGTCGGTGCGGAGCACGGCCTCGGCGCGCGCCTGCACGTACGCCTGGAGTACGAACGACACGTCGAAGAAGACCGCGCGCAGGAGCGCGTCGGCGGCGAGCGCGGGAGACCTCGCCGCGGACACCGCGCGACGGAGGAGGCTCTCGACCTGCTTCGCGAGGCCGATGACGTAGAGCGGCGACGACAGCCCCACGCGCTCGTGCACGATGCCCACGAGCGTGCGCGAGGCCGCGTACGGACGGTCGAAGTCGCTGCGAAAGAGCTCGACCCAGTACGACCCGACCTGTCGCTTGAGGCGCTCGACCACGGGCGGAGCGACGAGGTGACCGGTCTCCTCCCACGACGAGAGGAGCCCGTAGAACTCCGTGAGCACGTCGGGGAGCGTCGGCTCCGCGAGGGCTGAGAGCGCGCGCAGCTCGGCGACCACCGCGTCGTCGATGCCGAGAAACGCTGCGCGCTCGCTGGCCTCGTCGGTCGCGACGCGCGTGCGAGACACGGAGGGCGTCGAGCTCGGCGCGACCATCGACGCGCCCGTCGCAGTCGAAGATCGCTCGGCGGTGTTCATCGTCACGCGGTGCGCGCGGACGGCGTTCTCGGCGCTCATCGCGTAGCCGTCGAGCACCAGCGAGGCGTCGAAGAGCGCCGACTTCACCAGCGTGATGAGCCGCTCGATGGCCTCGCCGACGGAGGCCGACGCGCTCATGAGCAGCGGGATGTGCTCGCAGAGAAAGTGTCCGTAGCTCGCGACGAACCACTGCGGCGTGAGGCGCACGCGGTGGTGCACCACGCCGATGCGAAGGCACCGCAGCGCGTGGAGCCAGTCGTAGTCGCCCTCGAAGAGCTCGACGAGGTATTCGCTCTGAAGAGGCTTGAGGCGCGCGACGAGGTCCGCGCTCGTGAGCCACGCGCGCGTCGCGGGGCAGCGCGTGAGGCGGTCGTAGAAGCCGTCGAGAAAGCGTGGCGCGTTCGCCTTCACCAGCGGCGTGAGCGCGCGGAGACGCGCGCGCTCGTCGGCGCCGAGCCCGAGGATGTGCAGCCTGCGTGCGACGAGCTCGGGCGACAGATCGAGGCTCTCCGCGAGCTGCGTGAGCGCGGAGTCGCGCCCGAAATCCGTGGGGATCATGGGCGCGGAGCATACAGCAGCGCGCGACGTTGCCTTGTCGCTCGAACCAGAGCGGTGACGCGCGTCAGCGGTACCGGGTCGCCGCGGCCCCATACATTCTAAAGAGTCCGTCATAGTCGCTCGCATGGAACAGCCGATCCATGCCGAACTGACGGTCTCCGTTGCCGTTGTCGGGTGTGATCACCGTGAAGCCCCACTGCATGTAGCCGCGCGCGCCTCGTGCGTCGATGTTCATTCGAAGGTCTGCGTCGGCTCTGGCGGCGCGATCACCCGCGTCGAAGCCAGCCTCTTCGACGACGAGCGGACGGTTCGTGTCGCGTGCGACGGCGTACTCGAAGTCGGCGAACTCCCCTGTGCCGTTGTAGTTATGAAAGGTCACGAAGTCGACGTTGGCGAGGCCGTAGAGCTCGCGCGCCTCTGCGTCGCTGGCCCATCGCGAGGTGATCATCCCGGTGGTGATCATGTGCCGTCGATCGAGCGCGCGGATCGTGTCGCTGACGTCACGCGCGAAGGCGATGAAGGCGCGGTGGTCGTCGTCGCACTTGATCTCGTTGCCGAGCTCCCACGCGAAGAGCGCGGGGTGTGACGCGAAGCGCGAGACGACGTTGCGCGCCCACGGGAGGTAGTTGACCCGATAGCCCGCGCGAAAGAAGTCGGCTGAGAGGAGGTCGATGGAGAAGCGCGGATCGCGCGCGTAGAAGCTCCGGTCGCCGCGGGGGTGGTAGGGCGTCGAGGCGTAGAAGTCGGTGAGCGCGGCGATGACCCAGATCCCGCGCGCGGCGGCGAGGTCGAGCACGCGTCCGAGGCGCGCGGCGACGGCGTCGGGGTCGGCGTCCTCGGCGGCGGCGAAGACGCGCACCACGCGGGCGCCCATGCGATGGAGCTCGTCGAGCTCGGCGGCGATCTGGTCGACGCGCGCGTACATGAGCGGCGCCGCGCCGTAGTGCGGAAGGCCCGCGCTGTTGGCGCCGATGAAGCGGAAGCGCGCGCCGCCCGCGTTGAACTCATTGCCCACGCGCGTGACGAAGACGCCCGTGGGCGCGGTGACGTCGGTCGATGACGCGTCGGGTGGAGCGGCTGCGTCGGGCGTTCCACCGCGCGCGGCGACGTCGAAGGTGCAGGCGCCGAGGCGCCGGGCTCCGTTGTCGGCGGTGAAGGTGACGGTGTAACGCCCGGCGCGCGTGGGCTGCACGCGAAAGAGCCAGGTGAAGGGTGATCGCGTGACGACATCGACGAAGGCCCACGAGGGCGTGACCGGGCCTGCGAAGTCGAGTCCGATGTAGGCCCAGCCGGTCGCGTCGGTGAAGCGCACTTCGAAGGGCGCGTTGTCACCGGGGAGCGTCGGGCTGAACGCGAAGCGCGCATCGCAGGCCGGGGGAGGGGAGGCCGTATCGAGGGGCGCGCTCGCGTCGATCGCGGGTGTGTCAGTGCGCGCATCGAGGCGCGCGTCGAGCGGAGGCGGCGCGTCGGGCGCGTCGAAGCGGGAGACGTCGGAGGGCGTGACGGTGAGGTCGGTCGGAGGCGCGGTGGCGTCTACGAGATCCGCGGGCGCTTCGGCGTCACCGGGGAGCTCGGGGATGGCATCAGCGGAGCACCCGAGGAGCACCGCGGCGACCGCGAGGCATAGCGGGGATCGCAGCACGAGAACGACGATCGCACGCTTTCAAACGCCGGTCAGCCGGGGGAGAACGGGGCAAGGGGAGATGCTCTACGCGGGAGACGACGTGAAGTACGCCGGGAGCGGGGTGACATACGCCGGGAGCGGGGTGACGTACGCCGACCAGCCCTTTCAACGTGTAGAAACCGCAAGGGCGCAAGGGGCGCAAGGATGAGGCACTGGTTCGGTGCTCCGATGGATCGGGATGTCGGTCGAGGGGCGTACCCTTGCGCCCCTTGCGCCCTTGCGGTTTCTGCACGTTGAAAAGGCTGCATACGCCGACTGCGCGATGCCGTACGTCGGGCGAGCCGCGACGCGTCCCCTGGCGTACCCTCGAACACGCCCGCGCGGAGGTTCACGTTGCAATACGCGCCGTCCGATCGACTCTCTCAAAGCGTGTCGACCTTCGTGGTCGCGGGGGTCGGCGTCGCGCTCGCGCTCTGGATCGTCACGTCGCTCGTGCGAGCGTGGCGCGAGTACGTCGAGATTCGTCGCGCGAGAGAGAGCCTTGCAGACCCCAAGCAGCTCCGCGAGGGCCCCGCGCTCGTCGAGGGAAAGGTCGTGCTCGCGAGCGGCGATCGAGGCGCAGCCGTGAGCCTCACCGTCGTGCAGGAGGGGCGACGCGCCGGCGCCGAAACCCACACCGCCGCGCCCATCGCGATGCAGTGGACCGAGGTCGAGCGAACCGTTCATGTGCGTCCGTTCTACCTGTCGTTGGGTGGAGGCCGGTCGCTGCGCGTCGAGCCCGCGGGACGCGTCGAGCTGCTCGACGAGCTTGAGCTCCCCGAGGCATTGCCCACGCGGGGAAGGCTCGCGCGCCGTCGACGCGCGCGGCTCACGCGTGACGAGCGCGTGGTGGTTCGCGGCGCGCTGGAGCGCGGCTTCGACCCCGAGACCGCGCAGAGCGGCTACCGCGGACCGGGCGAGGTGCTGGTGCTCCGTCCGTGCGAGGGCGTGATGAGCTTCTCGACGGAGCGCCTCGGCGCGCGTTCGATCCGGCGCGCTCGCGTGCACCTGCGCGCGGCGCTCGTCGGGGTGGTGGCGCTGGTTGCGATGAACGGGCTGTGGTTTCGGGAGTTCCTCGGGCTGCGACATCACGGGCGCGTGGTCGATGCGCGGGTGGTCTCACGCGAGCGCGTCGATGACACGCGGAGCAACCGACACGGCGATGGAGCGCTCGATCTCGCGCTCCCCTCGGGCGCGACGGTGCGCGTGCGCGTCAACGGTGACGCCTACGAGAACACGCGCGAGGGCGACTTCGTGCCGGTCACGGTCGCGCCGCGAAGGCCCGACCTCGCGCAGGTCGGCAGCGGAGAGGTCGGACTGCGTGACGGCGAGGCGATCGTCGCGTTGCTGATCGTCGCGTCGCTGGTGTGTTGGCACGCGCTGTCGTTGAGGGCGGCGAAGGCCTGGTACGAGCGCGACGGCGTCGTCGACTACGAGTGAGCGTCGCGGAGCCACGCCGCGAGCTCGTTGGGGCCGAGGTCGAGCACGGCGTCGCTGGCGGTCGTGGCGCCGTCGCGTTCGACGCGCCGCAGGAGCCCGTCGCGTTCGGTCTCCGTGAGCGCGCGCGCGAGCTTGCGTTCGCACAGATGCGCGAGCGGCGTCAGGATGCCTTCGATGCGTCCTTCGAGACGTCCCTGTCGGAGTCCCGCCTCACGCTCGGTGCGCATGTATTCGTAGGCTTCGGTGAGATCGACCATGAGTGCCTCCGAGAGATCGGTGCCGCGCTTTCGAGCGGCGAGAAAGACATTTACCACCGTGGCGAAGAGGGCGGGGCCTTTGGGCAGCGCACTGTATCGCTGACGCAGCCGACGCAACGCGCGACGCAGAGAGGTTCCTGCGCCCATGACGCGGAG
>JBPOHC010000357.1:0-3796 GCA_052035985.1 Myxococcota bacterium | reverse complement strand
ACCCTGGGGTCGCCGGAACCGCGGGCACCGCGCGCGCGCCCCGCGCGCGGGTCCCCCACCCCGCGGGCGGCGCAGGCCGTGAGGGTCGCGAGCCCGAGGGCGAAGAGCGCGTCGGGACGCGACGACGGCAGCATCACCGAGAGGCCGTAGTCAGGGATGAGTTCGAAGGGCGCGAGCAGGAGCGACACCGCGTGTCCGACCAGGCGGATCGCGGTGACCTTCTGGACCAGCAGCGACGCGTGCACCAGCGGGTTGACCGCGGGGTTGATCGTGTATCCCTGGAGCGAGCCGACCACCGACGTGCGCACCGTCGCGAGGGCCGCCGCGCAGCCGCCGAGGGGGAGGTAGCGCCACCAGACCTCGCGCCACCTGCCGGGCCGCAGCAGGGCGTCGCCGATCGCGAGGAGCCCGAGCACGAGCAGCGCGCTTTCCTTGCAGAGCAGCGCCGCGGAGAAGAGGCCGACCTCGAGCGCGACGGCGCCGCGGCGAGGGGAGGCGTGCGCGTGCGCGACGCCGAGCGTGAAGAGGGCGAGCAGGAGTTCGGCGCGCCCCACCAGTGAGACGACGGCCTCGGTGTGCAGCGTGTGAAGGCCGAAGAGGAGCGCGAAGAGCGCCGCGTACCGAGGGCTTTGCGTGATGCGCTGAAACGACAACCCGAGCGCCGCGGTGACGGCCGCGTGAAGGATGACGTTGGTGAGGTGGAACACCCACGGGGCGCCGCCGCCGAGGAGCCAGTCGAGCCGGAAGGTGAGCGTGGTCAGCGGGCGCCACGTCCCGATGCCGATGATCTGGTCGCGGTGCATGCCGAACCAGTCGCGCGCCAGCACCTCGCGCAGCGGCGCGGACCCATTCACCACGGGGTTGCCGTCGATGGCGTAGTGGTCATCGAGCACGAAGCCGTCGCGCAGCGCCCCGAGGTGCGCGATGACCGACAGGGCCACCGCGAGCGGCAGCAGCAGACGATCGGCCGGTCGACTCAACGAGCGCCTCCCCCGTCGCGTGTCGGAGCGCGTCGAACACCGCCGCGGACGCACGCTGATGGCATCGAGAGGGCAAGTGCGACGAGGGGCGACGGAGACACCGTCGGTGTACTCAACATGAGCGCGTCGCAGCGTGTCAAGGTCGCCGGACGACGCGCCGGGTCGCGCCATGCGAAGCTCCAATACGCCTATCGCGACGGCGCTTGATGATCTATTCAAGAGCCGCCGCAATGTCGCACGTGCAAGAAACCTCACCGGGTTTGGGGCCGCCTCTCGACGACGTCACCCTGCGGCGCTGGGTGCGCGCGTACCTGCGCCACGCGCCCCTGTCGCTCGCCATCCGAGAGCTCAATCGTCTCATCGCGATCCACCGCATCGAAGGTGGCGACGGCGGCGCGTCGGGGCCCGTGCTCGACGTGGGCTGCGGCGACGGCTTCTGGTGGAGCGTGCGCGGCACCGACGGACGCAGCGTGACGGGCATCGACATCTCGGCCTCCGAGGTGGAGCTCGCGAAGCGCCACATCCGCGCCTGGGTCTCCAACGTGGCGTCGGGCCCGCCCGAGGGCGGACCGTACCGGCAGATCATCGGCAACTGCTCGCTGGAGCACGTGCGCTCGATCGACGCCGCGCTTCGAAACCTCCGCGCGGCGGCCGCCGACGACGCGCGCCTGGTGATCTTCGTGCCCTCGCCGCAGTGGGCGTTTCAGGGCGTGTCGCAGCGGTGGCTGCTGCGCAAGGCGCCGCGCGTCTCGATGGCGCTCTCGGGCGCGCTCAACGGCTTCTTTCAACACTGGCACCTCTACGAACTCCCGGTGTGGAAGCAGCTCCTCGCGCAGAACGGCTGGACGGTGCGCGGCGCGTGGGGCATCGGAAGCGCGCGGTCGGAGTTCCTCTTCCGCCTGTTTCTGCCGGTGTCGTTCGGAGGGTTTCTCGTCAAGCAGATCGCGGGCGTGTACCCCGAGCGCGCGCTCGCGGGGGCGCCCGACCTCAGCCTCGCCCCCCTCGAGTCGCTGGTGTGCCACGCGCTCGCGGACCCGATCTGCTCCGCCGACTCGCCCCACGCCTACGAGTACGCCATCGTCGCGACCCCCACGGAGCGCACGCCATGACCGTCGCGACGGACTACTTCGCCAACCACGCGCGCGCTCGACGCTTCCCCTGGTCGATCTACCACGCCCCGCTGGAGCGCAGCCTCGAGAACTTTCTCCGCGGCGTGAGCGCGCGCAAGCCCGACGCCTCGGTGCTCATCGTCGGGTGCGGTCTGCTCCACGAGATCGACCGCGCTCCGTCGGCGCTTCACTACACCGTCACCGACATCGACTCGCGCGCCCTCGAAGCCGTCATGGCCCGCCGCGACCCCCGCGTCGTCGGGAGCTTTCTCGCCGAGCCCGAGGCGCCCCTCGATCGCTACGGTCACACCTTCGACGCCCTCTACGCCAAGGAGGTCGTCGAGCACGTTCTCGACTGGCCCGGCTGGCTCGCGGGGCTCCGTCGCACGCTGCGCCCCGGCGGCGAGCTCTGGCTCTCGACGCCCAACTACGGCGAGCCGTGGCTCCCGTTGTTGGAGCGCACCGCGCTGGAGGTCATCGCGCGGCGCTCTGGCTACTCGCGCCGCGATCTGCACCCCTCGCGCTTCTCGCGACGATCGTTCGACCGGGCGCTGCGTGACGCCGGCTTCCTGGACGTCGACGTGCGCCCCTGCGCGATGCGGCTCGCCCTCGTCGGCCGCGGGCGCGCTCCCTGACTTCGTAGGATCGTCGCCGTCGCGATACCCCATCGCCACCCCGCAGGAGGAATCGCTCCGCGACGCGCACGCCCAGGCCATCGTTCGTCTCCGCGGCGCTCGTGGCCTCGCCGCTCTCGGCCGAGGCGCTCTCGGTGCGATCGCGCTGGCGTTTGTCGCGAGGCAGCGTCCGTCGCCGCCCTCGGGTCTCGCCGCGGTCGACGATGTCGCGCGAGCGGGGGTTCGACGTGGCGCGCGCGCGCCTCTGAGGAGCCTCGGCCGAGTCGGTGGTGCAGGCGCTCGCGGCGTCGCTCCAGCGTCCGGGGAGCGAGCTGACGGACACGTGCGACTCGTTCCGGCTGCTGGTCAGCGGGGCGACGACACGCCCGCCGATGGTGATCACGCAGGCGGACGTACCGCCGACGCGTTGATCGGCGCGACCTTCAGCGCAGCGCGCGAGAGGCGCGCGAGGTCGGCGCCGTCCCGTGGGCCGAGGCGTGCTCGCCGAGGTGCGTGAACAAGCCGCTCCCCTGCCCCGGCAACCACCCGAGCGCGAGCGCCTTGCGGGCGCCGTCCGCGATCAGCCGCGGCACGATTTCGCCGTCTGCGCCCGTCCACAGCGGGCCCGAGAGCCTCACCACACTGCCCTCCCGCGACGCGTCGACGAGGACCACCGAATGAGATAGACCGCACGGGCATCCCTCTGGCAGCACGCGCCAGAGGAGGCGGCGCCCATCGACGGAGATCGCTCGGAACCCGCGCTTCCCGGTGGTCATTGGGGGACACTCATTCAAGGCCCGGGTCGAGTCTCGCACTGTTGAAGCGCGCTGCCGCGCCGCTCAGACCTTCGCCGCGCGGTGCGCCGCCTCGCACACGTCGCGGGTGTTCTCGACGGCGCGACGGATCACCACCGCGCGGTCCATGGAGGCGTCGTCGACCCCGCCGTCGCGGCGCGTCCATCGCATGGTGAAGTCGAGCTTCACGAGCCCGGCGTCTTCGAAGATCGTGTTGGTCACGAAGCCCACGTTCACCGGGTCATCGACGAGCTTGAAGATCACCGTCATCGTCGCGTCGTCGTAGGAGATCACCTCGC
>JBPOHC010000706.1:0-14673 GCA_052035985.1 Myxococcota bacterium | reverse complement strand
GCGCGGCTACGACGGCAGACCGAGGCACCACTTCACGCTCTTCGGAGAGCGCGTCTATGTGTACCTCCGCACGGTGCTCGGCTCGCTCGACGGAGAGGCCACGCTGCGGCACGTCACCGGTCACGAGCTCCCCCTCGCGCCCGAGCTCCTCGTCGCAGCCGCCGTGATCGCGGTGCTCGTGATCTCCGCGAGGCCCGCGCCCGAGGACCCTCCGCCCGCGCGCGACCTCTCTCAGTACGCCGCGCTGCACATGGCGATCGCGCTCGTCGGCCTCCCCGTCATCCTCTCGCCCGCGCGCCCGTGGAACCTCCCCGCCATCGACGCGGAACGCTACGGCTTCGTCGTGGTGGCTCCCTTCGCGCTCGCCCTCGGCGCGCTCGCAGAGCGTCGCACGCGCGCGCATCTCGTCGCGTGGATCACCGTCGCGTGGCTCGCCTGCGTACCCACCGTGAGACTCGCGACCAGTCTGCTCGCGGGAGGTTCGGCCGATCGCGGCTTCTACACCCTCGCGGGCGGAGGCGGTTACCGGGGCTGGCGCACGCCGCGAGAGCGCGTCGCGATGCCCTATCTCATCCGAGACGAGGTCGATCGGCTCCGTCACGGCGGCCCCGCCCACGTCGTCATGGCGGATTACACCTGGCACCCGATTCACGTGGTGCGCGCCATCGGACGGTGGCACTGGGGCGTGACGGACATCACCAAGGGGCCCCTGCCCGAGCGCATCGGCGTCCCTCACCTCTTCGTCGTCTGGAGCGAAGGAGCCTTCGCCGAGACGTACGCGCCGCGCTCCGTGGTCGACGACAACGAGCGGCTGCGCGCGATGATGCACACGTCGGCCTTCGCGGGTCTGCGCCGCGTGCGCACCTTCGTCCAGCCCGACGGGACGCCCCTCTGCGAGCTCTGGGCGGCCACGCGCGTCGCCCCATTTGGGCGCTGATGTGATAGAGGCGACGGCGATCACCATGATGCACGGCGCACGGGCCTCCATCCTCGACGCGGTCGGCGCTACGCCCATCGTGAAGCTCTGCCGCGTGGTGCCCTCGGACCTCCAGGCCGAGATCTACGTGAAGTGCGAGTTCATGAACCCCGCCGGCTCCACCAAGGACCGCGTCGCGGTTCACATGGTGCGCAAGGCCGAGGAAGACGGTCGCCTCAAGCCCGGCGGCACGATCGTCGAGGCCACGAGCGGCAACGCTGGCGCTGGGCTCGCGATGGTGGCGGCCACGAAGGGCTACCGCACCATCTTCGTGATGCCCGACAAGGTCTCGCAGGAGAAGATCCTCGCGCTGCGGGCCTGGGGCGCCAAGGTCGTCGTGTGCCCCTCGGCCGTCGAGCCCAACGACCCCCGGAGCTACCTCTCCGTCGCGCGGAGGCTCTCGGAAGAGACCGTCGGCGCGGTGTTCTTCGACCAGCACCACAACCCCGCCAACCCCGAAGGACACCAGCTCTCGACGGGCCCCGAGATCTGGACGCAGACCGGCGGCGAGGTCGACGTCTTCGTCGCCGCGATGGGCACGGGCGGAACACTCACCGGCATCGGGCGCTACCTCAAGGAGCAGCGCGCGAGCATCCAGGTCGTGGGCGTCGATCCCGTGGGGTCGGTCTACTACGACTTCGTCAAGCACGGCCTCGTGACGCGGCCCTTCTCGTACAAGGTCGAGGGCATCGGAGAGGACTTCTTCCCCTCGACGATGGACGTGCGCGCGCTCGATGACTGCGTGCGCGTCGACGACCGCGAGTGCTTCATGATGACGCGCGACCTCGTGCGCCTCGAAGGCATCTACGCGGGCGGCTCGGGCGGCGCAGCGGTGGCCGGCGCGATCAAGTGGGCGCGCGCGCGCAACAAGCCCGAGAAGATCCTGGTGCTGCTCGCAGATGGAGCCGCGCACTACCTCTCGAAGATCTTCAACGACGAGTGGCTGCGCGAGAACGGCTTCGCCGACGAGCCCACGCTCGGCACGGTGCGCGAGCTCCTGGCGCTGCGGCCGCAGACGCTCGTGACCGCGCGCAGCGACGAGACGCTTCGAACGGTCATCGGCAAGATGAAGCAGCACGGCGTGTCGCAGCTCCCCGTGGTCGACGGAGAGCAGCTCAAGGGCATCGTGAGCGAGGTCGAGGTGCTGCGGAACCTCGTGTCGGGCGAGGCGCACCTCGACGCGCCCATCGACCGCATCCTCGACAGCGACTACGCGGGCGTGACGCCCGACACGCGCATCGACCTGCTCAAGAGCGTGCTCGCCGACGCCAAGGTGGCGATCGTGACCGACGGCCCGAAGCTCCTCGGGCTCGTTTCGAAGATCGACGTGATCGACTACCTGTCGCGCCGCATGAGCGAGTCTCAGTCGGCCTGAACCGCCTTCAAACACCGGGGAACGCACCAAATGATGCTTGGCGGACGCAAGCAGATCCTGATCGCCGACGACGAGGTGAACCTCCGTCGCGTGCTGGCCTTGCAGCTCCAGGGCGACGGCTACGAGGTGCACGCGGTGGGTGACGGCCAGGCCGCCATCGACACGCTCAAGGAGCACCACATCGACTGCGTCATCACCGACCTGCGCATGCCGCTCGTCGACGGGCTCGCGCTCCTTCGCCACTGCGGCGAGAGCTACTCCGACCTGCCGGTGATCCTCATCACGGCGCACGGCACCGTCGACACGGCCGTCGAGGCGCTGCGGCACGGCGCCTTCGACTACATCACCAAGCCCTTCGACATGAACGAGATCCGCTCCGTCGTGGCGAAGGCGCTGCGCACGGGCGACGTGCGCGCCCGCGAGGTGCAGCTCGAAGGGCTCGACCAGGGCCGCTACCGGATCATCGGCGCGTCGCAGATGATGCGAGAGATCTACGCGATCCTCGAGAAGGTCGCCGACACCACCGCCACGGTGCTCATCACGGGCGAGTCGGGCACGGGCAAGGAGCTCATCGCGCGCGCCCTCCACGACAACAGCGGCCGCAAGAGCCAGTCGTTCATCCGCGTGAACTGCGGGGCGATCCCGCGCGACCTCATGGAGGCCGAGCTCTTCGGCTACGAGCGCGGAGCCTTCACCGGCGCGGTCACTTCGAAGCCCGGTCGCTTCGAACTCGCGAGCGGCGGAACGCTCTTCCTCGACGAGATCGCAGAGATTCCGATCGACATGCAGGTGAAGCTCCTGCGCGCGATTCAGGAGGGTGAGATCGACCGCGTGGGCGGCATCAAGCCCACGACCGTCGACGTGCGCCTCATCGCGGCCACCAACCGCGACCTCAAGAAGGAGATCGCCGCGGGGCGCTTCCGCGAGGACCTCTACTACCGCCTCAACGTGGTGCCCATTCACCTCCCGCCGCTGCGCGAGCGACGGAGCGACATTCCGCTGCTCGTCGATCACTTCCTGGCGATTCACGCGGCGCGCTTCAAGAAGCCCGCGAGCAACTTCTCCGCCGAGGCGCGCGACGCCCTGGTGGCCTACGCGTGGCCGGGCAACATCCGCGAGCTCGAGAACGTCATCGAGCGCTGCGTGCTGCTCTCTGACGGCGACGTGATCGAGCCCGCGAACCTGCCCCACGAGCTCCGCACGGCCCCATCGGAGACCGGGGCAGCACCCTCGGCCGCGGCCGCAGACGACGGCGACGACGGCGCGCCCGGCGGCCTCAAGGAGCAGGTGCGAGAGGCCACGGCGAAGCTCGAGAAGGAGCTCATCGTGAAGGCCCTCGCGCAGACGGGGAACAACGTCACGCAGGCCGCGCGGCTCCTCAAGATTTCGCGCAAGAGCCTCCAGATCAAGATGAAGGAGCTCGGCCTCCGCGAGACCGCAGGCTGAGGGACGCTGCACCGGTGAACACGCACACGACGCTCGCGCTCTGCGCACTCCTCAGCCTCGCGGCCTGCAAGCGCACGCAGCCCGAACCGCCGCGACCGACGCCCCCTCCGCCCGAGCGCGTCGAGACGCAGCCCTCACAGCCATCTCAGCCATCACAACCGTCACAGCAACCGAGCGCGCCCTCCGACGCGGGCCGTCCGCCGCTCGTGACGCTGCGGCTGCGCAACGCTTCGAACGTGCCGCTCACGTTCAGCACCAACCCCGACCTCAACGAGATGGTGCACGCGTGGCGGCTCAACGTCGGTGAAGACCGATCCGATCGCGGCCTGGTGTTCCTCAACGACCCGGCGCTCATCACGCGCGTGAAGCTCTTTCCCGTCGATCTCCCGCGCTGCGATCACGCCACGGGGACGGGCTTCGGCGGCCTGGGCTCCGTGGGCACCTTCACGCTCGCGCCCGACGAGACGCGCGACCTCGGCACCTGGGACGGCCTCCAGCGCGAGGAGGTCATCGACCCGCAGCAGGGCGCGTGTCTCCGCGAGGCCCCGCCGCAGCCCGGTCGCTTCCGTCTCCAGTTCGACCAGCCGCGGCAGACGCGGCACGAGTGTCAGCGCGTTCTTCTGCGCTACCCCGTGCCCGTCGACGGCGGACTGCCCGTGCTCGAATTCCGCTGTGTTCCGCGGCCTGACGGCGCCGTCGACAACGAAGAGTGATGGCGAGCGAAGCGACCCCGCCGGCCACCGCGTCGGCCGACGTCGTACTGCGCTTCCTCGAGAGCGTCGGTCGACGCGCCGAGGCGGAGTTCTACGTCCAGCTCTTCCGCTCCGAGCCCAAGGAGCAGTTCGGCGCCATCGCCGTCGACGCCAACGTCGCGCGCTACGCCTTCGAAGCCGTGGTGCTCCCGCTGCGCTTTCTCGCGGGCCTGGGGCTCTCGCCCGTCGTGGTGCTCGGAACCTTCGCGCCCGCCGACGCGCCCGAGCACGCCGCGCGGCTCATCCGAAGGCTCAACCGTGAAGGCGTCTCCGCCGCGGTGGTGCCCCCCAACGACCACGACGCGGTCGTGCGCGCGTGCCGCGAAGGGACGCTCCCGATCATCGTGCTCAAGGCCGACGCGGGCGCCACCGTCGACGAGCGCGTCGATCGCCTGGGCGCGCTCCTCGCGTCGCTCCAGTCGCGCAAATTGATCTTCCTCCACAGGCCCGGCGGGCTCCGCGCGGGCGGCGCGCTGATCCCGATGGTGAACCTCCCGAGCGATGTTGCAGGGCTCCTCGCCTCGCGCGACCTCACCCGCAAGGAGCGCGCGATGGTGTTGCAATCGCAGCGTCTCGTGGCCGCGGCCTCGCACCGCCTCGTGGTGACGATCACCTCGCCGCTCAACCTCCTGCGCGAGCTCTTCACGGTGAAGGGCGCGGGCACGATGCTCCGCCGCGGCGCCGTGGTGGCGCGACACGAGGGCTACGAGGGCGTCGACACGTCGCGGCTGCGCGCGCTCATCGCGAGCTCCTTCGGGCGAGAGCCCTCCGACGCGTTCTTCGCGCGCCCCGTGCTGCGGGTCTATCTCGAAGAGGCGTACCGCGGATGCGCCATCGTGGCCGACAGCCCCTTCGGCCCCTACCTCACGAAGTTCGCGACAGACCGCGAGGCCCGCGGCGAGGGCATCGCGCGCGACCTGTGGGACGCGATGCAGGCCGACTCGTCGGCGGTCTTCTGGCGCGCGCGCAGTTCGAACCCCATCAACGAGTGGTACACGAAGCTCTCTGACGGACTCGTGAAGACGCCCGAGTGGTGGGTCTTCTGGAAGGGCATCGCCCTCGACCGCGTGCCCGACGCCGTGACCTTCGCGCTCGCGCAGCCCGTCGACCTGCCCGCGCCTGCGCAGGGCGCGGCGGCGTCGCTGCCGTAACCGCGCTTCACAACCCCGCCCACACGCACTCCCCCGCCGCCGTCGACGTCACCGCGACGCCCTCGTCGTCGAAGCGCAGCCCACGTGAGCGGCGAGAGAGCGTCGCGAGAATCGCCCGCGCGTCACGCCCGCTCACCGGAGATGGGACGCCGTCGACGATCCTCGCGGGCCTCGCGCGCAACACACTCACGGCGCCGTCGAAGCGCGCTTCGAAGAAGGCCGTCTTCGCGCTCTCGTCGCGCGCCGCGGTGAACGCGAAGTTGCCCGTCGAGTAGAGCACCCACGCGTCGCCCACGCGCTCGACGCCCTGGAGCACGTGCGGATGACTCCCCACCACCAGCGACGCGCCCGCGTGAACCCAGCGCCGCGCGAGCGCCCGCTGCCATCGATCGGGACACGGCGCGAGCTCCGTCCCCCAGTGCACCATCACCACCACGAGGTCGCCGCGTCGATGAGCCTCGGTCACGGCGTCGACGGTGTCTCCCTCGCGGTCCCTCCACGCCGACGCGATGCCCGCGCGAGCGCGCAGCGCCACCCACGGATAGTCGCAGTTCATGCGGTAGAACCCGAGCACCGAGACGCCACGCCCATCGACCTCGACGCGCGTCGCGCGGTAGGCCGCGTCGTGATCGGCGCCCGCGCCCGCGTAGCGAACGCCGCCCGCGTCGAGCAGCGCCATCGTGCGGGTGAGTCCGTCGACGCCGTGGTCGAGCGCGTGGTTGTTCGCGAGCGACACGCCGTCGACGCCCGCCTCACGCAAGATCCCCACGGCCTCGGGCGGCGCGAGGAAGACGAAGTCCTTCTCGGCCGCGACGCCCACGCCACGCTCCGCCACGGGCGATTCGAGGTTCACCCACGCGCTCGAAACGCCTTGAAACCAGGGCTCCACGTCACGGAGCGGATGCCGCGTCGAGAGCGCCTCGTCGAGGGTCACGTCGCCCGCGAAGCCGAGCGTGATGGGCGCGAGCGACGCATCTCGCGCCGCCGTCACGTCACGCGCGACCGCGACATCAACGCGCGCAGGAGCGTCGCGTGGAGCGTCACGCGGCGGCGCCTTCGACCGTGCGCACGCGACGAGCGCGAGGAGCGAGAGGAGCGTCCGTCGGATCAAGCCGCCATGCGCGCGATGCGACGGGCGAGGTGCGTGTCACCCGTCGCGTCGAGGGCCGCGAGCACCGCGGAACGCGTCGAAGAACGCGCAGCGAGACGGGCGTCGAGGTGAGGGCGCAGCGCGTTCCAACGCTTCTGCCACACGGCCTCGGCGGGGCCTCCCGCGTCGGGGCGCTCGCCGAGGAGGGCGCACGCGCGGAGGCTGAGCTCGTCGTCGTCGATCGCGTCCGAGAGCGCCGCGAGCGAGCGCAGCGCGGGGGCCGCGGGCGATCCGTCGTCGACCGCGCGCCACACCGCGAGCGCGCGAGAGAACGCGCCCACGTCGAGCAGCGCGAGCATCGAGAGCGCGAGGCGCAGCGGGAGCCTCCGTGAGCCCCGCGACGCCGACACGGTCTCGAGGAGCCCGTCGAACACCGCCGTCAGCGCGCCGTGGTTCGCGGGGTCGCAGCCCGCCACCTCTTCGAGCGCGCGGAGGGCGCGGCGGGCCTTGAGCGAGACCTTCCAGCTGCGGCTCCCCACCTCGGACTCGAGCGCCATGAGCGCGTCGGCCGCGGAGGCGACGGCCGCTGCCGAGGGCTTGCGCGCCTTCACCCGCGGAGGCAGCGGACGCAGCGGCGCAGGCGCGCTCGCGTTTGCGCCCGAAGACGCGGCGGTCTCGCGGTAGCCTTCGCGGATCTTCTCGGCCACCTTGCGGTCGTGCTCGCGCGTCGCGAGGTCCACCGAGGGAAACGCCTTCTCCTTGCGCTGTCCGGGGGTGCCGATGCGCCCGTACACCACGACGAAGCTGCTGCCCTCGACGGCGGCTTCCCAGAACTTCGAGCTCGACCCCTCGATGAATTCAAACCTGCGCATGGCACTCCTCGCGCCCCGACGGTATCGCGATTCGAGCGTCGCACAATGACCTCTGTGAGCGCCCCTCGACGCGAGGTCGGAGCCCTCGACGCCACCCTGGTCACCGTCGGCGCCATGATCGGCAGCGGGATCTTCCAGACCCCCGCCGAGGTCGCCCGTCGCACGGGCACGCTCCCTCGCGCGCTCCTCGTGTGGGTGCTCGGCGCTGCGCTCTCGCTCCTTGGCGCGCTCACCCTCGCCGAACCCGGCGCGGCGCTCCCTGGCACGGGCGGGCTCTACGTCTACCTCCGCAGGGCCTTCGGGGCGCGCGTGGCCTTTCTCTTCGGCTGGGCGATGCTCGTGGTGCTCGTCCCCTCGTCGGTGGCCTTCTTCGCGGGCGTGACCGCGCGTCACCTCGCGCCCCTCACCCGCCTCGACGAGCGCGTCGTGAGCGTCGCGGTGATCGCCCTCGTGGCCGCGCTCAACGCGTCGGGCGTTCGCCGCGCCGCCCGCGCCCAGAGCATCACCGCCCTCGCGAAGTGCGTCGGACTCGCCATCGCCGCCCTCGCGGCCTTCGGCGCCACTCCGTCCGTCAGCGTCCCCGAGTCACCGACCTCCGCGTCTGCGATGCTGGCCGCGGTCGTACCCACGCTCTGGGCCTACGACGGCTGGATCGACGTGACCTCCATCGCGGGCGAGGTCCGCGACCCCGGACGCACGATCCCCCGCGCGCTCGTGCTCGGGACGCTCGTCGTGACCGCGATCTACCTCCTCGTCGTGGCGGGCTACCACCGCGCGCTCGGGACCGCCGCGCTCGCCGCCGCACACGCGCCCGGCAACGCCCTCGGCGCGCAGCTCGCGGGCAACACAGGGCTGCGCGCGATGGCCGCCCTCGTGACGCTCTCGGCCTTCGGCGGCTGCGTCATCGCGATGCTCACGGGAACGCGCGTCATCGCGGCGACCGCGCTCGACGGCGACATCGCGCCCCCCATCGGCGCCCTCGGTCCGCGCGCCACGCCCGACCGCGCCACCGCGCTCACCGCGACGCTCGCGCTCGCCTACGCGCTCTCGTCGCACGTCGGTCGGCTCGCCGAGGTCTTCGTCGTGGGCGCGTGGCCCTTCTACGCGCTCGGCGCGCTCGCGACGATCGCGCTGCGACGACGCGAGCCCGAACTCCCTCGGCCCTACCGCATGCCCTTCTATCCATGGACTGCGCTGGTCTTCTTCGCGTCGACGGTGGCGATGCTCGTGAGCTTCGCGCGCGAAGACGCGAGGCTCGTCGCGGTGTCGCTCGCGCTCGTGCTCACGGGTCTGCCCGCGTACGAGCTCGCGAAGAGAGCGGTCAGACCGCGATGAAGCGCGGGCTCAGACCGAGCGCCTCACACTGCGCGCGGATCTCGTCGGCGTAGTTGGGGTTCATCACGAAGACCGTCGGAGACGCGCCCTGCGTCGCGAGCCACGAGGGCTCACGGATCGCGTGCGCGGTGACGGGCGTGTAGCGCCCCTGCTTCTTCACGTTGATGTCGACGCCGCCCGAGAGGAGCAGGCCCTCGGGGTCGACGAGGTTCGCGAAGAGCACGCCCTTGGTGGCCATTCCCCAGAGCGCGCACCTGGAGCTCCGGGCCGAGCGCGTGGCCTCGTCGCGGGCCTCGGTGATGCGCGCGCGCTCGTCGACCGCGTAGCGCTGGCACCGCGAGACCGCAGTCGCCCCATCGAGCACGGGCGTCGAGGGTGTTCCCCTGCGGCAGTGCGCGTGGAGGTACTGCCCGCCGAAGGCGTTGCGCACCTCGTCGACGATGAAGCCCGCGGCCGAGAGGGCGTACGCGAGGCTCTGCGCCGTGAAGTAGTTGCAGTGCTCGTAGCAGAAGTCCCAGAAGGCCCCGCGGTCGAGGATCCAGTCGAGGTCGGGGACTTCGAAGAAGAGCGGCGCGTCGGGCGCGCCCGCGAGCGCCTCGTGAATGCTTCGAAGGAAGGGCACGGGCGCGGGGATGTGCTCCAGCGTGTGGCGGCACACGACGAGCTTCGGCGCCACGACGACGTGCTCGGGGCGAAACACGTCGCTCACGAGGGTCACCGGGCGGTCGGGCGTGGCGCTCCTCGGCGCGCAGCTCGGGTCGATGCCGAGGCCCTCGACGCCTCGTACGGTCTCGGTGAACACGTCGAGAAAGCGCCCCTTGCCGCAGCCCACGTCGCAGACGAAGCCGTCGGTGATGCCGTGGCGCGCCGCGAGTCCCTCGGCGATCTCGCGGTAGTAGCGCTCGAAGGCCGCCGAGGGGACGTCGTTGTCGTAGCGCGCGTCGTAGACCATGAGCGCCGGGTCGAAGCGCGCGTTGAACGAGAAGCCGCAGCGGGGGCACGTGGCGAGTTCGAAGGGCGCGCGCGAGGCGGCGAGGGCCTCTTCGCGCGTGGAAAACACCACGTTCTGCATCACGGGGAGCGCGTCGCGACGAACGGTGCACACCGTGTCAGAGCCGTTGCACAGCGGGCAGCAAGGGGGAGGCGGAGTGGTCTGGGTCACGGGGGTAGGTGGTTGCAGAGAGACCTCGTGACATTTCTACGTCAAGCAACAGGGCGCGCGGGGTGGAAACCGCGGCCCGGGTCCGGTAGAAGTGCGGCGCATTGCTTCGCGCGGGCGCCCGATGCGCCGTCTCGCTCAATGGTGAGCGACGACGTCGACGGGGACACCCCGCGCAACGCGCACGGAGACACATATGAGCCGATTGAAGAGCTGGTGTCTGGCGCTCGCGGTCCTGTCGATGGCGGCCGGCTGTGGAGACTCAACCTCCACGCCGACCCCGACGACGGACTCGGGCACCGACAAGCCCACCCCGACGGACAACCCCACCCCCGAGGACAACCCCGTCCCCACGGACAACCCTCAGCCCGAGGACAACCCCGTCCCCACGGACAACCCGCCGCCCATGTGCGACCCGGGCCAGACGCGCTGCGGTGACGTCTGCGTCGACACGCAGACCAACAGCTCGAACTGCGGCACCTGCGGTACGGCCTGCACCGCCGGCCAGGTGTGCCGCGCGGGCATGTGCGCCACCGACATGATGTGCATGACCGGCCAGACGCTCTGCGGCACGACCTGTGTCGACACGTCGTCCGACGCCATGAACTGCGGCTCCTGCGGCAACGCCTGCACCGCCGGACAGAGCTGTATGGGCGGCACCTGCCGCATGCCCGACTGCCCCACGGGCCAGACCCGCTGCGGCTCCACCTGCGTCGACACCATGACCGACGCCGCCAACTGCGGCACCTGCGGCAACGCCTGCTCGGCGGGCCAGACCTGCATGGGCGGCACCTGCCGCTCGACGATGATGTGCCCCACGGGTCAGACGGCCTGCGGCGGAACCTGCGTCGACACCATGACCGACACCAACAACTGCGGCGGCTGCGGAACCGCCTGCACCGCGGGCCAGACCTGCACCGCGGGGACCTGCCGCATGTCGACCTGCCCCACGGGCCAGACCTCGTGCGGCGGCATGTGCGTTGACACGCAGACCAGCACGGCCAACTGCGGCATGTGCGGCCGCACCTGCGCCACGGGACAGACCTGCACCGCCGGCGCCTGCACCGGCACGTCGATGTGCCCCACGGGCCAGACGGCCTGCGGGACCGTGTGCGCGAACCTCCAGACCGACTCGGCCAACTGCGGCATGTGCGGCAACGCCTGCTCGATGGCCCAGACCTGCCAGACCGGCACCTGCCGCACCGCGCGCCCGATGTGCCCCACGGGGCAGGTCGACTGCACGCCCACCGCGGCGACGCCCACCTGCGTCAACACGCAGTCGGATAACAACAACTGCGGCGCCTGCGGGACCGTCTGCGCGATGGGCTCCACCTGCCAGACCGGCGCCTGCCGCTGCGCGACGGGTCAGTCGCTCTGCGGCCGCACCTGCGTGAACCTCCAGACCAGCGCCACCAACTGCGGCCGCTGCGGCAACGCCTGCGCGACGGGTCGCGTCTGCAACGCCGGCGTCTGCGGCTGCGCGACGGGCACCACGCTCTGCGGCGGCAACTGCGTCAACACCATGACCGACAACACCAACTGCGGCACCTGCGGCACCACCTGCGCGGGCGGACAGACCTGCATGGCCGGCCGCTGCGCCTGCGCCACGGGCTCGACCCTCTGCGGCTCGGGCACCGCCGCGGCGTGCACCAACACCATGACCGACCGCGCCAACTGCGGCATGTGCGGCCGCGCCTGCGCCTCGGGTCAGAGCTGCGTCGCCGGCGCCTGCGCCTGCGCCACGGGCCAGACCCTCTGCGGCACGGGCTCCACCGCGGCGTGCGTCAACCTCATGAACAGCGCCACCAACTGCGGCCGCTGCGGCAACATCTGCCCCACGGGCGTCCCCTGCATGTCGGGCGTCTGCATGGGCACGCCCCCCGCCAACGACACGCGCACGGGCGCCACGGTGATCACCCTCTCCGCGGGCAACGCGCAGAACCTCATGGCCGACACGACGAGCGCCCGCCACGACACGGCCGGCACCTGCGCGTGCACGAGCACGGGCAACGACGTGTTCTACCGCTTCGTCCTCACGCAGCCTGAGATCGTCTACGCCGACACCCTCGGCGCCACGTGGGACACCTCACTCTTCCTCCAGGACTCGGGCGGCAACAACCTCACGGCCGCCACGGGCCAGGTCACCTGCAACGACGACCTCGGCTCGGGCACCCCCTGCTCGGTGTCGGGCAGCGTCGCGAGCCAGATCGTCGCGCGCCTCAACCCCGGCACCTACTACCTCGTGCTCTCGGGCTGCTCGGCGGGCATGGCGACGATTCACTTCCAGCACCTCCTCGCGGGCAACGGCCCCACGGCGCGCATCACCCCCAGCGGCACGAACCAGCAGGTGACGGGCTCCACCACGGGCGTCGGCCAGGTCACCTCGACCTGCTGCTCCGGCGGCCCCGAGAACTCGTACTGGTGGGTCACCTGCCCGGGCTCCACGGCGACGACCTTCTACGCCTCGAGCTGCTCGGCCTCGACGGGCGCCAACCTCGCCAACTACGACGTCGAAGTGGCGCAGTACAGCGCCCTCCGCTCGACGGGCGTCGCGGTCTGCAACGACGACGCGAACTTCATCTGCGGCGCGGGCTCGTCGATGTCGTCGACCATCGGCGCCACCACCGCCACGCAGGCGGGCCTCAACACCCTCATCGTCGACTCGTGCGGCTCCTCGACGGGCAACTACACGGTCAACTACGTCCTCGCGAACTGCACGTCGGGCTCGCGCTGCGGCGCCTCGTGCGTCGACACCAACGTCGACGAGAACAACTGCGGCGGCTGCGACCGCCGCTGCGCCACGGGCCAGACCTGCGTGCGCGGCGTCTGCGAGGTCGTCCGCCTCGGTGAGACCCGCGACAACCCCATCCCCGCCACGGGGACCTCCTTCGGCGCGACGGTCAACACGTCGCTCTTCCGCAACGACACCGCGGGCCTCTGCGGCTGCACCTCGGGCCGCGACGTCTTCTACTCGTTCACCCTCACGGCGCCCGAGATCGTCTACGCCGACACCATCGGGTCGTCGTACGACACGTCGCTCTTCCTCCAGACCGCCGCGGGCGTGAACGTCACCTCGGCGGGCGGCCTCACCAACGGCACCACCTGCAACGACGACAACGGCCTCCTCGGCTGCGCGGCGGGCTCGCAGTCGCAGATCATGGCGCAGCTCGACCCGGGCTCGTACCTCCTCGTCGTGTCGGGCTGCGGCACGGGCGGCACGGCGCAGATCCGCTTCCAGCGCCTCGCGGTCGGCAGCGGCCTCGTGCGCGCCCTCGCGCAGGGCTCGTCGGTCGTGTCGGGCACCACCTCGGGCACGGGCCGCGTGAACAACACGACCTGCTGCTCCGGCGGCCCCGAAGACACGTTCTACTGGTACACCTGCCCGAGCTTCTTGGGCGGCAACTTCGCGGCCTCGACCTGCGGCCGCGCCACGTGGGACACCGAGCTCGCCCAGGTCTCCCCCGGCCGCGGCGCCACCTCGCTCTCGTGCAACGACGACGCGTGCGGGCCTCGCCAGTCGACCATCTCGTCGATCGCGATCCCGCGCGGCGCGGGCCTCCACGGCTTCTACGTCGACGGCTGCGGCGCGGCCTCGGGCGCGTACACCGCCTCGGTCACGCGCCCCTGACGTGACCCTCGGAGTCTGAGTCAGACTCCGACTCCCCTCCCCCGGCCCCTCCGAGTCTCCAGGTCAGACTCCCAAACACCTCCCGAGCGCCTCCCGAGTCTGTGATCGCAGACTCGCGGAGGCCCTCGCACGCCCGCCGCGTCTGTGGTTCACAGACACCGCGCGCTTCTCAACGCGTGCGACGGCTGTGATTCACAGACGCGGCGCCCTCGCGGACGCCCTCTCGGTGTGTGAATCACAGCGCCGGGAACCGATCGACCCCTCACGGCCGTCCAAGGTACCCTCCACCCCCGACGTCGAACGGATCGGTGCACCGTGAACCACAGAACCGCCCTCGCCTTCGCGCTCGCAGCACTCCTCGCCCCGCTCTCGGGATTCGCGCAGACGCGCGCCGCCTGTGTGCCCGGCAATCCCCTCTACGACCGCGGTGACTACCGCTGCTTCGGCGAGCGCCCCGTGCCCACGCGCGCGCGCCCCGAGGTGACCTCCCACGTCGAGGCCGCGCGGTACCTCTCGGGCGGAGCGCTCAGCGCCTATCAGCGCAGCACGCTCGAAGACCACTTCGACGAGGTGGCGAGCTCCATCGCCGACGAGCTCCCGTCGCTGGTCGATGGCGAGGGCGGGCTCCACACGCCCGACGTGCGGCTCGCCGTGGTGCTCCTCCCGAGCGGCGCCGTGGGACGCGTGCGGGTGATCTCTCGTCACGGAGACTCCCTCGACCGACGCATCGCGCAGAGCCTCGCCGCGGGGGTCTCGTCGAGCGAAGGGATCTCCCTCGACGGCTCCGAGCTCGAGGTGATCGTGCGGATGCGTCCGCGGCTGCGGTACACGCACTGGCGCGCGCCGAGGCACCACGCCTGCTGCGTCGAGCCCGTCTACGAAGACTGAG
>JBPOHC010000320.1:0-3489 GCA_052035985.1 Myxococcota bacterium | reverse complement strand
CGTGCAGACGGCGCTCGAGATGCGTCAGGTGGCCGAGCCGTACATCCGTCGGCGCGCGGTGCGACACCTCGAGAAGGGGCGTGCGGTGATCTTCGCCGCGGGCACGGGCAACCCCTACTTCTCGACCGACACCGCCGCGGCGCTGCGCGCGATGGAGATCCACGCCGACGTTTTCTTCAAGGCCACGAAGGTCGACGGCGTGTACGACAGCGATCCGAAGAAGAACCCCGACGCGCAGATGTACCCGCGGCTCTCGTACGACGCGTTCCTCCAGCGCCGCATCGGCGTGATGGACTCGACGGCGGTCACGCTGTGCCGCGACAACAAGCTCCCGATCCGCGTGTTTCGTCTGTCGGAGCGCGGGAACATCGCGCGCGTGATCCGCGGCGACGACGTGGGCACGGTCATCGACGAGCGAGGCTGAGACCGCCGCGCGTCGCCGGGGAGTTGATCTCCGGCGATGCGCGACGTCGTGCTGCGAGCGGGTGGCTACTTGCCCGTGATGGGCGGCGGGACGAGCGAGCTGCGCGGCGCGTCGGAGCGCGACGCGTCGGTGCGCAGCGAGAGGTAGGTCTGATCCTTCAGGCCGCGCTCGTAGTCGTTGAGGAGGCGCATGCCCTCCTGCGGCTTGAGCCTGTCTTGCTTGATGGCCGCGTCGATCTGGGCCTTGATCTTCGACCCGAGCTCGTTGGGAAAGTACTGCGTCATCGCGAGCACTTCGCTCACGGTGTTCCCGGGGATCGTCTCTTCGATGTAGTAGCCGCGCTCGTCGTCGTCATCGAGGAAGACGTGCACCTCGTTGACGCGGCCGAAGAGGTTGTGCAGGTCGCCCATGATGTCCTGGTAGGCGCCCGTGAGGCAGATCCCCAGGTAGTACGGTCCCTTCGCCACGTCGTGGAGCGGGAGCGTGTCTCTCACGTCGTTGAGGTCGATGAACTTCGACACCTTGCCGTCGCTGTCGCAGGTGATGTCGACGAGCGTCGCCTGGAGCGTCGGACGCTCGTTCAAGCGATGGATCGGCACGATCGGAAAGAGCTGCCCGAGCGCCCAGTGATCGAGCAGCGACTGGAACACCGAGAAGTTGCAGATGTGCTGATCGGCGAGCTGCGTGCGGAGGTCGCCGATGTCTTCGGGGACCTCTTCGGGTTCGAGCGTCGAGGCGCGCTGCTCGATGGCCTCGGCGGTCTCCCAGTAGAGCTGCTCGACGCGCGACTTCACGCGCAGGTCGAGGATGCCCAGCTCGAACATCTTCTGCGACTCCTCCTTGATGTCGAGGAGGTCGTGCCAGCTCGCGTTGAGGTTGCGGTCCGAGAGGTGCTGCTGGATGTACACCAGGTCGCGCAGGAGCTTGTGATCGGGCGCCTGCTGCACGTACGCCTCGGTGGGCGTCTTCTCGATGGAGCCGAAGGCTTCGACGACGAGCACCGCGTGGTGGGCCACCGTCGCGCGGCCTGACTCCGAGACCACCGTGGGGTGGGGGACGCCCTCCTCGTCGCACACCTCCATGATGTTGTAGACGATGTTGTCGGCGTACTCCTCGACCGAGTAGTTCATCGACGAGTGGAAGGTCGAGCGCGAGCCGTCGTAGTCGACCGCGAGGCCTCCGCCGACGTCGACGTACTCGACCGCGTGCCCCATCTGGCGGAGCTTCGCGTAGTAGCGCGCCGCCTCGCGCACCGCGCGCTTGATGATGAGGATGTCGGGCACCTGCGACCCGATGTGAAAGTGCAGGAGCTTGAAGGTGTGCGAGAGCCCCGCCTTCGCGAGGATCTCCGTGGCCTCGAGGATCTCTGCGGTGGAGAGGCCGAACTTGGCGTTCTCGCCGCCCGACGTGGCCCAGCGACCGGCGCCCTTGGAGAGCAGGCGCACGCGCAGGCCGATCATCGGCTCGACGCCCATCTCGCGCGCGACGCGCACGATGGCACGCACCTCGGCGAGCTTCTCGGCGATGAGGATCACGCGCTTGTTGAGCTTGCGGCCGATGAGCGCGGTGCGAATGAACGCGTCGTCTTTGTAGCCGTTGCAGACGATGAGCGCCTCGGGGTCCGAGTGCTCGGCGAGGGCGGCGAAGAGCTCGGGCTTGGAGCCCGCCTCGAGGCCGTAGTGAAACGACTCGCCCGCCGAGAGGATCTCTTCGACGACCTCGCGGAGCTGGTTGACCTTGATGGGGTACACGCCGCGGTAGCCGCCCTGGTAGCGGTTCTCGGCGATGGCCTTGAGAAAGGCCTCGTTGATCGTGCGGACGCGGTGGTGAAGGATGTCCTGGAAGCGAATGAGCAGCGGGGTCTGCAGCGACTCTTCGAGCGCCTCGTTGACCACGTCGAGGATGGGGATCTTCGCGCCCTGCTCCTTGAGCGGGGCGATGGTGAGGTTGCCGCTGGCGTTGACGTCGAAGTAGCCGCTACCCCAACGGTCGATCATGTAGAGCGTGTTGGCGTCGTCGATGGTCCAGGGGGGCTCTTCCTCGCGGTGCGGGAGCGGGGAGTCTTGCTCTTCCAACGTCGTGATCCTCGGGCGCTTCTTGCGGCGTGCGGCTGTGGAGTGCGTCGCGCCGTCGGGCATCCGAAGGCGCGCGGGGAATTCATCGCAACGCCGCCCGTGCGTCAAGCCATCGATCGCACGCTGTCACCGGGAAATCACGGAGCGCCGACGAGCCTCTACCGTCGGCCCTTGAAGCCCATCATCCCCTGCACGACCGACTCGCTCGCCTCGGCGATCTGCTGCTGCTCCGCGACGCGATCCGCGCAGTCCTCGCAGAGCTTCTTCGCGCGCCCGTCGACCTTCACCGACCGCACGCTGTCGACCTCGTCACCGCATCCCTTGCACACTGGCATCGTCGCGTTCCTCCGTCGCGAGGGAGTCTACCGCGGTCGGCGCGCTCCGCGGTACACCCGACGGCCACGTGAAGCCCCTCGACCCCCGCGACGCCTGGACGCTCCTCTCGCCCGACGCCTCAGCCTCGCTCGACCTCCCGCGCTGGATGCACGCCGCGAGGACCTTCCTCTCCGCCGAGCTCTCGTCGCACGGAGATTCTCCGCTGGGAGAGCACCTCGTCGGCGTCGCGCCCTCCCGCGACGTCTCGAAGGTCACGATCGTTCGTGTACGAACCATCTCGCTCGACGAGGCCCCGTCGCTCCGCGCCGCCGCCGATGCGGGCGTCCGTGCGATCGGCGGCGCCGGGATGGACGCGCTCGTCGCGAAAGCCCGTCGCGCATGGCAGATCGAGTGCAACGTAGACGGTGATTCGAGGGCGCCGCTGGTGCTCGCAGCGACGCTCGCCACGGTGATGCTGGCGCCGATCGTTCCGCCCGACGAGGTGACGATCTACGGCGTGCGCGGCGCGCGCGTACGCCTCGAACGCATGGGGTGGGGCTGAACCACAAACCGGCGGCCGTGAGGACGCCGAGGCGTCGCTCAGAACTGCTTCGACCCGAAGATGGTCTTGCCGATCACGGTGCCGCGCGACTGATCGCTCACCGCGTTGGCCGC
>JBPOHC010000299.1:0-27797 GCA_052035985.1 Myxococcota bacterium | reverse complement strand
GGTGGTGCAGTCGAGCGACCTCACCGAGATCGCCTCGGAGAAGGAGCTCATCCTCCGCGTAGGGTCGACGCGCATGCGCATCACCGAGGAGCGCATCGAGCTCACGGGCAAGAGCGGGCTCACCGTGCGCTCGGGCAACACCGTGATCGAGGTGACGCCCGACAAGGCCCGCATCCGCTCGAAGGGCAAGGCCATCGTGTCGGCCGAGTCGATCAACATCCTCACCGACGGCGCGCAGGTGAAGCTCTCGGACGACGTGAAGATCACGGGCTCGTCGGTGAAGCTCAATCCGCCGAAGACCGACTCCGAGAAGGACGACGACCCCAAGCCCCCGAAGCCCACGAAGCTCGACCTGAAGGATCAGGACGGCCGTCCGCTCGCCAATCAGCGCTTCGTCATCCACATGGACGACGGCTCGGAGATCGCGGGCGTGCTCGACCACGAGGGCAAGTGCGAGCTCGAGATCGAAGGGGGCGGAGACGCGAAGGTCACCTTCCCCGAGGTGAGCGACGTGAAGGGCTCGTAGCGCGCGCTCGCAGAAGCGACCGTCGCGGTGTCACGGCGTGGTACAAGCCTCCGCCGTGAGCCCCACCGCGCTCTTCACCGTGATGATCTCAGGGCTCCTCGCGATCGCAGCGTGGTCGCGGCTCTCGGAGGCGTACCGCGTGAGCGCCCTCGCCCGCGCCGCGTCGGCGCTCGGGATGCGCTTCGAATCTCGCGCGGGACGCTTCATCACCAACGGCCCCGGCGCGCTCTCGCTCTTTCGCGTGGGCGGTGGACTCGGTCGAAACCTCGTCTCCGACGGACGCATCACGCTCTTCGAGTACCTCTCGCGCGCCACGGCCGACGGACGGCAACCCGTCGAAGCCCAGGTCGTCGTGGCGGTCACCGAGGCGCGCGGGGTGCCGCCGTTCAGGCTGGAGTTCAAGCGTCCCGGCGCCTTCGGGCTCACCTCGGGGGTGTATGCCGCGAGCGACGAGATCACCTTCGAGGGTCACCACGGCTTCGCCGAGAGCTACCGACTCTTCGGCGAAGATCACGCGGCCGTAGCGGCGCTCTTCGACGCGAGTGCGCTGGCCTTCTTCGCCGCGAATCCGGGCTGGTCCGTCGAGTCGAACGGGGCGTGGATGGCGGTCTGGGAGGGCGTCGGTCACCTCGATCCGTCGACGCTCGGCGCGCAGGTCGAGCGGCACCGCGCGGTGGCCTCGCGCTTCGCCTGAAGGTCGCTTCGAGAAAGCTCTCATCGCCCTGAATTCGTGGGGAACCGACGCGTACGGCCGAGGTCGGTAACGCACACCCCTCAATGGCCACCTCGACGCCTCCTCTCGCCGCAGCCTACCGCGCTCCGTGGGTTCCTGCGCCGTCTTCGCGCGACCGCGACACGCTCGTCGAGGTGAAGGCCACGTGGGGCGACGACGTGCTCAAGGTCGCGCACCTCGACGACGGCGACCGCTTCACCCTCTCAGCGCGCGGATGCGCTCGCGGAGATGCGTCGACGCTGGTGCTGCCGTCGTACGGGCGTCCCGACCACACGCTGGTGCGCGTGCGCGGCGAGGTGGTGACGGTGGCGCCTCCCGACGCGGCGCCCTTCGAGGCCCACGACGACGTGACGCTGCGGCTCGACGGCGTCGACGTGACGGTGCGCAGGGTGCCGCGCGGAGAGGCGCTCCCTCCGCCGAAGCGTGATCGGTTCTTCGGCGCCTCGGCCGCTGTCGCGCTCGCGATCACCGCGGCGCTCGGCGTCGCGCCGAAGCCGCACAGACCGCCGTGGGAGTCGGACATCACCCGCGACGAGCTCTGGATCGTGAAGCACATCGCGGCCATGTCGCACACGGCGTACTCGCCCACGCACGCCGACACCACGGGCGTCGATGAGGGCGGCAACGGACGTCGCGCGCGCGGCGACGAGGGAACCGCGGGGCGGGCGCGCAGCGTTCTTCGCAACCAGCGGTGGGTGCTGCGGCCCTCGACGCCGAGGCAGGGCGCGCTCACCACGATCGCGGAGCAGACGCGCACGCGCGGTGTCTTCGCGGCGCTCGGCGCGATGCCCAACACGGCCACGCGGTTCATGCCCGACGCCACCGAGCGCACGCCCGACACGGGGAACATGTACGGCGACACGACGGGCGTCTCGCGCGGATACAACGCGCTCGGGCTCCTCGGGACGGGCTTCGGCGGAGGCGGCACGGGCGAAGGTCTCATCGGCCTCGGCGCCTTTGCCACGCGGGGTCACGGCGATCGCAGCGAGATCGGCCAGGGCATCGGAGGGAGGGGCGGCTGGGGCTGCGGCTGCGGCGCCATGGCGAATCGAGGCTTCGGCGCGAGTCACGCGGGGCTTCGCGCGATGCGCTCCGCGGTTCGGAGCGAGGTTCCGAGGGTGTGCGGCGCGCGGCAGTCGACGGTGATCCGCGACCCGATGTGCGCGCCCGCGGAGGTGACGGGGCTCCTCGATGCCGCCGTCGTTCGCCGCGTGGTTCGCGCCAACCTCGGACAGATCAGGCACTGCTACGAGCGCGCGCTCGAGGTGAACCCCGCGGCCGAAGGCGCCATCGCGATGCGCTGGGTGATCGGCAACGGCGGCGACGTGCTCGCAGCGGCCGTCGAAGAGAGCTCGATCTCGGTGGCCTCGTTCGGCGAGTGCGTGACGGCGGCCGTGCGACGGTGGCGCTTCCCCGTGCCGGGCGACACGGTGGCGACGGTGCACTACCCGTTCACGCTCTCACGCGAGGAGTGACCTCGTACAAGCACAGGCGCGTCAGCGCCTGGGTGCCAACACGACCGCCACAGGTCACCGATGGAAGATCGCACGCGGGGTGTTGAACACGCGCCGTCGGTGACCGAGGGCGTTTGTGTTGGCCACCGGGCGTTCGGAGTGACTTCGTACAAGCACAGGCGCGTCAGCGCCTGGGTGCCAACACGACCGCCACAGGTCACCGAAGCGAGATCGCGCGATGGGTGTGGGCCGCGCGTCTGGCGGTGACCGAGGGCGTTTGTGTTGGCCCTCAGGCGCTGACGCGCCTGTGCTTGTGAGCCTACGGTTGGTTGTGAGGCCGCGGGGCCTGTGTTAGCGAACCGCGCGCCATGAATCTCCGAGCGAAGCGGTACGGTGTGCTCGGCGCGCTCCTCGCGCTGTGCGCCTGCGCGAATCAGGAGGCCCCCGAGGAGACCGACGCCGCGCGCGATGCCACGCGCGACACCGCGATCGATGCGACGAGCGATACTGCGAACGACGTCGCGAGAGACTCCGTGGTCGATGCGCTCGATGCGACGACGGATGCGACGGTCGATGTCGCGGTCGATACGGGCGTCGATGTGCGCGTCGACACAGGCGTCGATGTCGTCACAGACACGGGCGTCGATGCAGTGATCGACACGGGCGTTGATGCGCGCGTTGATGCGGCGCTCGATGTCGTGACGGACACGGGCGTCGATGCTCGCGTCGACACGGGCGTCGATGCTCGCGTCGACACGGGCGTCCCCCTCGGCGGCTGCGTCTCTGGCGCGGTCGGCACGTACGTCGCGCGCTTCCGTTGGACCGGCTCGGGGTCGGGGTCGCGCGCGTCGGTGAGCTACGAGGCCAACACGCTGCCCGATCGCGCGCGCTGGCGCGTCACGGCGAACAGCCGCTCGATCGGGTACACCCCCGTGTACGACGACACCTTTCTCGCGGGCGGCGGGCTCGCGCTCTCGGGCACCACCTTCATCGACGTGGAGCTCAGCACCGCAGGGATCGGGAGCCTCTCGAACGTCACCATCGCCATCTTCGGTCGCAGCTTCAACACGACCGCGAGCGGCTCCTTCGCGTGGCAGACCTTCGACGGAACGGGCGCCGCCCCCGCGGGCCTCATCGCCAACAGCGCGCCCTATGAGTGGTATCGCGCCGACGCGACGCGGGCCTTCGCGCCTGGCAACGGGTCGGTGCTCCTGCGCATCACGCCGGGGCCGCCGTCGAGCTCGATCATCGTGAGTCGCGTCGAGGTGTGCTTCGACGCGCGATAGGCACGCGGCGGCGACCGCCGTGAAGGGCCGCCGACCGTGCGCCGACTCCGTGGCGTGAAGCACCGGCCGCGATGGCCATTCCGTGCAATGCTCGCGCGCCGTGGGGATGCCAACGCTCTGCCTCTCATGCCGACAGTTCCGCTCCGTCGACGAGACCCGCTGCCCGGACTGCGGCGGAGCGCTGGTCGAAGACACGCCGTCGACGCGCAACGAAATGGTCGACGCCATCGTGCGCGAGCGCATGGAGGCCCTGCTCACGACCTGGGCGCACCAGGGGGCGTTCTCGCAGCGCACCGCGAAGCGGCTCCTCGCCACGATCACGCCGAAGCCCGCGCCGCCTCCGAGCGCGATCGGCGATGACGAAGAGACGCCCTCGCGCGAAGCTCCAATGGCGCGTGCTCGTCGCGCGAAGGAGGCCACGCCGCGCCCGCCCGTCGCGACGCCTGCGCCCTCGCCCGAGCCCGCGCACGAGCACCGCGAGCCCGCGCACGAGCACCACGAGCCGCCGCGCCTCTTCGCGGAGACCGACGTCGTTCACGGCGCCGTCGAGGCCCTCACCGCGCTCGACACGACCGCGGTTCCCTCGCGATGGGAGACCGAGGTCAGGCCGCTCCTCTACGAGAACATCGGGTGGTTCATCGGGACGCTCTTCGTCATCGCGGGGTCGGTCTACGGCGTGCGCGAGGCGTGGCGCACCCTCGGCGGCGTCGCGCGGCACCTCATCGTCGCCGCGGCGCTCCTCGGCTATCACGCAGGCTTCGTCGGCATCGCGCGCCTCCTCGCGCCGCGCTCGGCCACCACGGGGCGTGTGCTCGGAGGCATCGCCACGGCCCTGCTCCCCGTGGTCTTCGTCGCGCTCTCGTCGCTCACGGCGCTCTCGCCCGCCGTGGGCGTCGGCGCGTCGATCGCGTGCGTCGCCGTCACCGCGCTCACCCTTCAAAGCGTCGCAAAACGCTTTGATTCAAGCGCTTCGCTCGCTGCCGTGATGCTCCCGCTGCTCGTGGCCGAGGTGCCGATGTCGAGCCTCGCGATCGACGCGTGGGCCCGCGTCGCGCTGTGCTTCGTCGGCGTCGCCGTCACCGCGAGGGCCGCTTCGAAGACGCTCCCCGAGGCCGCGCCCGAGGGCGTCGAACCGGGCATCCATCCGCTCATCGCGGCGGTGTACGCGACGGCCGCCCTCGCCATCTTCGCGCTCTCGGGCGCCTCGGATGGCGGCGGAGACTTCAACTTCCTCGCGCCCGCGTTCGCGCTCTGGGTCGCCGTCTTCGCGGCCGTCATCGCGGGCTTCGCGGCCTCGCCCGGCGCCTCACGCCGTAGCGCGCCCGCTGCGGCCGTCGTCGAGGTGCTCTCGCTGGCCTCCGTCGCCATCGCCGCGATCTGGGGCGCAGGGCTCGCGCTGAAGGTCGATCCGTTGCGAACGATCCCCGGCGCGCTCGCGTCGGCCACCGCGCTCGTCGCCACGCTCGCCTTCGCACGAAGCGCGAAGCGTCACGGGGGAGCGCTCCACTTCGTTCCGCTCGCGGCCACGGCGGCGACGACCTTCGCCACGCGCGCCATCGCGCCCGTCGACCCCGCGTGGTGGACCTTCGGCGCCATGCTCGCACCCTCCGTCGCGATGTTCGTCGCGTCGAGATACGACGGAGAGACGCACGTCCGCGCGCGCACCGTCGTCACCCGCTGGAGCGTCGTCCTCTCGATCGCGATCGGCGTCGCCGCGATCGGCCTCGGCGCCGTCTCGTACGGCCCGCTGGAGCGTTGGACCGCCACTGCGGCGGCCTTCGCGGTCCTCTCGCTCTCGGCGCACGCGAGCACCGCGTCGAGGCGCCTGGCGCTGCACCAGCTCGGCGCGCTGGCCGCCGTGATCAGCGTGTTTACGGCGGTGATCCCGACGCTCACCGCGGCCGCTCGCTTCGCGGACATCGTCGCGATGGGCGCGCGGGTCACGCTCGCGGCGACCGCGCTGGCCTCGGTGATCGGGATGTTCCTCGGGGCCCGCGATGTGACCGCGGAGAAGCGCGGCGTCGGCGAGAAGCTGTGCGATTCGCTCGCGAGCACGGCGCACACGGCCTTCGTCATCACCGCGCTCTCGATGGCCGCGTGGATCAGCGCGTGGGACCCGGTCTCGCGTCCGCGCGTCGTCGAGGGAGGCGCTCTGCTCGCGCTCTCAGCGCTCGTCGCGTTCGTCGGAAAGGGCTTCGCCTACAGTGATCTGAGAGGGAGCGACGTCGCGCTCTGGGCCGCTGGCGGATCCGTCGCGCTCAGCGCCGTGGCGAACCGCATCGGACGTCCGCTCGCGCCCGAGGTCGTGGGGTGGCGCCTCTCGGTGATCGCCGTCGCGCTGTGGCTCCTCGCGCGGCTCCTCGTCGCGACAGGGCCTCGCATCGCGACGTGGCTCGGTCGCCCCGCCCGCGGACGCGGCTATCACCTCGTCGCCCACGCGGGCGTCTTCGCGCTCGGTCTGCTCCTCGTCATCGACGCGCTGCTCGTGGGGTCTCCCTCGATCGAGCGCGCGCTGCTCGTGACGCCGCCCACGATGCTCCTCGGGGCTGCGCTCGCCGCGGTGCTCATCGGCCGCTCGACACGCGTCGGCGCGGGGAACTTCGTCGCGCACGGGCTCACAATCGTGGGAGCCGCGCTCCTCGCCGTGCAGGGCTCCCCCGAGGGTCGCCCGTCGGTCTCGGTGCTGCTGTACAACGCGTCCCATTGGGTCCCCGCGGGCTCGCTGGCTGCGGGCGATCCGATGCGCTGGAGCGACCCCTTCGCGATGCTCGTCTCGGGCTCGTCGCTCACGCCCGTGTACTCGCTCGCGGTCCTCGGCGTCGCGATCTCTGCGGCGCTCTTCGGCCTCGAAGCGACGCTCCTCGCCCGCTCGAAGCTCGCGCGTCGCACCGCCTCGGCGCTGCTCCTCGGAGACGGCGAGATCGAGCTCCCCGCGGCGTTCCTCGAAGCCCCGTGGGTGTGGTCTGCGATCGCCGCGACGCTGGTCTCGCTCTCGCTCGCGTGGAGGCCCGACCTCGTCGTCGCCTCGCTCGTCGCGCTCTCGGGCGCGCTGCTCCTCGGCGCGCGCGCGCGGCGCTCGGGCGCGGCGCTCACGACCGTCGGCGTCATCGCGGTGATTCACGCGTTCGCGGCGCGCGAGGCTTCGCTGCCGTGGTGGACGGGCGTCGCCACGATGATCCTCGCGACCGCGCTCGTGTACGTCGGACCGCCCATCGCGAAGCGCTACGCGGCGGAGCCCGCGAAGGTCTTCGATCGCGTCCACACGCTCGCCACGCTGACCTCCGTCATCGCGGTGATCGACGCGCTCGCGACGCTGCAACCGCCGACCTCGTCGTGGTTCGCGGCGGACCTCGCGTGGGGCGCGGTGCTCGGTCTCCTCGGTCGCTGGATGCTCTCTCCGTCGCTCCCGATCACGCTCGCCGTGGCGACCTGGGCGACGGCGACGGCCGCGTCTCAGTGGCGCCGCACCTCAGGACGCGACGGAGACGTCCTCAGGATGAGCGCGATCAGCGCGCTCCTCGCGGGCGTGTCGGCGTGCTCCGGGCTCACGGTGGCGTGGTCGCTCTCTCGCACGACCTCGACGCTGACGGTGCCCTTCGCGCGCGGCTTCGAAGCGCTGCGCGTGATCGGCGCGCCGCTCGCGCTCACGGCGGCCCTCGCGGCCACGGCGGCCCACGTCGCGGGGCGCATCACCTCGCGGCGCTCGGAGGCGATGGCGCGCGGCGTACGCTTCGGGCGCGACGTGTGGCTCGCGGCGTCGGTGCTCTTTCTCGCGCTCTTCTCGGCGCTGTCGCGCTACGTGACCGAGGCGCCTCCCTCGATCGCGGTGCCCGTGGCGGTCGTCGCGATGACCGTGGGGGTGATCACCGCGGGTCACGCGGCGTGGCGCGAGGCGACGGGGCGTCACGTCTACTTCGTGCAGACGGCCATCGTGGCGGTGTACGGCGTCGTTCGCTCGGAGCTCGCGCGCGACCTCTCGCCCGAGGTCGACGCGATCTTCGCGCTGGCGATGGGCTTTCTGCTCGTGGGTGTGACCGTGCAGGCGAGGCGCGCGGGGATCCCTCCCGTGGCCGTGGCGACGCGTCGCTTCGCGGCGCTCCTGCCCTTCGCGGTGGCGCTGATTCTCCCGCAGGAGGCGAGCGTCTCGTCGGCCCTCGCCGCGGCCGCGAGCGCGCTGCTCTACGCGACGCTCGGGTGGGTCGAGCGTTCGAAGCTCATGGGCTCGCTCGGCGCCGCCGCGGCGAACATCGCGCTGCTCCTCTTCGCGCTCTCGTCGGGGATCTCGGGCGCCGAGGTGTGGCTCGCGCCGATGGGGCTCTTCGTGCTCGCGCTCTCGCAGATCTTCGCGTCGACCTTGCAGCACGGCGCGCGCGTCACGCTGCGCGTGGTCGGCGCGCTGCTGCTCTACCTCCCCGCCGCGCTGCAGATCGCGCTTCAGGTGGGCAACGCGCGCGACGGGATCTACCCCGTGGTGTTCGGCCTCGCGTGCCTCGCGGGCGTCGCCGCGGGGATGCTCATGCAGATCCGCGCGTACCTCGCGCTCGGGGTGGGCTTTCTGGTGCTCGACGTCGTGGCGAACCTCGCGCACGCGGGCCTGCGCGATCACCGCGTGGGCTTCCTCGTGCTGTCGCTCTCGGGCATCGCGATCCTCGGGGGGATGGTCGTCACGACGCTCCGCCGCGAGGCCTTCCGCGCGTGGATCGGCCGCTGGCGGACTCGCTTGCGCGGGTGGGATTGAGCGATCGGGGAGAGGGCTCAGCGCGCCACGAGCACGGGCACACGGAGCCGCGCGACGAGCTCCGTGAAGGCGCCGCGCTGCCACGCGCCCGCGCCGACGACCAGCGTGTGTCCGCGCAGCGACGCGATGCCGTCGAACACCGCCGCCCCGCGCGGAGACACCTCGATCTCGACCGTGAGCGCCATGTCTTCGAGCGCGCTTCGAATCGCGGCCACGGTCTCGGACACGTCGTGGCCGTCGCCGAGCGCCACCACGCGAAGCGCGCCCGAGTCGACGATGCGCGCCGCGGCCGTGAGCACCGCGCGCGCCTCCGCGGGGTCGTCGATCACCGCGATGGGCGCGCCGATCGACTCCCCTTCGCCCAGGATGAACACGGGCCGCGTCGCGCCCAGGGCCACGGCGGGCGTTCGTGAGAGACCCGCGGGCGCGCCCCTGCGCCCCTTGCCCACGAAGACCACGTCGGCGTCCGTCGACGAGGCCAGGAGCGCGTCGACCACGCGCCCTCGCATCGTGCGCACGGTGGCCTGCACCTGGAGCCTCCCCGCGGCCTCGCGCACGAGCGCCGCGACGCGCCCGCCGACGTGGCGCATGGAGCGCTCCATGTCGGCGCGATCGACGCGGCGAGGGACGCCCGCGCGACCGACGAAGCGGGTCATGGGCTGGCTCGCGAGGTCGAGCGCGTCTTCGTCCTCGACGAACACGCAGGTCACCTCGGCGCCGCTGCGGCGCGCGAGCTCACACGCCGCTTCGAGGGCGGCGCGGGCGTCGGGCGAGGCGTCGAGGGCCACCACGATGCGCCGTTCGAGGCGGCGTCCCGCGGTCATGAGCGCTCCTCCTTCTTGGCCTCGGCGGCGAGCTCCAGGCGGCGGCGCGCGAGCGCGATGAGCCTCGCCTCGACGCGCGCGTTCACGCTCCCCTCGGGGAAGGCGCCCGCGTCGTCGCGCTGCCCCGCGGCGAGGCCCGTGAGCACCTCGATGCCCTCGTCGACGTGCTCCACGGCCCACACGCGGAAGGTCCCCGCGGCGGCGGCCTCGACGACGTCTCGCCGCAGCGCGAGGTGCTTCACGTTCGAGCGCGGGATCATCACGCCCTGCGCGCCCGTGAGCCCCCTCGACCTGCAGAGGTCGAAGAAGCCCTCGATCTTCTCGTTCACGCCGCCGATGGCCTGCACCTCGCCGTGCTGGTTCACCGACCCCGTCACCGCGATCGACTGCTTGATCGCCACGCCGCTGAGCGCGCTCAGGAGCGCGTAGAGCTCGGCGCTCGACGCGCTGTCTCCGTCGATCATCCCGTACGACTGCTCGAACACGAGCGAGGCCTTGAGGCTCATCGGGTGGTCGTGCGCGTAGCGCGCCCCGAGGTACGACGACAGGATCAGCACGCCCTTCGAATGGATGGGGCCGCCGAGCTCGACCTCGCGCTCGACGTCGACGACCTCGCCCGCGCCGAGGCGCACGTTCGCGGTGATGCGCGCGGGGCGACCGAAGGCGAAGCGCCCGAGGCTCACGACGCTGAGCCCGTTGATCTGCCCCACGCGCTCGCCGTCGGTGGCGACGAGCATCGTGCCCCGGCGCGTCTCGTCGAGCACGCGCTCGCGGATGCGGCCCACGCGGCGCTCCCTCGCCTCGATGGCGGCCTCGACCTCGGCGGCGCTCACGAGCTCGCGGCCCGCCTTCGCGGCGAAGTGATCGGACTCTCGCAGGAGGTCGGCGAGCTCTCCGCGGTGGGCGCTGAGCTTCTCGGCGTCGTCGGCGAGCCGCGCGGCGTGCTCGATCACGCGCGCCACGGCGCCCCTGTCGAACGCGAGGAGCTTCTCGTCGCGCGCCACGCCCGCGACGGAGCGCGCGAGCAGGGCCTCGGACGCCGCCGTGCGGTCGACCTCGTCGTCGAAGTCGACGACGACCTTGAAGAGCGCGCGAAAGTCGGGGTCGGCCTCCTCGAGCGCGTACGAGAGCCTGCGCTCGCCGTAGAGCACCACCTTCACCGCGAGGGGGACGGGCTCGGGTTCGAGGCTCACGGTGCTCACGAGGCCGAGGGCCTGACCGAGCGGCTCGGTGCGCACCTGGCCCGTGCGCAGCGCGCGCTTGAGGCCCTCGTACGCGTAGGGCTGCTGGAGCAGTCCGCGGAGCTCGAGCACGAGGTATCCGCCGTTGGCGCGGTGGAGCGCGCCCGCGCGCACGAGGCTGAAGTCTGTGACGAGCGCGCCGAGCTGCGGCTGGTGCTCGATGCGGCCGAGGAGGTTGTCGAAGGTCGGGTGGTCTTCGAAGACGACGGGGGCTCCCGCGGAGTCTCCGTGGTCGACGAGCACGTTGACCTCGTAGCGGCGGAAGCGCTCTCCGCGCGCGCGTCCGAGCTCGACGAGGAGGGCCGCGGGGCCGTCCTCCTGCTTGAGGAAATCGTCGACGTGTTCGAGCACGTCGTGCTCGAGGGCTTCGAGGTGCTGCACCACGACGGGGCGCTCGGCGTAGCGCGCGCGCAGGTCGGTGAGCAGGTGCCCCACGGCGGCGATGAGCGTGTCTCGCACGATCGCCTTGACCGCGTGACGGGCGGCCTGCTCGCGGCGCGGCCCCTCCTCGATGAGCCGCTGGAGCTCGGCGCCGACGGCCTCGATCTCGTGCTGGAGGCGCTCTCGCTCGGCGTCGGGCAGCTCGGCGAAGCCCGCGGGCTTGAGGATCGCGCCGTCCTTGATGGGCGCGAGCGCGAAGCCCATGGGCGTCCCCACGATGGCGACGTCGCGCTTCTCGGCGCGCTCGCGGAGGCTCTGGAGGTCCTTCTCGGCGCGCTCCTTGAAGTCGGCCTCGATGGCGTGTCGGCGCGCGACGAACTCTTCGTTCTCGAGCGCGCCGGGGATGGCCGCGCGGAGGTCGTCGACGAGGTCCGCGAGGTCGCGCTTGAGCGTGCGCCCGGTGCCCGCGGGCAGGAGCATGAGCCTCGGCGTCGACGCGTGCGAGAAGTCGTGCACGTAGCAGACGTCTTGCGGCACGGGCTCCGACGCCGCGTGGCGCGCGAGCACGCCGCGGAGGGCGAAGTAGCGTCCCGACCCCGGGGCGCCCATCGCGACGAGGTTGTAGCCCTCGCGACGCACGCCGACGCCGAACTCCAGGGCCTCGAGGGCGCGGTCCTGACCGAGCCTCCCGGCGAGCGGTTCGAGGTCGCGGGTGGTCTCGAAGGCGAGCGTCGCGGGGTCACAGCGCCGATGGAGCGCGGCGGGTTCGAGCGGTGGTACGGGCATGGCGCGGGCGATGGGACCCCCGCGCGCGGCCCACGGTCAAGATGGTCTTCGCAGGGGATCGATCCCGCTCCCGTCGATGAAGCCTCGGGTGATACGTTCGCTGCGGTGACCGCTCGATCTCTCTCCTCGCGCGAAGGGGTTCGCGCCCCCGCGCACTGGTCCCTCGGCGTCCTCATTGCGGCCTCCTCGCTGGCGCTGCCGGCGACGGGCTTCGCGGGCAACGAGGAGGGCGTGCTCTTCGGCTCCGAGGCTGCGCTCGTCGCGGGCGCCGTGACGGCCACGACCAGCGAGGGCAGCGCGCTCTGGTACAACCCCGCGGGCATCGCGAGCGTTTCGAACAACCGCCTCGACGTGTCGGGCAGCGTGTTCATGCTGCGCGCGCACCACGTCGGCGCCTTCCTCGTGGCGCCGGGTGAAGGCAGCGCGCCCGCGACCATCGCAGAGATCGTGTCGATCCCCGCGGCGGGCACCTACGTCCGTCGGCTCGGGGCGCGCGTTCACCTCGCGGCGGGGGTGTTCGTGCCCGCGCACACCGACTACACCCTGCGGGCCTCGTACGAGACGCGCGCCGGGGCGCAGTGGGTGAACACCGAGACGGTGCTCACCGACGACACGCACGCGGGCGTCGGGCTCGGCGTCGAGATCACGCCGACCCTGCGCGTGGGCGCGAGCCTCTTCGGCGTGTACCGCAGCGCCTCGGGGTCGAGCCAGCTCCTCGGCGGAACGCTCTCCGCGGGCGCGAGCGACAGCTTCTCGTCGGTGTCGTCGATCCACGCGTACCGTTCGGTGAGCTTCGAAGCGGGCCTCGGGGTGCAGTGGTCGCCGCACCGCGCGCTGCGCGTGGGCGTGTCGCTGCGGAGCCCCGGCGTGCAGATCTACGAGGGCGCCGACGTGACCGAGGTGATCGCGATGGGCACCTCGTCGGGCACCGCGCGCTTCACGCCGAACCTCTATTCTGGAGGCGAATTCGGCGTCGGCGTGGTGACGCCCTTCAAGGTGCGCGCGGGCGTCGCGTGGACGGGCGAGCGCGCGTCGGTCTCCGTCGACGCCGACGTGGCCGCGGCGCTCACGCCCCAGTACGCCGAACCCCGCGCGTTCAACTGGAACGTGCGCGTCGGAGGCCGCTACCGCCTGCGAGACCAGCTCGCGATCGGCTACGGGTTCTTCACCGACCGCAGCCCGTTCCGCGACGACGGCGTGACGGGGGAGCGTCGCCTCGATTTCTACGGCGGCACCCTCGGCGTGGAGTTCGGCAACTCGCTCACGGTGGTGAACGCCCCCGCGCCGACGCTGACCTTCGCGACGACGATCGGCCTGCGCTACGCGTATGGATCAGGCGAGGTCGACGCGATGCAGGTCGACGCGGGGAACATGATTCACAGGGTCCCTGCGGTGGTGACGGTGCACGAGGTGGGCGTGAACGTGGGCTCGACGCTGCGCTTCTGAGCGTCGCTCAGGGCGCGCGGCGGAAGGTGTATCGCGGCGTGATCGTGGTGCCCGCGACGGCCTGGCCGGGCGGTCCGATCACGAGCGTGTCGCCCGTGACCGTGTAGCTGAGCGAGCCCGGGACGCCCATCGTGGCGCCGGGCGGGCACGCCGTGGAGAGCGCGAGCGGCGAGGTCATCGCGGGGAAGGTCGACGCGAACGAGAGCGGGATCTCGCGCGAGAAGCGCACGCCGCCGCTCAGCGCGAGGTTGAGCGTGGAGTTGATGTCGACGGTCACGCGGTTCGACTCGATCCACGCGTGGCCTCGCGCGCGGATTCCGCTCTCCATGAGGTCGACGGCGCCCGCGGCGGTGGTGGCCGACGAGAGGTGATAGGTCACGCCCTGAAGCTCCCAGCGCCCCGTGGCGATGGTGCCTCCGGTCGACGCGGCGGGGGCGCCCACGATGATGCTCCCGACGACGAGCGGGGCGTCGGTCGGTCCGCCCGCGACGGCGCAGGTGCCGGGGCGGTAGCCCGACTCCGTGGTGGGCGTCACGACCTCGTCGCAGAAGCGCGTCGCGGGCGGCGGCGTGACGTACGCGAAGTTGAAGCACATCTCGTCGTCGGTGTGCGCGCCCTGACGGGTGACCGTGTCGCGGGTGTTGTTGAAATCGCAGTGCGTCACGATGCGATCGCCCGCGCCGATGGTGACCGGGAGCTCGTAGAAGAGCTGCGAGTCGAAGGCCCAGCCCTGGAGGTTGAACACCGGGTCGCTCGCGCCGCTCGCGCGGAGCGCGCGCACCGAGAAGCCCGCGCCGATGCCGTGCATGTGGGGCATCCCCGCGATCATGCGCGAGCCCGTGGGGAGCGTGCACGCGCTCTCGACGGCCGCGGTGCTGTGCGGGGCGACGGAGAAGGTCGTGGGGCCCATCGCGACCATGCCGTACTCGGTGCCGGTCGGGGTGTCGTGGAAGACGCGCACGCCCGAGCGGTCGGTGAATCCGTCGCGGCCCGCGCTGTTGTTGTAGTGGAGCTGGAGCACGTAGCGGTCGCCGGGGCTCATGCGCAGTCCGCCTTCGGGGAACTGCAACGCGGCCTGTCCCGGCGCCCACGCGTAGAGGAACTGGAGCCCGTTCGACATGCTCTGGCACTCGAACGCGTCGCCCGGCGAGGTGCGGTCGGGGTCTCGCAGGAGCACCACGTGGTGCACCACCTCGGGGTGGTCGAGCACGATCTCGAAGCGCCGCGCGAAGCGGGCCGCGGTGAGGGGCGCGTTGAACGCGTAGCACTGGTAGCGCTCGGTGAGCGCGCGGGTGACGGCGAAGTTGTCGGCGCGGAGTTCGAACGACGCGAGGCCCGCGGGCGCGGCGTCGGGCGCCCTCCAGAGGGGCGCGCTCGCGCGGAGGCCCGTGCCGGGTTGAGGCGTCGAGGCGCCGCAGCTCGCCCACGAGACGATGGAGCGAGAGACGTCATCGGGCGGCGCGGGCGTGCCCGAGGGGGGCATGGTGCCGGCCATGAGCCGCGCGACGATGCGGTCGACGCGACGCATCCCGACGTTGCCCGCGAGGTTGGCGTCGTAGTCGAGGAGCGAGAAGGGCGAGCCGTAGAGGGGCGACGCGCCGTGACAGGCCCCGCACTGCCGCTCGACCTGCGCGCGGACCGTGGAGGTCCATTGCGCGCGATCGGGGACGCACGCGCGGGGCGCGTCGGCGGTGACGTCGGGGAGCGATCCGCCGTCGGGCGTCGGGGGGGTGACGGTGGTCTCGCCGCCGCAGCCCGCGAGGGCCAGCGCGAGCGCAGGGGAGATCCAGCGGAGCGACTTGATCAAGGGTTTGAAGACCGCCTCTCGCGCCTGTGAAGAGTGCCGCGGCGCGCCTTCAGGAGTGCTCATATCGAGCGCGCGGCGTCAATCGTCGGGACACGGAACGACTCGCGGACGCGCGCCGCGGTGAACCGCACGTTCGCGGGGGATGCACCGCGGCGTCGATCAGTAGTGCTGCATCGATCCGCAGTCGACGTTGTCGCCCTGCGTGACGCCGAGGCGCCCGGTGAAATACGCGTAGAACCGCAGCCGATCCTGCACGTTCGCGGGCGCGGGCGACGGCGCGTAGGAGCACTCGATGCCGCCGTTGATGATGTTGATCGTCTGACCGAAACCGGGGCGTCGACCCGCGGCCACATCCGTCGCGCTCGGGGTCCAGCGGCCCGCCATCACGTCGTGACACGAGGGTTTTGGAGACTGCGCGGTCATCCAGAACCAGAGCGCGGTCTTGAACGCGATGGTGCCGTCCATCGCGACGAGCTCGGGGTGCGCGAGGAGGTCGACGCCGAGGGCCCTCCCCGCGGGGCCGTAGTTGTAGTTGTAGCTGAGCTGAATCGGTCCGCGGCCGTAGTAGCGCGCGCCGGGCGCGCAGGGCCACTCGGTCGACGCGACGCAGTACGCGCACGCGGGCGGCGACGCGCGGTCGCAGCCGACCTCCTCGCGGAAGCAAAGCCCCCACGCCTCGGGTCCGCCGGGCGCCGTGGCCCAGCCGCCCGTGGTCTCGTGCGAGATGTTGGCGAGAAAGGCCGCGAGCTCGCGCCGTCGCTGCTCGTCGCTCCCCTCGCTGAGAAACGCGGGATACGCGCGCGCGGCCTCGGCGAAGGCCGCGTACGTGAAGTATCCGCCGGAGCACGCGGTGTCTCCCCGGTGCGGAAACATCGCTTCGAACTGGGCCTGCGTGAGGTACGCGCCGAGCCCTCCGGCGCCCGCGGGCACATCCGACGCGTCCATCGAAGACACGTCCGGGCGCGAGACATCGGGCGACGCGATCACATCAGGCGACGCGATCACATCGGGCGACGCGGTGACGTCGTTCGTGCTGGCGTCGACGGGAACCTGATCGCAGCGGCACTCGCCGTAGGTGCCGTCCGCAGCGCAGGTCTGCACGCCGCGGAGCGTGCCGGTGCAGGCGCACTCGATCGACATCCCGGTGACGCAGCGCGCCGCGTCGTCGGTGCAGGCCGAGGCGGACGTCGCGAGCGCGGCGAGGGCGACGAGCATCGAGCGGAGGTGGTGTCTTGAGAGCATCGCCTCGCGATGGGGCCCTCTCCCGATGCGCGTCGTCAAGGGCGACGTGAGAGCGGCCGTGACAGCCTGCGCGTTTTGAGAGAAACACACGGTGCCGGAGGGGTTCGCGACGCACTCCGATCTCCTCTGTCGCCCGGAGCGTTGGACCACCGATGTCGACGAAGACCTCACGCTGTCTCGGCCTGCTCGCGCCGCTCCTCGCGCTGTGGCTGGAGCACTGCCGCGGACGGAGCGCCCAACCGCCCGCGCCCAGAGGCCCCGCGGCCGCGCCGACGGCCCCCGCAGCGGCGCCGACCACCGCCTCGACGACCTTCGAAGAGGACCCCAATCGCCCCGCGTGGGCCGCGAGCCCGCTCGAAGACGCGCTCCCGCCCGAGGAGGTCGAGCGCGCGTTCAACGCCGCCGGAGACGGCCCCGCGACGCTTCAATCGGGCGTCCTCCTCTGTCGCGCCACGGTCTCGAACGATCACCAGTGGGACACGCCCATCGTCGCGCTCTTCACCATCGGCCTCGTCGATCACACGGCCCCTGACATCACCTTCAGGCTCCACGTCGGCGACGGCCCCGAGCAGGTGAGCGCGTGGAGAGACGACAGCCACGTAGGCTTCGGCGGCTTCACCCAGGTCACGTTGCAGCCAGGCGCGCGCCTCACGCTCCGCCTCGATGACCGCGACACCGTCGTGCGCCTGACGCGCCGAACGCTCATCGGCAGCGACACGATCGGCACCGCGACCTCGCAATGGAACGGCGCGTGGCCCCTCGTCTTCCGCGACTCGCTCTTCACCGCGGAGTGCCGTGGCGTCTCGGGCGACGCGGCCGTCGAGCGCGCCCGCGCGGCCCTCTCTGACTTCGACCGCGAGGCCGCCACGCTCTCTCGCGCCCGAGAACGCGGCGGCCCTCTCGGCCCCGAGCTCTACCCCTCCGCGCGCTTCTCGCGAGCGCGCGCCTCGCTCCGCACGGCCGCGGGATGGGTCGGGTGGTCTCACCCCGAGGTGCTCGCCCGCGTGGCGACTTCGAACGGCCTCGACCAGCGCGCGATCGAGACCCTCACCCGCGCGATCAGCCGCGCCGACGGCGACCCCGTGGGCTCCACGCAGCGCTTCTCCGAGGGGACCGTGAAGCTCCAGCGCTGGCGCTGCGACGATGCGTTCATGCGCTCGCTCGACGCGCAACGGCCGGCCGTGTGCGCCGCGCTCATCGAGGTCGCGGTGCGCCCTGGCGGCAACGCGCAGCACGGCAACCTCACGCGCGTGACGCTCCACGCGCCCATCGACGCGCCCGCCTCGCTCGACCGCTGCTGGATGAGCGCCGACGGCGCGACGTGGCGCCCCTCGTGCGAGGCAGCGCCGGGTCAGACCGTGACCTTCGCGTTCGCCACCGACGACGCCCTCCCCGCGCAACGAGATCCGTGGACGACGCCCTCGGTGCTCGAGGTGCGACCGTTCTTCTCGCGGGAGCCCGTGCGCTATCGCCTCGCGCCGTAACGCCCCCGAAACGCACGCATCGCAAGGCGTTTCGTGTCGTCGCGAGCCTCCCTTCGCGATCGCCCTGCGATAGACTGGCTCCATGAGCAATCCTCTTGTCCCCTGTGCGACGTGCGCGCGTCACGTCCGCGCCTCGTCGAGCGAGTGTCCCTTCTGCGGCGCGGCGCGAACGCCTGTCGAGTCGCCTGTGTTCGAAGGCCCGATGCCGCGGCTCTCTCGCGCGATGGCCTTCGCGTTCGGCGCGACGCTCCTCGCGACCGGCGCCGGGCTCGACGGCTGCGTCGAGACCGCGCAGCCCGCGTACGGGGTGCCGTTCCCCGTCGACAGCGCGACGATGAGCGACGCCGCACCCGACGCCGCCGTCGACGCGTCCGTCGATGCGTCCGTCGACGCGGCCCCGGTCGACGCGGGCGACGTCGGCGTTCGATACGGCGCGCCGCCGCCCGACGCGGGCTGAACTTCTCTCCGAGACGTGACGACGCGCATTGCGGGCCGCGGCGGTGGGTGCCTACGTTCTCGGATCATGCTGAACCGAGCCTGCCTCCTGGGTGCGGTCACCTCGCTCACGCTCGCGCTGGGAGCGTGCAGTTCGACGGTGGTCACCGCCGACGCCGCCACCGACACGCCCGCGCCGATGTCGCCGTGTCCGACCGCGGAGCCCGCGAACGGAGCGTCGTGCACGCGCGCGAACCTCCAGTGCGAGTACCTCGCAGACCCGCGCCGCGAGTGCCGCCACGTCGCCACCTGCGACGGCCGCGTCTGGGACGTCTATGCGCCCGATACGACGGGGACCGACGGACGTTCGTGGTGCGCGTCACCGCCGCCGACTGTTACCTGCCCGGCCACGTTGGCGGCGGCCAGCAGGATGCCCTGCGACGCGCAGGGCGCGGTGTGCTCCTTCGGCGGAACGCTCTGCGAGTGTACGAGCTGCGAGTCGTTCCCCGTGGGGACGTGCATGCGGCCGAGGGTGTGGCTCTGCGACGCTGCGCCGACGGGGTGTCCCGCGGCGTCTCCGCGCTTCGGCGACGTGTGCGCGCAGAACGGACTGTCGTGCAACTACGGCTGCAACAGCCCCAACGGCTCCGTCGCGTGCCGTGACGGCGTGTGGCAGCGGGGAGACTTCCGCGACTGCCCGATCTCGACGCGACGGGCCAAGCGCGACATCACGTACCTCTCGCCCGCGGAGGTCGACGCGCTCGCCGCGCAGATCCGCGCGACGCGCCTCGCCACCTACGAGTACACCGTCCCCTCGATGGCCGGACGTCGCCGTCTCGGCTTCATCCTCGAGGATCAGCCGCAGAGCTTCGCCGCGGACCCCGAGCGCAGCCAGGTCGACCTCTACGGCTTCGCGAGCCTCCTCGCGGCCACGGTTCAATCGCAGGACCGTGAGCTCCGCGCGATGCGCCAGCGGATCGACGCGCTCGAACACCGCCTCGCGTCTCGCCCCCGCCGCTGATCTCCGCTCACCCGAGCGCGTCTCGGAGCGTCCGCACCAGCGCTCGGGCCTCGTCGTCGTCGTAGACCACCACGCCGCTCGTCCACGAGAGCACCCGCGCGGGCCTCGCCGCCTCGCCGCCCTCGTAGACCGGAATCACATGGACGTGACAGTGCGGAAAGGACATCGGGAGCGCCTCGGGCGCGCCCATCGCGGCGGTCCAGATGCGCGCGGGGTCGAGGGTGTTTCGAAGCGCCTGCGACGACCGCCACGCCGCGTGGTGAAGCGCCTGGACGCGCTCCCACGCGAGCGACTCGATGCGCGTCTCGTGGCCTCGGAGCACGGCGAGGAGATGACCGTGCGTGGCGCCGAAGCGGTCGAGTCGCACCGTCGCGTGCTCGTTCGCGAGCAGCACGTCGTCGGGCCTGTGGGTCGGGTCCGCGAGGAGGCACATCGCGCAGCGGTCGTCGCCGAATGCGCGCAGCGCGGTGAGCGCCTCGTCGCGAGAGAGCCTGCGGCTCACTTGCGATACGTCCCGACGAAGGTTCCGCGGCGGCGCGGAGGGGCTGCGGGGGGCACCGGAGACACCGCGGGCCACGCTTCGAGCGCGACGGGGCGTCGGCCGGGGCCCTGCGCCGACGCGGGCGCGCCCGTGAAGGCCTCGCTGCGCGGGAGATTTCGGAGCGCGTCGATGATCGCCCGCGTCGTCGCGACGGAGGGCTGATACTGCACGTTGTTGAACGCGCTCGCGCGAGACCACGCGCGGATCACATCGGTCGCGTCGCCGTCGACATCCCACGCCGAGTTGAACATCCTCGCGCGAACATCCGACGTGCAATTCGCACCGAGCCACGCGTGCATCGCGGTCATCAGGTCGACGGAGTCCGCGATCGCAGAACGCGTCGCGTCGGTGCCCAACTCCCAGCTTGCGATCATCGCCTCGTTGGGGAGGACGTACTCGCGGTAGGTCCCGTGCTCGAGCTGCTGCGGCGAGAGAAAGGTCCCCCGCGCCCCCGAGGTGTCGTGGACGTAGTGAACCGCGCCGATGCGCTCGGGGTGGGCGAGCACCTCGGCGAGATCGACGGGGCTGCCCTGGAGGTCGACCGCGGCAGTCGGTGACGAGTCCTGCGAGATGCGAACGATCCACGCCTCGTCGCGGAGGGTGACGCGAATGAGCCGATCGCCGTAGGTCTCGCCCTCCCACCCGAGGAGCGTCGCCCAGGGGTTCACCCACGCGAAGCGCGCCTTTCGAAAACGCGGCGCGCGAAGGGCATCGGCGACCCTGTCACCGCGCGCGGCGAGCGCGTCGAGGGCGACCTCGTAGAGCGACACTCCATGCGTCGGCGAGGTCTCCCTCGTGAGCAGCGGAGCGCCGCGGCGGAGCTCCTCGAGCTGCTCCGCGGTGGTCCACGTGTAGAGGGTCTGCCGCGCGTAGCGCTGACGATCGACGGACTGCGCGCGCAGCCTCGCGAGGAGCGCGTCCGTCTCGCACTGCGCGTCGCGGTTCACGGCGTCGACGGGGGCGCTCGCATCACGGGGAGGTGCCGCGGGACGATCGAGCGTCGGCGTTGCACCCACGGGGGCGCGGGGATGGCATCCCGCGAGGCCCGCCGTGACCGTCATCGCGAGGGGGACCGAGAGTCGGCTTCGCTTCTTCATCGTGGCGACGAGAGACGTACCGCGAGCGCGTCGGCTCTGTCCCGCGGCGTCGCTCTCGGGGGCCGTTGGTGTTTTCCCTGCGGCGCCCCGTTGGTGTATCCGTCATCGCGATGCGACGTGCTCCACTGCTCTCCCTCGCGGCGCTCTCTCTGCTCGCGTGCTCGTCGGACCCGACCCCGACCTCCGACGCGGCGACCGACACGCCCACGATCGACGCGCCCGACGACCTCGCCAGCAACCGCCCCGACGTGAGCGACGTGAGCGACGCCTCCGACGTGAGCGACGCCTCCGACGCGGGCGACGTGAGGGACGCGAGCGATGTCAGCGATGCGCCCGACGCGGCGGTCTCGCCCGTCGTTGGCTTCTGTCAGCGGTATGCGCAGGCCCTCTGTCAGCGCAGGGTGTTCTGCCGGTGGACCGCGGAGTCTGGCGCCGTGTGCATCGTGCGAGAGACCGCCGTGTGCATCGCCGAGCGCGCCGCGATCGACGCCCACCTGCGCGCCGGGCGCATGACCTACGACGGCTCCGCGGTCGACGACTGCCTGAGCTCGCTGCCCGAGATCTACTGCAACACCAACAACCTCATCGAGGCGTCGCCGCGCTGCGCAGACGTGTTCCGCCCCGCGGTGCGCAATGGGGGTGCGTGCGCTCCCATCGGCCCCGACGTGTGCGCCGAGGGCTATTGCCCGGCGCTCGCCACGGCGTGCCCCGCGACCTGTCAGCCCCGCGCGGCGGAGTCGATGCCCTGCGACGTCACGCGCCTCACGGGCGCTCCCTGCGCGACGGGGCTCGTGTGCGTCCGCGGGATGTGTCGCCGCGCCCTCGCCGCCGACGCCACGTGCGACGAGACGATGTCAGCCTGCGGCCCGGGGCTCTCGTGCGTTCGTGCGGGCGCGTCGTCGACGTGCACGGCGCCGCGCGCGTCGGGCCTCGCGTGCACCGTCAACGAGCAGTGCATCAGCCGACTCTGCGCCGGTGGATTCTGCGCCGGAGGGCTCTCCGCGGGAGACCCTTGCACGCAAGCGCTCCAGTGCCCTGACGGACTCGCGTGCGTGGCGTCTGCGGGCTCGACCGAGCGACGCTGCGCGATGGGCTCGACCGCGGGCGCGGCGTGCACGGGCGCGGCGATGACCTGCGGCGTGACGCTGTCGTGCTCGGGCGCCGACACGGGATCGACGTGCATCCCGATGCTCCCGGGCGTGGGCGAGGCGTGCTCGTCGGGCTGCGTCCCGGGCTTGTGGTGCAGGCGCGAAGGGAGCGCCCCGCTCGGCGTATGCACCCGCCCCGGCGCCGTGGGAGCTGCGTGCAGCGGCGATGATCCCTCGGCCCCCTGCGTCGCGCCCGCGACCTGCGTCGACGGCGCATGTCGCACCCCCGGAGCTGCGGGTGCGACGTGTCGTGCAGGCTTCGACGCGACCTGCGCCGACGGCCTCTTCTGCACCCCCGACGGACGCTGCGCCGCGCGCGCCGCCGCGGGCGCCGCCTGCGTCACGGGGAACCGCGCCTGCGTCGACGGATACCGCTGCGAGGCGGGGCGCTGCGTGGCCTCCCTCGCCTACGGAGCCGCCTGCACGTCACCGACCCGGTGCCTCGGCGGCGTGTGCTTCATGGGCCGCTGCGCGGGCTTCTGCGAAGGGAGTTAGCGCGACTGTCCCAGACTGGTGTGTGTGGGGCACCGAAGGAACCGGCGGCCGTAAGGACGCCGGGGTGTTGCGCTGAGAACGCTCCCGGCGTCGTTACCGCCGCCGGTCCCTCAGGTGAGACGTGCCCCCCAGGGACCAGCCTTCAGCACGCCGGGGCGTCGCGCTGAGATCCCTCCCGGCGTCGTTACCGCCGCCGGTCCTTTGACTCGATCGAGACTCGCAAACAACTGGCGGCCGTAAGGACGCCGGGGCGTCGTGTTGAGATCGCTCCCGGCGTCGTTACCGCCGCCGGCCCTTCAGGTGAGACGTGCCCCACAGGGACCAGCGGCCTTCAGCACGCCGGGGCGTCGCGTCGAGATCGCTCCCGCCATCGTTACCGCCTGTCCTCTGAGGCAATCGCACGCGCCTGGCGCGTACGCCGCTCGCTCCGGGACAGTCGTGTTAGCGCGAGAGCCGCAGCGAGAACTCGCCGCACGACGGGTGCTGCATGCGACCGGCGTAGGTGCTCCCGTCTTCGGAGACGAAGCCGTCCATGGGGACCGCGATGTACCCCGCGGGCCTCTGCACCCACGCGACGGGCCGCAGCGGAAGCCTCCGCGACGCGCGCAGATACCCGCCGTTCATCGTGCACACGCCGCTCGTCGCCGTGGGCCCGTGGCGGAACTCGAAGAGCGCCGTCACGTAGTCGCCCGACACCGACGAGATTCGAAGCGTGAGCTCGGTGGGGCCCTGCGCGCAGACGTAGCTCCCCACCCAACGCTGACCCGCGACGAAGGGAGCCACCACGGTCTCCGCCGCCGCCACGGGGACGATCGACGCGTCGGGCATCGGCGGCCCCGGCCTGCGCGTGTCGATCTGTTGCGGTGGCAGCGGCGCTTCTCTCCGAGGCTCGTCGTCACGAAAGAGCGAGATGCCGATGCCGAGGCCCGCGACGGCGAGTCCGAGCGCTGCGAGCGTGCCGCCCACGACGAGGCCCACGCTGCGCCCCCGCGACGAGGGCTGCGACACGGGCGGAGGCGTCGCGGCGGGAGGCATTCCCCACGGCACCATCGGCTGAGATTGAAGCGCGGGCACCCACGGCGCGCTCGCCTGTTGCGGCGCGACCATCATCGGCGCCACGGCGCTCGCCGTCGTCGCGGGCACGTACGGCGTCATGGGTTGCGAGGGCGTCGCGACGGTCTGCGCCACACGCGGCGCGCGGAGCAGCGAGAGGAGCGCGCTCGTGGCCTGCGCTCCATCCGCGAAGCGGTCTGGCTGACGGCGCGTCACGCAGCGCGCGAACCACGCGTCGAAGCCCTGCGGCAATCGATCGGCCCGCTGCTGCGATGCGGCGCGCTCCGACGCGGGCACGAGCGGATCGCTCGCGATCTCGACCACGAGCCCCATCGCGTTGGCGTCGGCCTCGGCGCGTCGCCAGTAGTGCGCGCCCGTGAGGGAGAAATACGCGAGCAGCCCGAGCGACCACACGTCCGTCGAGGGGCCGATGGGCGCGCCGGGCTGGAGCTGCTCGGGCGCCATCCAGCGCGGCGATCCGAGGGCCTGCGTGTTCGAGGCGGCGCGCTCGGCGAGCAGCTTCGCGATGCCGAAATCGAGCACCTTCACGGTGAACGGAACGCCCGCCCTCCGCGACGCCGCGAGGATGATGTTCTCGGGCTTGAGGTCGCGGTGCACCACGCCCGCCGCGTGGGCCGCCGAGAGCGCGTGACCGAGCTGACGAAAGACCTCCCACGCCTCGTCGCCGGGGATGCACCCGCGCTGCTCGACGGCCGCGCCGAGGGTCATCCCGTCGAGGAGCTCCATCGCGATCCAGGGGATGCCGGTGACCGCGTCGAAGCCCGCGGCGACCACTTCGACGAGGTGATCGCTCTCGATGCGCACGCCGACGCGGGCCTCATCGACGAAGCGCTCGCGCGTCCTCGTGTCGGCCGCGAAGCGCGCGTGCAGCACCTTCACGGCGCGCATGGCCCCGGTGCTCTGCTGCTCGGCGAGGTACACGGCGCCCATGCCCCCCGAGGCGATCAACCTCAGGAGTTGAAAATCACCGCCGACGAGGGCGCCCGGCCCGATGGGAGTCGCCGACATCGCCGCGAGTGTCGTCGCGTCCGCCCCGCTCCGCAAGCGGGCTGCAGACGTACCGCGCAACCTTCAGCGGAACGCGGTGGTCAGCGCTGCTTTCGCCTTCGCGTCGCGACGAGCGCGAGCATCGCCGCGAGCGCCCACGGCCCTCGTGAGGGCTCACCGCGCGCGTGACAACCGCAGCCTCCGCCGCTGTTGGTCGACGGACCGCCGCGAATGAGCTGATCGGGCACCGTGACATTCTCTGTCGCGCGGGGAGCCTCTCTCGGAGAGAGCGTGAAGGTCACCGTCGCGCCCTCGGGATCGACCGTGTCTCCGTCGCCCGCCCGTCGCGCGCGCACCTCGATCTGGTGGTCTCCCTCGAACTCGAAGGCGGGCGAGCGCACGGTCACGTCGGTGTCGCGCGTCCAGTGCGACCAGGTGAGGTCGTCGACGCGCCACGCGAACTCGTACGCGCCGCCGCCGATCGAGGCGCTCGCGTCGAGGCGGAGCCGCACGCTCGCCTCGGGCCCCGCGGCGGTCATCGAGACGAGCGTCGCAGCGGTGCGGGCCGCGGCCGTCGAGGGCCTCACGGGCGCGGTGTACTGAAGGTCCGCGTACACGCCGAGAAAGCGCTGCGATGACTCTTCGACGCCGCGGAGGCTCCCTTCGGGGAGGCGCAGCGCGATCGTGCCCGCCGCCGCACCCATCGGCGCAGGAAGCGGAATCGTCGGGAGCGTGATCGCGGGAATGCTCCCCCCGAGGCGTCCGAACGCGAGGCCGAGGATGCTCCCCACGCTCACCGCGAGCGTCATGGGCTCCTCGCTCACGAGCGTCGCGCGGGTGACCGCGGTGTTGGCCGTGACCACGTCTCCGATCACCGGACGCAGCCCCATCATGTCGGCGAAGCCGATGGGCACCGCCACGTCGGTGGTGACCGTCATCGCGCGCACGTAGCGCTCCTCGCTCCAGAGGTAGAAGTCGAGCGCGAGTCCCTCGAAGCCGAGCTCGAGGATCGGCGACGTCGGCGTCGGACGCGCCGTGAGCACGCGCACGCGCGGCGGGCGCTGCGGCCTGAGCGTGATCGCGAGCGGCGCCGCGGGCGCGGGGTACACCGCCGTCGGGAGCGAGCGGATGAGCACCGAGAACAGCATCGTGTTGAGCTGATCGGGCGCGAGCGAGCTCGTGACGCCGAGGCAGAAGAGCCCTGAGTCCCACAGGTGCCAGAGCGTGTGGTTGAGGTACTGCTCGGCCACGCCCATCGCGAGGTGCGGCACCCGCGTCGACCCCGGGACCGTGTTCATCCGCAGCGAAGGGAACTCGGGGATCGTCGGGATCTCGGGCGCCGTCATCCGCGGCACGCACGCGTTGTGAGAGAGCGAGCGCGCGGCGCCGAAGAGGTTGAGCGTCACGCCCGTCGCGTCGACCTCGGCGTTGCGCATCGGATCACCCGCGGCGATGAGGATCGACCCCTCGGCGCGAACCCCCGCGGAGAAAGACTGAAGCAGCGCCCCGAGGTTGCCCGTGAGCTCCGTGCCGAGCAGCGACGGGACGAGCTCGTTGTCGTCGTAGCGGCAGCGCGCGCCATCGACGCGCGTGCCCGTGGGACAGCCCGGAGGTGACGGCATCGACGTCTGCGCGAGCGCGTCTCGAAGCGGGGTCACAGCGCCGCCGATGGCGCCGCTGAAGGTCCCGGTGAAGGTCGGCGCGAGCAGCGGAAAGAGCCCGCAGAGCGTCCCCATGCACGAGATCGACGACGCGTCGAAGGTCTCGTTGGCGATGGGCTGAACGACGTCGCCCATACCCGTCGGAGAAACGAGATCCGCGCGATGAAACGACCGCCGCGGCGCGTGCGTGTCACGGCGGATCGCGACGGCCGTCTCGAGCCCGATGTACCCGCGGCGAGAGGGCGTCTCCATGCGCGCGGTGTCGACGGGCAGGAGGATGTCGGAGTCGAGGCACGCGACGCCGCGGCAGTCGTCGTTGCACACGAGCGAGCACGTGTGCACCGCGATGAGCCCCTGCAGCCCCGTGTGGAGCTTGACGTTGATCGAGTCGGGCGCGCGCGGCGTGAGCTCCAGCGCGGGCGTGCCCGTGGGGAGCCTGAGGTTGAGACGACAGTAGTCCGTCCGCTGCGCCGGGGTGAGCGTCGCGCGCGGCGGATCGGGGCACACGATGTAGCGCCCGACGCCGAAGTTCCCGCGCAGCGTGGGGACGGTGATGACACCGCCCGTGGCCGAGTTGATGAGGTCAGGTCCCGCGCGCTGGATCTCCGCGAGCCCCGCGCTCGTGACGCGAACTTGAAGCGCGTGCGGGACGCGCGTCTCGGGCGTGAGCGGATACCCGCCGACAGACGGACCGAGCGCGCCTCCTGCGCAGCCCGAGCAGCCTCCGCCGCTGCACCCCGAGATGAGCACCGTGAGCAGCGCGCCGCGGAGCGCAGAGAACCCGACGCCGAGCTTCATCACTCGATGATTGCGCGCACCGCCGAGACGTCGTCAATGCGCAGCGGGGTGGCGCGAGGCGGTTCAGCCGCGAGCGGGCTTGCGAGCGGCGGGCTTCTTCTTGGCAGCGGGCTTCTTGGCGGCGGGCTTCTTCGCGGCGGGCTTCTTGGCAGCGGGCTTCTTGGCAGCGGGCTTCGCCGGCACGTCCTCGTCATCCTCGTCATCCTCGTCATCCTCGCCTTCGCCGTACTCGGCCAGCAGCGCCTCGCTGGCCGCGGTCACGCGCGCCTCGATCGCCTCGGCATCGGGATGATCGTCGAGCTCGTCGACCTCGTGCTCGGGCACCTCCTCGAACATGGCCGTGCCCGCGCCGACGCGCAGCCGATAGCCGAACGAGGCGGTCAGCATGCCCATGCCGATCAGCTCGCCGCGTCCGCCGAAAGGCGCGCTGGCAGCCCATGCGGCTGCGATGCCGAGCACGTGCTCGTTGAAGCCGTCCTTGGCCATGAACGCGGCCACGCGCAGCTCGTCGCCCTGCCACTCGAACTCGAGGAACTCGAGCCCATCCTCGCTCACGTAGCCGCCCTCGACCGCGTCGCGCACGGTCGGGCCT
>JBPOHC010001098.1:0-3370 GCA_052035985.1 Myxococcota bacterium | reverse complement strand
AGCCGCACGCAGCTCATGGAGCGCGCGTACGCGTACGACAACCTCATCACGGAGCGCACGATCGACACGCACGTGAAGCGGGTGAGAAAGAAGTTCCGCGACGCGGGCCATGATCCGATCGAGACGGTGCACGGCGTGTGCTACAAGCTGCGCGAGGGGTGACGCGCGGACGCGTCGTTGCTCTCGACCGAGACGCCACGACAACACAAACGCGGGCGCGTGAGCGCCCGACGCTGACGCGAACGCTGCCAGCGTCGGGAATTCCGCTTCGGCGGCGCGCCAGTCCACCCCAACCACCTCAACCCGGTCCCCAACCACCTCAACCCGGTCCCCAACCACCTCGACCCGGTTCCCCAACCACCTCGACCCGGTTCACCAACCACCTCCACCCGGTTCCCCAACCACATCACCCCGGTCTCCAACCACCTCGACCCGGTTCCTCAACCACCTCGACCCGTTCGAAATACGGGTCGACGTGTTTTTCCTTCAGCTTCCGCTCAAGCCCGGACGAGTGCGGCCGTTACTCACCATCGAGAGCAGAAGATCGGGGGACGGAACCGCCGACACACGACGTCGCGCAGGAGCCCCGGGGAAAGGTATGTGCCCGCGATGAAGAAGAAGAAGCTCGTGATGGTGATGGAGAAGAAGCCCGACGAGGCGACGGCCGACGGCGCGCAGAGCAGCAGCGATCGTCAGCTCGGCGGCGTCGACCCGATCGCGCACGCCCGCACGCTGCCGCTGATCACGCTTGCGCAGTGCCCCGTGGTGCCCGAGAGCTTTCAGGTGCCCGAAGACCGGCGCGGACAGCTCCGCACGCTCGACAGCGAGCTCCAGGCCGAGACGGTGCTCGCGCTCGAGAACGTCTCGAAGCTCACGGCCGAGCAGCGCGCCGCGGACCTCGGCGAGGTCGCGAACGACGCCGCCCACTGCGCCGCCATCGCGAAGGAGCTCGTCGCGTCGGAGGGCGTGGTGAAGGCCCTGCGCGACGCGCTCGCGTACGCCGAGCTGCGCCGCGCCATCGTCGCGAGCGACGCCGTCGTCGTGATGGAGGCGATCGCCGAAGAGGCCGCCCACCGCGGCAAGCGCGCGCCCGCCATCGCGAAGCGCTACGAGGCCGTGACCGAGGTGCTCGCCACGCGCAACGCCAAGGTCGCCGCGGGCATCGAGGCCGCCAAGGCCGCGAAGCGCAACAAGCCCGCCTGAGACACCCGCCGACACGGCCCCGCCCCGACGCTCAACACCCCACGATGCGCACGAGCCTCGCGCCGACCTGCACCTCGCGGTTGTAGAGCCGCTCCTTCCACGGCGCCGTCGAGCGGAGATCGAAGAGGATGAGCCACGCCTCCGGCGCGTCGAGCGCGTCGAGGTAGCGGAGCACCTGCTCGAGCGCGTCGTCCTCGGTCTCCGTGTCTCTCCGCAGCTTCACCTCGATGGGGATGCGCTGCGACCTCCACGCGATGAGCAGGTCGAGCGCCCCCTTGCCCAGCGCGTATTCGCGCTCGATGCGCCCGCCGCCGTTCACCACGCGCTGCAAGAACGCCATGAGCATCAGGTGGGGACCCGACTCGCGGTACGAGAAGCCCTCCGCCGCGAGGTGGCCGTCCTTGCGCCAGAAGTTCTGCCACGCGGCCATGAGCTTCGGCGCGTCGAGCGATCCGTCGGGCGTCACGTACCAGGCCGTCGGTTGGTCGATCTGCATCTGCATCGAGAACGTCAGCGCTCGCGGGATGACCTCGCGATAGATCGGATTGGCGACCACCCAGCGGCTCCCCTCGCGGCGAATGAGCCCCAGCCCCGCGACGTACGCGAAGTCGTCGTCGATCACATCGCCGGACGCGCGCTCGCCCGCGAGCATCGGGGCGATCACCCGCTTCACGCGCTCCTCCCGCAGCCTCGCGACGAGCGAGTCGATGTGCGTGCGACGCTCGAAGATGATCGCCTCCTTCGCTCCGTCGATGTGCGCGACCGTGACGGGGAGCGAGCGGTCTCGCACGAGGCGATCGACGGCGTAGTCCGCGAGCGCGTTGACCAGCCACGGCTGCCCCTCGGTGAGTTCGAAGACCCGCGTCACGGCGTCGTCTTCGAAGCGCTGCCCCGTGTGCGTCGTGTGCTGCGCGAGGAGCGTGGCCACCTCGTCGCGCGTGAAGAGCGCGAGCGCCATCACCTCGGCGTTGACGTTGAACGGAGACGAGCTCCCGAGCCACGCGACCACGCGCCGCTCATCGGCGCTGAGGGTGTAGTCGCGAACGGCGCGGCGTCCCACGAGCGCCACGGAGTGCGCGAAGCGAACCGTCGCCCGGTCGAGGTATCCGTCTCGGAGCTGCGAGAGGAACGAGACCATCGTCTCGCCCACCAGCCCGTCGGCCTCGTCGAACAGCACCACCAGCGGCAGCGTGAGCGCGGAGGCGACCTCTCGGAGGTAGTCGACGAGCGCCCGCTGCGGTGTCGCGAGGAGTTGCTTCGTGGCCTCCTCGCTCGGCGCGGCGCTCTCACCGAGACGGGTCTTCACCGCATGCTGACAAGCGGACAGGATGACCCTCATCGCGACGGCCGGATCGGGCGTGTCCCGCGCCGTCTGGAGGTCGACCCAGATCGCGCGGTAGCGGTCGCCCGCGTTGTAGTGCGCGGTCATCCACTGGAGGCAGGTCGTCTTGCCCGTCTGGTGGCCCGCGATGAGCGAGAAGAACTTCCCGTCGTCGACGAGTTCGAGCGCGCGGGTCACGCGCGGCCCCGGCGGGAGCATGTAGTGCTCGCCCGCGATGCACGGCCCTGCGATGTTGAATCCCGGTCGCATGGGCGCGATGAGAGCCCCCGCCCCCGTCACCCGTCAACCGCTCTTCTCGCGGCGGCGCTCCTCGCCAGTGTCGTTCTCGCCCTCGCTCCGCGACGCGTCGAGCATCACCGAGAGCAGCGAGAGCAGCTCCGTCGCGCGCGACTGCGCAGCCATCTGATCGACCGCCACCTCCGCGCCTCGACGCGGCACCGGCTCCGACAGGCGCTCGATCGCCTCCACGAGCTTCGCACGCGCCGCAGGGAGCATCGCGTCGACGGGAACGCCCACGCGCCCGAGCCACGCGAGCGACGCGAAGCGCGCGCGGGGAACGGTCATCCGTCGCGTGCGTCCGTCGACCACCGCGTCGATCACGCGCACATGACCGCGCTTCGTCACCGCGTCCTCGACGATCCACACGGGGACCTCGCAGAGGCGATCCCTTCGTGACGGCGTGATCGATCCGCGCGCGTCGCGGTACCACGTCGAGATGCCTCCAGCGTGCAGCACCCACGGACCCGCGCGGCGCATCCCGCGGGCGGCGAGACATGCGTCGTCCCACGCGTCGCGGCCGATGGCGGCGATCCAGTCGCGCTCGGT
>JBPOHC010000986.1:0-2437 GCA_052035985.1 Myxococcota bacterium | reverse complement strand
CAGAGATGGTCAACGAGACGAGCGCGACGATCGGCCGGCGCACGCTCATCGGAAACCAGCAGCCGAGGGTCATGCCCTACGCGACGTTGGGCGTGCGGCTGTTCAATCGCCGGAGCTCCGTGGACGTCGGCGCGCTGGTGATCGTCGGCGAGCGCTCGCTGCTCGCGTACGGACCGGTCTCAGTGTGGCCGTGGCTCAGCGCTGTGCACGCGTTCTAGAGAGAAATCACTGATGAAACACAGCCGATTTCGACACTGCACCGAGCGAGGAGCGCGCTGATGAACGACGGTTCAGCGCCGACGGATCGCTCTGTGCGCGGGCCTCGCGCGAAGGCGCTGCTCGCGTCGGTCACCGAACGGCTGGAGTCGCGCGGCGTCGAGCTCGTGTACAAGAGCGACTCGCGATTTCAGCGCGCGATCGACCGAGCGCTGCGGGTCGTGACGTTCGGCGCGATGGACTCGTACCTGTCGAGCTACGTGACCACGATTGGCCGCACGATCTACCTGCCTGATGACTGGGAGGAGACGTCGCCGGGTCGTCGTTGGGAGACGCTCGAGCACGAGCTCGTGCACGTCGAGCAGTTCGAGCGGTACGGGCTCGTCGGGATGGCGGTGCTTTACCTGCTGGTTCCGCTGCCGATGGGTCTGTCGTGGTTTCGTGCGAGGCTCGAGTGGGAGGCGTACCGCGTGACGATCCGGTGCGTGGCGGAGCTCGAGGGCATCGAGGCGGCGCGCGACGCGTCGTTTCGCGAGGAAATCGTCCGGCGATTCACAGGCCCGGACTACGGATACATGTGGCCGTTTGCGCGTTCGGTGCATCGATGGATCGAGGGAGAACTCGCGACCATCGAGCGCTCGCTCGCGATACAATCAAGGTGAGAGAGATGACTAACCCGATCGCGGTCGGAATCGATCTGGGAACGACGAACTCCGTCGTGGCCGTCGCACAAGGCGGACAGCCTCGCGTGCTCACGACTCCCGAGGGCGTAGGCCTCATCCCGAGCGTGGTGTCCTTCGCTGCGAACGGGCAGACGCTCGTCGGCGCCCCCGCGCGCGCAGCGCGCACGGTCGATCCCGAGCACACGGTGTTCTCCGTGAAGCGCTTGATGGGCCGCCCGTTCGACTCGGAAGAAGTGCGTCGCGCCGCGGCGCGCTTCGCGTTTCAGCTCGAGCGCGGGCCCGATCAGTCTGTGTTGGTTCGCACGCGCGCGGGGACGCACACGCTGCCTGAGCTCAGCGCGCTCGTGCTTCGGGAGGTGCGTCGCGTCGCCGAAGCAGCGATCGGCCAACCCATCGGCCGCGCGGTGATCACGGTCCCCGCGAACTTCAACGAGCTGCAGCGAAGCGCGACCAAGCTCGCGGGACAGATCGCGGAGATCGACGTCGCGCGCATCCTCAACGAGCCGACCGCCGCTGCGCTCGCCTACGGCTACGGCCGCGGAACGCGTGAGCGCATCGCGGTCTTCGACTTCGGCGGAGGCACGTTCGACGTCACGCTGCTCGAGCTCTCGGGCAACGTGTTCGAGGTGCTCGCGACCGCGGGCGACACCTTCCTCGGCGGCGACGACATCGACGTGGCGATCGCCGACTCGCTGCTCCAGTCCTTCCAGCGCGCGACCTCGCTCGACGCGCTGCAAGACCGGGTGCTCTACGACATCCTCCGCGACGCCGCGGAGACCGCGAAGTGCGACCTCTCGAGCCGTGACTCCAGCCGGCTCAACATGGACATCACCCTGCCCGGTGGGCAGCCGGTGAAGTTCTCCCAGTCGCTCTCGCGCACCGAGCTCGAGCGCCTGTCGGCGCCCTTCATCTCTCGCACCTTCGACGTCTGCTCCGAGGCGCTCAAGCTCGCGGGGCTCCGGCCCACCGACCTCACGGCGGTGATCCTGGTGGGGGGCAGCACGCGCATCCCGACGGTGCGCCAGAGGGTGTCGTCCTTCTTCGGGCGAGAGCCGCTCACCAACCTGCCGCCCGAGGAGGTGGTCGCGCTCGGGGCATCGATCCTCGCGGAGGCGCTCACCGGGGGGACGCGCAAGGCGCCCAACACCCGGCCCATCACCGGGACCCACACCGCGGGGCGCCCGGCGTCGCCGAGCACGCGCGTCGGGGCCGTGGCCGCGGGCGTTCCGGGGACGGGAGGCTCGGAGCACAGCTCGCCCCACAACCGCACCACGCTCACCGGCGTCGGCGACGACACCGGCACCCACTCGACCCCGAAGGCGCCGCCCGGGGCGATCGTCCCGCCGCCCATTCCCAACAGCGCCCTGCGAGGGTCGACGCGCCCTCCGCCCCTGCCGGGCCGCGCCCCGTCGCCGGTCTCCGCGAAGCCTTCCGGCCGGGGGATGGAGCTCGACGACCCCTTCACCGACCTGAGCAACGCCACCGTGATGCAGCCCTCTCCGATGGAGCGCACCGTGGCGCAGGAGGCCCCCGGCGGC
>JBPOHC010000859.1:0-14078 GCA_052035985.1 Myxococcota bacterium | reverse complement strand
CGGCCTCCAGATGGGCGGAGCGCGCGTCCAGGTGACCAACCTCCGCGTCCGGATGGGCGAGGCGGGCGTCCGGACGCGCGAAGTCGGTGTCCAGATGGGCGAGGCGGGCGTCCAGACGCGCCGCGCGGGCGTCCGCATGGCCGCGGCATGTTCGCGGACCGGGGTTCAGCGCCGAGCGCTTCACCACCGGGCTAACGCAAGCTGCCGCACCGGACGTTGTCCGGCGCTACACGGCAGCACGCGCCGCCCCGGCGGCTCCGTCGCCGCACAAATGACGCTGGCTGCGTGGTGCTCCCCCAGAGCCCCTCGACCGCACGCTCGACACGCGAGGACGGATTCGCTATTCCCTGCGCTCGAAGACCAGAACGCGCGGGGTGAGCGATGCCGTCGTCGGTGGTGATCCTCCAGCTCTCGGACCTGCACTTCGGCGACCACAGCCGCTTCCGCGCGTGGAACATGGAGCAGCTCGGTCGTCGCTGCGCCGCCGCGGTCGATCAGGCCCGCGAACGCCTGGGAATCAAGGACCGCGTCCACCTGCTCCTCGCGACGGGTGACATCGGCGAGACGGCGCACCCGAGGGAGTACCGTGACGCCCAGGCGTTCTTCGACGCGCTCATGCGCGGGCTCGGACTCGCGCCTCGCTACGTGATCTTCACGCCGGGCAACCACGACGTGTCGTGGGCCCGATGCTCGATGATCTGGAGCCAGGCGGAGCTCGAAGAGTGGCCCGAGAAGGAGCGCGACGCGCGGCTGCACCGCGACAAGTTCGACCCCTTCGAAGCCTTCGTAAGAGCCATCGGCGGAGCAGAGCGCGAGCACGTCACCGACGCGAGGGTGACGAAGCTCGGCGTGCACTACGCGTGGGTCCACGACTTCGCGGATCTCGGCGTGAGCGTCGCGACGCTCAACTCCTGCGAGGAGGAGTCACACCGCAAGCAGATCGGGCACCTCTCGTCGAAGCAGGCGCAGGCGCTCATGGATCACTGGAGCGCGCCCGACGAGATGCTCCGCATCGTGACGGTGCATCACAACCCGGTCGCGGTTCCAACTGATGAGTTGAAGGGTTGGGTGCAGCATCTCGAAGCGCTGCGCGTGGGAGGGAAGCTCAAGCCCGACATCTTCGAGCGCTTCGCCGCCGACGCCGTCGGCTTCGAGGGGAACGAGCACCTTCAGCGCGTGGCCGAGGAGCGGCGCGTCTCGGTCGTGCTCCACGGGCATCATCACCACGCCGTGAAAGGCCCCGCCTGGGCATGGCGCGCAGGAGAGCAACCGGGGATGACGCACGTCCTCTCCGCCGGGAGCTGGGGGCTGCGGCAAGACAAGCTCCCCGAGGAGGAGCCCGTGATGATGCACCTCCTCCATCTCGACACCGAGCGCGCCACGATGCGCTCCGTCGCGCTGCGCTATGAGCCTCGTGCGGTGCAGCCCGGCGAGGTCGAACCCGGTGCCTTCGTCGTTGACGACACGGGGAAGAACACGCCGCTGCTCCTATCGCTTCCGCCGCGAGGCGGTGCGAGGAACGCGATCTCTGAAGCAACGGAGAATTCTCGCGCGACCGTACGCCACCGAGACTTCATCGACGCGCTCCGTCGCCATTATGCAGGGCTGTTTCTGCCGCTCGATCTGGGCGGCATCGGCGCGGTGCAACGGGGTGGCGCCAGTGCTCCTGCGCGGCCGAGTCTTGACGCAGTGTATGTCCCGGTCGAGTTCGGCGTGAAACCCGAGAGCGAAGAGCGTTTTGGTCTCGACCCCGACGCGCTCCTCCGCAAACTGAGAGAGCACGGCAGGCAGTTTCTACCGTGGGCGACCGCGTCTCGCGGCAAAAGGGACCCACGAGGGCTCGCGCTCATCGGTCCTGCCGGCATGGGCAAGACCACGTGGATGCGCTGGACCTTTCGCCGCCTCGCGGAGCGCGATGACGTGGTGCCATTCTTCATCGAGCTGCGTCGCCTCTCGCAGCATTGCGGCGATACGACGGTCGCGCCGGGGAAGCGAAACCTCCGCGCGTTCATCGACTTCTTCGTGGAGCAACTCGGCGTGCAGGGCTGGGATGAATCGTTGCCTGAGATCTTCTCCGCCGCGAGCGGACCGACGCTGGTGCTCCTTGTCGACGGGTGGGACGAGCTGGGCGACCTCGGCGCGAAGACGCGCGAGCAACTCAACGCCTTCCTTGCCGCGCACCCCAGAGTGAGGGCGGTCGTGAGCAGTCGTCCCTACGGCGAGCACCGTCCCGGCGCGGCTGAAGACTTTGAGGAGTTGCATCTCCAACCGCTGAACGACACCCAGATCGGCGCGCTCACTGAGCATTTTCAGCGTGCCGTACACGGCGACGACGAGGTCACGCTGACGCGCGTTGTGGAGGAGTTCTCGTCAGCCCTCGACGCATCTCCCGATGCGAAGGCGCTCGCTGGGACGCCGCTGCTTCTCACGATGATGCTGCTCATCAGTCGCGATCGGCCGCTTCCCGACATGCGTCACCGTCTCTACGACCAGTGCATCGACGCGATGCTCTCCGCGCGACCGGAGCAGCGTCGACGTGAGGGCGCGCAGTTGACGGCCGACCAGTGGTGTCCTCCTGACTCGATGGAGCGAAGGCGGGTCGTCGCCGCGCTCGCCCGGTCAGCGCAGGAACAGGGGTACAAGGGCGCCAAGCGGCGCGCCATCGTGATGGCGCGGGGTGAGGTCGAGTCCCGGCTCCCTGACGGGTGGAGCAGGACGGAGCGGAGCCATTTTGTCGAGTGGCTCGTCGGCGCGGCCGGAATCCTCACCGACCGCGCTGATGGGAGCCTCTCATTCACGCACCTCAGCTTTCAGGAGTACCTGACGGCGTGGCATGTAGCGAAGACCGCCGAAGGGCAGGAGGCGAGGGCTTCCTTTTGCCGCGCCCACCTGAACGCGCGCGAGTGGTGGGAGACGCTGCGGCTGTGGGGGGCCATCGTCTCCGACGACAATCCCAGGTGGTTCGATGCGGTCGCCGCGGAGATCGCACGCGACGCATCGGGCACGTGGCTCGTGGGGATGATGTTCGCGGATGGCTCAGGGACTGACGGAGGCGCCTTTGACGAGTGGGCGCGAGTGCTGCCAGAGCGATTGCATGCACAGGGGTACGAGGACTCGCTTCGGTGCGCTTTTGCATGGAACGTATGCCGTCAGGGGGAGCGACGGCACCGCATCGTCGCGGGCGCGAGTGACGCGGGTCTGAGCTGGTTTGGGGAGATGCTTGCGGAGGGATGGTATCGCATGGCGGGTATCGAGGGGGCGTGGGCGCGTCCCCTCCAGTTCAAGCGCTGGGACTTGAGCGCTACCTCGGGACATGGGCTTGCACAGGGGCGCGTGATGGCGGGGTGTGACCCACTCTGGCCGCGGGCCGGAACCACGGGGCTGTTTCGTGTGTGGCCCTCGGATCGCTTGACGCTTGCGCGGAGACTGCAAGGAATCCTCTGCGTGTCGAGGGGAGCAGGCCGCCTCGAAGAGTCGTTGCGAGTTCAGATCGATGGGTGCCAGAAAAAGAAACTCAAGGTGGGGGGGCGCTTCATACGGGAGTTCGCGCGGGACTTCGCGCTGGGCTTCGTGGAGGACCGCCCGCAGTCCGTCATGATGGACTCCGCGATGGACGTCGCACCCGGCCTTGCGCGGGACTTCGCGCGGGACTTCGCGGTGGAGGTCGCGCGGGATCTCGCTCGGGACTTCGCGGTGGAGGTCGCGCGGGACTTCGCGCGGGACGTCGCGCGGTATGTAGGACGGAAGTTCGCGCGGGACTTCGCGCGGGACGTTGCGCTGGACGTTGCGTTGGACTTCGGGCGGCCCGTTGCGCTGGAGGTCGCGCGGGACTTTGCGCTGGAGGTCGCGCGGGACTTCGCTCGGGACTTCGGGCAGGACTACGGGCGGGACTACGCGCTGGCGGTCGCGCGGGACTTTGCCCAGTGTACTCTCGGCGCTCTGTGGCGGGCGTGCGGATCTCCACTGAGCGAATCAGACGCTGTGGATCTCGCCTGGATTGAGATTGCCTCCCTCGCACGCGTTGCAGCGACCCGTGGGGTTCTCGCCACCGCACGAGCGAAACGCCATACCGAGCATCATCTCGTGTCGCTCGCCGCGCGCGTTTCCTACGGCAAGGTCGACCAGCTTCCAGCATTCGAAAGGGCCCTCGCTGCGTGGTCCGGCGATGCCCTCTGGCCGGCGTACGCGCGCCACATCGCGCGTCGCTCGACCGTCGACGATCGCGCGTTGCTGGAGTCACTCGCTGCCGATCCGTCGCAGCGCCCCGAGCCGCTCGCCTCCGCGCTCAAATACTACGTGCGCGGTGACCTCGTGATGCCCGACGGCTCGGAGCTCACCCTCGACGCGCTCTGCGATCGAGCGGGTGTCGCCCGCCTCCCGCTCCTCGAAGAGATGCCCCCCGAGCTCGACGTGGACTTCGACGCGAAGTGATCGCCGGGTGTCGCCCTCCGCCCCGCGACGCCTTCGATCTTTCGCCTCCGCGCGAGCGCACCCCACCGCGCCACGGAACTCCAGGCGCGCGCTCGCATTCTCGTTGACGCGCTCGCTGCGGCGCCGCGATCCTGCCGTTGAATTGGAGGTTCTCAATGGCGACGACAAAGACGAAGACCGCTGCGAAGAAGACGTCTGCTGCGAAGAAGGCGCCCGCCTCGAAGAAGGCGCCCGCCTCGAAGAAGGCCGCCGCGACGAAGAAGACGCCCGCGTCCACCGCGCGCGCATCGACGGAGGCCGCGATCGATGTGCTCACGCTCGACGCGAGCCACGACGCGGACGTGCCCGACGCGAGCCCGCTGTCGCTCGCTGCGCACAGCGAGTCGCTGGCCTCGACGGTGCGCTCGCTGCACGCCGCGCTCTCGAAGGCGAAGGTGCGCGCCGCGGACGCGACGCGGCTCGATGGACTCGCGACGCTCCTCCGCGCGCGAGAGACGGCGTGGCAGAGCGCGCGCAGGGCGACGGCGACGGGCACGGTGGCCTCGTGTCGTGAGCCGCTGCTCGCCGGGCGCAACGACCTCTTCGGCGCGATCGACGCGTTCGTCGACGACGAGGCCGCCGCGAAGGAGCTCGAAGAGATCGGAACGGTCGATGACGACAACGACCTCGAAGACGACACGCGACGGCTCATCGCGCTCGCGCGCAAGCACGCCGACGCGCTCGATGGAACCGAGATCACGCCCGCGAGGGTCGATGAGATCGAGCGCGCGCTCGCCGCGTTTCGCGACGCGCGCAAGGGGAAGTTGACCTCCGAGACCGCCGCCGTCGCCTCGAAGCAGGAGCTCGGTGAGGCCGCGCGCGTGGCGCTCGAGCTCCGCAACCGCGCGTTCTGGGCGCTCTCGTCGCTAGATCGGCTCGTGTGCAAGCGCGGCAGGTTCTGCTTCCGCGCGGACGCGAAGCGCAAGGCGTTGTTCAACGCCTACGTGACGGAGGCGAAGCGCGGTCGCAAGGCGAAGGCCCCCAAGACGCCCGCCACGCCGAAGACGCCCTGAGGCGAGCGACGCCGGGCATCATGCGTTGATGCCGCGGCAGCGCGACGCTCCAGCACCCACACCACGCCCGCAATCCCCGTGGCACACCGGAGCGCGTGAGCGCTCCAGGCCCGTCGCCCGACCCCATGTGCTCCCCGCCTGACGCGCTTACGCGCGCCGGTGTGCCCTTCGTACTGGGAGCGTTCGCGTCGGCTTGGAGCGCTCACGCGCTCCGGCTTGTAGTGTGACTTGTCGCGTGACTTGTCGCGTGACTACAGCTCCGTCTTCGCGAGCACCTCGGCGGTCCTCGCGGCGCGCCACAGCTTCAGCCGCTCGCGCACCTCGGGACGCTTCGCGCCCACGATGCTCGCCGCGAGCAACCCCGCGTTCGCAGCGCCGGGCTTGCCGATCGCGAGCGTCCCCACGGGAACGCCCCGCGGCATCTGCACGATCGACAGAAGCGAGTCGATCCCGTTGAGCAGCGTCGCCGGAACCGGAACCCCGAGCACCGGGATCACCGTCCGCGACGCCACCATCCCCGGGAGGTGCGCCGCGCCGCCTGCGCCCGCGATGATGACCTCGATGCCGCGCGCCTCGGCCGTCTCGGCATACTCGAACATCCACTCGGGCGTGCGATGCGCCGACACCACGCGCACCTCGTGGGCGACGCCGAGCTCCTTCAAGATCTCGCGTGCGGGAGACATCACGTCGAGGTCCGACGAGCTGCCCATGATGATCCCCACGAGGGGCGCTTCGACGACGGTCTCGTTGTGCATGACGCGCCGGAGGGTAACGCCCGCGTGGGTATCTCGGTCAACGATCCACGCGCGTCGCGAAGCGCACGCTTACGCTCACACGCACGCGAAGCGCTCGCTCAGTGACACACGCCGTCGTCGCAGCGGAGCCCCGGACCCGTGCATCCCACGAAGGGGCAGCACGGCTGGCCCGCGGCCTCTCCGCAGGCGAAGCACACGAACGCGCGGCCGTCGGGGACGGAGCACATCCCCGGGGTGCAGTCGTCGAGGTGGCACAGTCCGCCGAGCGTCCCCGACGGGGCCGAGTCGCTGAAGCACACGCCCCAGCGCAGAGATCCCTCGCGGCATCCGCTCGCGCAGGGACGCTCTCCGAATCCGCCGCAGCGCTCGCAGCGCGCGCCGTTGCACTGCGTGGTCGCGGGGCACGATCCGCCATCCGTGCAGGTCCCGCCGGGCGTTCCTGGGGCGGGCTCGGTGTGCATGACCGGGGCGTCGCTCGCGAGGCTATCCGCGCGATCTGCGGTCGCGTCGCTCGCGTCGGCGACGGTCGCGTCGATCACCGGGGGAGCGCCTCCCTCGGTGCCCTCGCACGCGGCGAGGAGCAGCGAGACCAGCAGCGTCGAAGGGGCCTTCGATTGAAAGAATGCGTGCGTCTTCACAGCGGCGGCGACGCTACCACGACAGTTCGCCGCGGCGCCTCGCGATGCGCGCGTACGCACTTCCGCGGGGACGCTCGCATACCGTAGGCTCGCGCGATCACCATGCGACCTCGCTTCATCCTTTCGCTCGTCGTCGCGCTCGCCGCGTGCTCCTCGTCGCCCGCGCCCGAAGACGCGTCGGTCAAAGACGTCGCGACCGACATGGGCCCCGTCGACGTGCCCTCGACGCCGCCCGACGCGCGCCCCGACGTGCCCGTCGCGCCGCCCTGCGTCGACACCGACGGCGACGGGATCAGCGACACCGACGAGCGAGCGGCGGAGAGCCTCGACACCGACGCCGACGGGATGCCCGACTTCCGCGACACGGACTCCGACAACGACGGGTTCAGCGATCGCGACGAGTCGATCCGCAGCTACACCAACTACGAGACGGGCGCGCGCGCGTTCATGTGCGGCGCGCCCGCCGACAACTGCGACGCGCCGCCCGACGGGCTCCCCAATCACCGCGACCTCGACGCCGACAACGACGGGCTCACCGACGTCGAGGAGCGCATGGCGGGCACCAACCCCTGCTCCGAAGACAGCGACCGCGACGGCTTCGCAGACCTCGCCGAGGTGGTCGCGCGCACCGACCCTCGCAGCGCCACGTCGCAGCCGCCCATGAGCGCGCTCTACGTCGTCTTGCCCTACTACGCGCCCACGTCGCGAGGGCCGCGCGAGAGGCGTGAGTTCACCTTCCAGACGCGCATCCGCGAGGCCGACGTGTTCTTTCTCGTCGACAACTCGGCGAGCATGGATCGCACGATCGACAACCTGCGCCGCAACTTCAGCACGGTCATCGTGCCGGGCGTCCGCGCTGCGATCCGCGACGTGCGCATGGGCGTCGGGTCCTTCGACAGCATGCCCGACGGCGTCGACGGCAACGCGGGAACCTCCACGCTCGCGGGCGACTACACGCTCTGGATCCGTCAGCGGCTCACCTCGGATGCGACGGCCGTGCAGTCGGCCTTCGACGCGATGCGCACCATCGTGGCCGACTCGTCGATGCGCTACTTCGGCGGCGACGCGCCCGAGTGTCAGACCGAGGCGATCTATCAGGTCCTCGCGGGCGCCGGGCGTCGCGCGCGCACGGGCGTCGACCCGATGGACCCGGCCGCCGTTCGAAGCACCGTCAACGCGCTCGACCCCATGGGCAACGGCTGGCCCGGCGCCGTCGACACCGCGCGCGACTGCCCTGGAATCTCCGACGCGTACGGGTGGGGCTGCTTCCAGCAGGGCAGGGTCCCCATCGTGGTGCTCGCGTCGGACGGCGAGTGGTACGACGGCCCCGATCCGACATCGCCCATCAGCATCGAGGGACACCGCTACGCGACGGACCTCGCGCCCGAGCTCACGCGGCGCGGCGCGCTCTTCGTCGGCGTCGACGTCAACGAGTCGACGATGCGCGGCTACACCTTCTCGAACTCCGTGCGGCTCGCGTCGCTCACGCGCACGCTCAACGCTTCGAACAGCGAGGTGGCCTTTCACCCCGCGTCGTCGGGCGGCCTCGACCGCATCTCGAGCGACATCGTGACGGCCATCACCACGCTCGCCAACGAGACGCGGCAGAACATCACCACGTCGCGCGAGGCCGACACGGCCGCGATGGGACTCCCCGCGGGGCGCACCACGGCGGACTTCATCCGCTCGGTCACGCCCGTTCGCGCGATGCCCGACGCTCCCACGGGCTACGAGCGCCGCGACATGACCACGTTCTTCAACGTGTCGCCGTCGACGAGCGTGGTGTTCAGCGTCGAGTTCTACAACGACTTCGTCGAGGGCGGAGACGTCGCGCGGGTCTTCCAGGCCACCATCGTGGTGCGAGGGCGCGCGGGCACCGTCGTCGATCGCAGGCCCGTGTACATCGTCGTTCCCGCGCGCGGCGGAGGTCTTCCGCCCGGCTGATCGCGCGTCGCTTCCGCCGACGCGGCGTCGCTACTGCCGACGCTGCGTCGCGAGGAAGGTCCACGCCGAGCGCGCGAAGGAGCCCGGGAGGTCGTGTCCGCCCGCGCGCAGCGCGACCTGCGCGGTGACGCCCGCGGCGCTGAGGCGCGAGGCGAGCGCGCAGGTGTAATACACCGACACCATGGGGTCTTGCGCGGCGTGGGCGAGGTACCCCGGCACGCGCCGCCCCGACGTGGGAATCGCAACGGGGAGCTGATAGCCCGTGCACCCGCACCAGCCGCCCTGCGCGGCGAGCCCCGCGCACGTGAGCGCCGAGCCCTGAAACGCGCAGCCCGGACGCGTCGCGCAGGTGACCATCCCCGCGGAGTTCTCGGCGAACGCGGCGATGCGATCGCGCAGCGTCACCGAGACCAGGAGCGCCATGAAGCCTCCGTTCGAGTGCCCCACGGCGTAGACCCTGTCGGGGTTCGTCGCGTAGCGCCGCTGCGCCTCGACGAGGGCCGCGCGCGTGAGCACCAGGTCCGCGTTGGTGTCGACGTTGGCGTTGCGCGTCTCCCAGTACGTGCCGTTGCCGCCGGGGTGGTCGTAGTCGGCGCCTTCGCCGCCGAACCAGCGCGAGTTGGGGGCCACCACGACGATCCCCTCGGCGTCGGCGAGCGCGCGCAGGCCCGAGTCGTTGATCATCACGTCGCCGTCGGCGTTGGTGCCGTGAAAGGCCACCACGAGCGGCGGGTTCGCGCCGCGCGTCGCGGGCGCGTAGACCCACACGCTGCGCGACTCGCCCATCACCGTGAGGCGCGCGGTGTAATAGCCCGACGCGCCGGTGAAGCTCCCGGTGTACGCCACGGGGTCGGTCGCGAGCGGCGTCGGCGCCGTCACCGTCGCGTCGACGCGCGGAACATCGGGCGAGGCCACCGCGGCGTCGACGACCCGCACGTCGGGCGCGGTCATCGAGGCGTCGACGGATCGAACGTCGGGCGCGCTCACCGACGCGTCGACGGGCGACGAGGTCGTCGGGGGCGTGCAGGGCACGTAGCCGCCTTCGGCGTAGCAGTCTCCGTCGCGGTCGCAGAAGCAGCGCGCCTCGCCGGGCCAGCAGTAACGGACGTGGCCCGAGGTCACGCCCACGGGGTTGCCGCGCGCGCTCGTTCGAACGGCCTCGGGGCACACGTTCCTCGCGGCGTCGGCGACGACGGCGTCGGCGCGCGCGGGCACGTCCGCCGTCGCGTCGATGGGGCGCGCGACATCGGCGGTCGCATCGACGACGCGCGCGACGTCGGCGGTCGCATCGACGACGCGCGCGACGTCGGCGGTCGCGTCGGCGGCGCTCCCCGCGTCGGCGGCGGGCGGCGTGCAGCGGACGTAGCCCTCTTCGGCGTAGCAGTCGCCGTCGCGGTCGCAGAAGCAGCGCGCCTCGCCGGGCCAGCAGAAGCGGATCTGGCCCGAGGTGACGCCCACGGGGTTGCCGCGTTCGCTCGTGCGCACGGCCTCAGGGCACGCGCGCACCACCACGGGCTCGCCCTGGGAGTCGGCGTCGCCGTAGTTGCACTGCGAGAGGAGCGCGCTCGCGAGGAGCGTGAAACACACAGAGAACGGGCGGCGGGCGGCGCGGCGGTCGAGCATCGCTGAAGCTTATTGCAGCGCCGCGCGCGACCTTCAAGGGCGTTCAGTGACAGCGGGAAAGCGAGAGCGGGTGGGGGTGCAGTGACCTCCTCGGCGCCTCGCGCCTCACCGACTTGTGTTCGCGCTTGACGTCGGGGCTTTCTCGGCGCGACCACGGTGCTGATGAACCGCTCGACGCGTCTTCCGAGGTCGATCCTCGCGCTCCTCCTGCTCGCCGCGTGCTCGAACGCTCCCGTCGTCGGCGCCGTCGACGTCGGGAACGACCTCACGCTCGACGTGCCCGCCGACGCGCCGCCTGACACGGCCCTCGACGTCGTCGAAGACGCGTCGCTCGATGCGCCCGTCGACACGTCGATCGACGCGCCCGACGCGCCCTCAGACGTCTCTGACGGCGCCTCCGAGGCGACCGTCGACGCGCCCCCCGACGCGCCCGGACGCTGCCGTGACAACACCGACTGCGGCTCCAACGAGTTCGGCGACCGCGTCTGCGACATGACCTCGGGGCGCTGCGTCGCGTGCACTGCCACGAACCGCGGATCCTGCGGCGCGGGCCAGTTCTGCACGGCCGCGAACCGCTGCGAGGCCGGGTGCGCCGCCGACGCCGACTGCGCGGGCAGCGCGGGCGGATCGCGCTGCGAGGTCGCGGCGCACCGCTGCGTGGCATGCACCGCCGACGCGCAGTGCGCGGGCGCCGCCAACGCCACGGGGCGCTGCGTCGAGGCGCGCTGCGGCGTCGTCTGCAACGAGGGCTTCGCCGACTGCGACGGGTCGGCTTCGAACGGCTGCGAGGTCGACACGCGCGTGACCGCGACGCACTGCAACGGCTGCGGCGTGGCGTGTCCGAGCGCGCCCAACTCCGCGCCGTCGTGCGCGGCGGGGCGCTGCGCGGCCGTGTGCGACGCGGGCTTCGCGGACTGCGACGGCGTCGCGGCGAACGGGTGCGAGGTCGACACGCGGACGAGCGCCGCCCACTGCGGCATGTGCACGACCGCGTGCTCCGCGGGCGCCAACGCGACGCCGACGTGCGGCGCGGGGACCTGCCGCGTCGCCTGCCTCGCGGGGTTCGCCGACTGCGACGGCGTCGCGGCGAACGGGTGTGAGGCCGCCCTCGGCGGAACGGCCAACTGCGGCGCGTGCGGCGTCGCCTGCGCCGGCGCGACGCCGCTCTGCGTCGAGGGCGACCGCGGCGTGTTCGCGTGCTCGAGCGGGTGCGCGTCGGGGCAGGCGCGCTGCGCGTCGTCGTGCGTGAGCACCGACACCTCGACGGAGCACTGCGGCGCTTGCGGCAACGCATGTCCGCGCCGGGCCAACGCGCGTCCGGTGTGCGCCGCGGGCGCGTGCGGGATCGCCTGCGACGCCGACTTCGGCGACTGCGACCGCAGCGCCGCCAACGGCTGCGAGGTCACCACCTCGAGCGACGTGCGCCACTGCGGCGCATGCGGAAACGCCTGCGTCACGGGCCCCCACGCGCTGGCGACCTGCGAGGGCGGCCGCTGCGGGCTGCGCTGCGACGCCGGCTTCGAAGACTGCGACAGCGATCCCTCGAACGGCTGCGAGGTCGACCTCACGACGTCGACCGCCAACTGCGGTCGCTGCGGCAACGCCTGCGCCGCGGGCCCGCACGGCACCGCGACCTGCGCGGCGGGCCGATGCGGCCTGCGCTGCGCCGACGGATTCGGCGACTGCGACGGCGTGGCCTCCAACGGCTGCGAGGTCGACGTCGGCGCCTCGACGTCGAACTGCGGACGCTGCGGAAACGCTTGTGTCGCAGGCTCCAACGCGTCGCCCGTGTGCGCCGCGGGCGTGTGCGGCGCCGCATGCGCGACGGGCTTCGGCGACTGCGTCGGGCTCTCGGCGACGGGCTGCGAGGCGTCGCTCGGCGGCACGGCGAACTGCGGACGCTGCGGCAACACCTGCGGCGCGTCGGCGCCCCTCTGCGCGTCGAGCGGCGCGACGCCGATGTGCTCGACGGGCTGCGCGTCGAGCGAGGCGCGCTGCGCGGGCGCGTGCGTGAGCACCGCCGCGAGCGTCGAGAACTGCGGCGCCTGCGGCAACGCGTGCCCCGCGGTGATCAACGCCTCGCGCACCTGCGCCGCGGGCGCGTGCGGCTTCACCTGCGCCGCGGGCTTCGGCGACTGCGACATGGTCGCCACCAACGGCTGCGAGGTCGACACGCGCGTCTCGACGACCCACTGCGGGGCTTGCGGCGCGCGCTGCCCGACGCCCGCGCACGCGACGTCGACCTGCGCGGCGGGGGCGTGCGGCTTCACCTGCGACGCGGGCTACGCCGACTGCGACGGGGCCGCGGCCAACGGCTGCGAGGTCGACCTGCGCGTGAGCCCGCTGCACTGCGGCGCGTGCAGGGCGGCGTGCGCGGTGGGCCGCTGCGACGCGGGGCGGTGCGTGAGCAACCGGAGCTGCGCCGAGATCCTCGCATCGGCGCCGTCGTCCGCGAGCGGCAACTACACGATCGACCCCGACGGCGCGGGCGGGCGCTCGCCTTACACGGTCTACTGCGACATGACCACCGACGGGGGCGGGTGGACGGTGGTGTTCCAGGCGGCGATGGCGAACTACGCCGACCCGACGCTCGACTACACCGTGCAGGACCCGACCCTGCTCGCCGCGGCGACGCGCACGCTCATGGCCTATCGCAACGCCACGCAGGCTGTGTACGCGAGCTGGGCGAGCTTCGACCTGCCCTCGGCGTGGAGGCTCCAGTCGCCCTTCAGGTACGCGGGCAACGACGAGAGCGTGATGGTCGTGGTGGGCGGCGCTGCGCCCGTGCGCGCGACGCTGCGCTACGGCTATCAGACCTACAGCCAGCGGTGCGGAGACCCGTGGGTCGCGGGCTCGTGGGGTCGCCTCTGCATCGTCGGAACGACGGCGCCCTTCTACAGCGGCCACTCGGTCAGCAACGTCGACACCTGCTCGAACTCCGACCAGGTGTGGAACTCCGCGAACTGCTCCGACTCGCTGCGCTTCACCCTCGCCGTGCGCTGAGACGCCTCACGCCACTCCCCCCGCGCCGCGGCCTGCGGCGACGGGGGAGCTGGCCGTGCGGAACGATCAGTGACCGCCGCCCTCTTCGTCGGGCACGGCGTCGCCGCGGTCTTTGAGCCACTTGCGGAAGTCGTCTTTGTCGATGGCCTTCTCGAGCCCCGCGACGGCCTCGATCTTGTCGTCTTCGATGAGGCGCTTGAGGGCGTCGTCCATCGCGATCATGCCGTCGCGCTTGCCGAGCTTGATGAGCCCCGAGATCTGGTGCGTCTTGCCCTCGCGGATCATCGACGCCATCGCGTTGGAGCTGAACATGATCTCGACGGCGGCCACGCGACCGCCGCCCTTCTTCCGCAGGAGCTGCTGCGCGACGACGCACTTGGTCACCGAGGCGAGCGTCCCGCGCACGCCGGGCTGCTTCTCCGCGGGGAAGACGTTGATGATGCGGTCGATGGTCTTGGCCGCGGAGTTCGTGTGCAGCGTGCCGAACACGAGCACGCCGGTCTCCGCGGCGTTGAGGGCCATCGCGATGGTCTCGAGGTCGCGCATCTCGCCGACGAGGATGGCGTCGGGGTCCTCGCGCACGGCGGCGCGCAGGGCCGTCGAGAAGCTCTTCGAGTGGGGCCCGATCTCGC
>JBPOHC010000626.1:0-3102 GCA_052035985.1 Myxococcota bacterium | reverse complement strand
TGCCGCGCGCTTCGGCGTCACCCGCGCGAGCCCGTGTCACAAGCGCCGTGAGCCCCGCGCGGAGACGTGCGTCTAGCTCCTCGGCGCTGAGCCCGTCGAGGGTCGCGAGAGCTTCGGCGTGGATGCTCCCCACGAGGCGGGCGACGCGCTGGTGAAGCTCCTCGTCGGTCAACGTCGAGAGCTCGGAGCCTAGCTCTACAACGACGCCGCGCATGGTCGTCGCCGTGTCGTGCGAGTCATCGCTCAGCGCGTGTAGCGCGGCCTCGAAAGACCGCGGCGGTAGGGCGCGGCGCAACCGCTCCATCGCACCGCGAAGCTCCTCGTGCACGCGAGTCTCGACGGCGGTCTCAGCGGCGACGAGACGCCCATGCGCCGCGCGAGCCTGCGAGACCGCGCGAAGGTTCTCGTGGATGACGTGTGCGAGTAGGGCAACGTCGCGCGGGTCGTCGGTCGCATCGAGGGCAGCAACGGCCTTGCGACGTGCGCGGCGTGTCGCGCGGAGGGCGTTGACCTGCGCGGCCTCCAACTCCATCGCGAAGAGTTCCGCTCGCTCTGGCGCCGAGTGCCGCCGCAGCGCCTTTCGCACCGTCGACTCGTCGCGACCGACCGCGCGAGCCGCCGCAGCGTAGGAGCCGGCTTCGACGTACACCGCAAGCGCCGTCGAGAGGTCGCCGGGGCTGAGCGGTGCGGCGCTCACCAGAGCGGCCCGCCGTTGAACGGGTCGACGGAGTGCTCCTGGTCGCCGTCGTTGTCGGGCACCGTCGACGCGATGCGCGCAGCATCCTCCCGCGCGAGGTCGGCCGCGCGTCGTTGGAGCTCGGCGCGTGTCGGTGGTCGCGTGCGTCGGGCGCGGCGTGCATCGAGGTCGACGGGGCTACTCATGGGCGCACCTACGCGCGTTGAGACCGGACGGAACCGGACGGAAGCACCCCAACGGGGTGCGGGTGCGGGCGACGCATTCACCCTTATTGGAAGGCTTTTGAGAGCGGACATACTCTGTCAGCCGACGACTGGCGCGCAGTCGTGGTTGTGCATCACCCTCGCCCTCGGCGCCCTCTGGTAGCGCCTGAGCAGTCGACACGCGAACCTGCCCCGACATGGAGAACCCATGCGGCGTCACACAACCCACGGTCGGCGACGAGTCGACACGGGGCAGCGTCGAGAGGCGTTGAGTAGCCAGTGCTCGCTCACCGAGTGCGAAAGTATTGACGGTCGTCGGTCTACGACGGCCGGGCAGCCGGGCGAGACGTGAGAGCGTCTCTTCAGACCGATCAAGCCCCCCGATCGGTCGCGAGTAGCACCTGATGGTGACAACGGGCAGTGGCTTCCGAAGACAACGTCGCCCCCATGGCACCAAGGCGACGCCTCGACGGAGGCTCCTCCAAGCGTGAGCGGTGGAGGACAAGACATCCCACCCCAACCCCTGCCCTACCCCGACCGGGAGGCACGGTGCCGGGTCTGGGAAAGTGGGGGCCATCCCCGCGCGATGTAGGCTCATGTGTGCTCAGCCGTGCGTCTCGACGTAGCGCGCGAGCGCGTCGAGGGCGTCGGGCGTGAGGTCTCCCCCGCGGAGGAAGTTGTGCACCGAGCTCTTCGACACGCCCGCGGCTTCACCGATGGCGCGCACACCGACACCCGTTGCGTTGATCGCCACGAGCCGCGCGCGGACCTTCGATGCACTCAGCGTTGGGGCGTGCGGCGGCTCAGGGATCAACGCCAACTGCGGCGACGCGGGCGGCGCATCGTCGACCAGCTCAGCGGGCACACGGGGCGGCGGCGGCACCGAGGGCAGCGCCGCGGCTTCGGGCATCGTCGGCCGCACCGAGGCGCGGCGCGGTGGCATCGTGGGGCGACGCACCTGCGCGGGCTCAGAGGGCACGGGAGCGGCCTCCACGGTCGACGGCGACGGGCTCAGAAGCGCGCGACGCACGATCCCGCGGAGCACGTTGGAGCGGCCGATGGATACGTCGGGGTTCGCGGCACGTTGGCGTGCAACCTCAGCGTCGAGAGCACGAAGCATCTCGTCGGTCATGCGAACGCCCACGATCGTGGTGTCGGCGGATTCGGGGTCGAGACGGGGCGGCATCGAGGGCTCCACGAGGTCAGGGAGGGCGGCGGCGAGACGCGCGTGCGCCTCTGGTGAGGTCAGGGATGGATGCGTGACCACGAGGGCCGCGAGCTCGGCGCGAGCGCGCGCGACTGCCGCGAGGTCGACGGCGACGGCGGTCACGCCGCGGCCTCGTGGGCGATGATGTTGTGCACCTGCCGCACGTCGAGGGCGCGACCAGTGCGGCCGACGACGCCCACGCGCGCCAGCTCCGCAACGATCCCGCGGAACGACAGACCCGCGACGCGAAGCGCGCGCACCTGCGCGATCACCGCACGCTCGGCGGGGCACTCCACGAGCCGCCCCGCGTCGTCGGCGCTGTACCCGTAGGGCACCGTTCCGGTTCGCTCACCCTTCGCGCGCTTCGCGGCAAGCGCGGCCTTCGTGCGCGACCGGATCAACGCGCGTTCGTACTGAGCCGCGGCATCGAGGATGGAGCGCATGAAGGCGTCGGCGGGCGTGTCGCCGTTCGCGGTGCCGTCGGCGCTCACCACGCGCGAGCCCGACGACGCGACCGCACGGTCAATCGCCGCTGCTAGGTACACGTCACGCGCGAGCCGGTCACGCTTCGCCACCACGAGGAGCCCCGCGCCGTGCGCGCGGAGGGCACCGAGGGCAGCGGCGAGGGCGGGGCGGTCTGCGAGGTCGGCCGCACCGCTCACGCCCTGGTCGACGTGCCACGACACCACCGTCACGCCCTCGCGAGCCGCCCACGCGACGATTGCCGCGCGCTGAGCGTCGGGGCTCAGGTGCTGGTCGTCGGTCGACGCGCGGAGGTATGCGACGGCAACGCGGGGGTCGGTGGTGTTGCGCTTCGTGGTGTTACCCATGTGCGTTGTATAACAACGTTGCGCGTCGTTGTCCATCGTAGTGTTGAACAGACGGACGGTTGTACAACACCCGCGGTCGTTCAACGCCCGGTCGTCGCACCTGCCCCGGCTCAGCGTCGGTCGCCGTTAGGTGAGCCCGTTAGGCGGCAGACCCCGCGCCCTGGT
>JBPOHC010001076.1:0-4843 GCA_052035985.1 Myxococcota bacterium | reverse complement strand
CGGCAGACGGCGTCACACGCGGTGAGTCCGCCGCCGCACGACACGACGCAGCGGCCCATCGTGCAGACCTCGCCGGAGCCGCACGCGTTGCCGCAGGTGCCACAGCCGTTGCGGTCGCTCGTGAGGTCGCGGCACACGCCCATGCAGTTGGTGAAGCCCGCGCCGCAGGTCGTCTGGCACATCCCTCGGACGCAGAACTGACCGAAGGGACACGCGTTGCCGCAGCCTCCGCAGTTCGCGAGGTCGGTGCTCGTGTCGACGCACATCTCCCCGCCGCCCATGGGCCCCGCGTCGGCGCCCGGGGTCATGCACGACACCTGGAGCTCCCCGCATCGGATGCGACAGCGGCCGTCCTGGCAGGTGTAGCCCTCCTGGCAGGTGTTGCCGCAGGTGCCGCAGTGGGCGCGGTCGTTCGAGAGGTCGGCGCAGAAGCGCGTCACGCCGGTGCCAGCGTCCATGTCGCCCGAGGGCTGCGTGCACTCGGTGGTGGTGCCGGTGCACATGAACGTGCACGCGCCGCCCGCGCAGACCTGGTCGCGTCCGCAGGTGTTGCCGCAGGCGCCGCAGTTCTCGCGGCTCGTCTGGAGCGACACGCATCGCGGGGCCGTTCCCGCGTCGCCGCCGGAGCCCGCGCAGAGCGTCTCGCCGCTCGTGCAGTCGGGCACGCATGCGCCGTTCTGGCAGACGTTTCCGACGCCGCACGCGCGCCCGCAGGCGCCGCAGTTCTCGCGATCGATCCGCGGGTCGGTGCAGCGCCCGAAGCAGGCGTTGAGGGGCGACGGACACACCGTCGCGCCATCCGGTGACCCGTCGACGGAGGCGTCGGACGACGGGGGACCGCCCACCACCGGGCGCCCGGTACAGCCGAGCATCGCCGCGAGGGCGAGGGCTGCTGCGAGTAGTAGCCTTGATGTGTTCAAGTTTCGCATTCCTCTCTGAATGCGAAGGTACAGCGGGAGCGTGTGGGCTTGACAGACGCTTGTGCGGGGAAACAGTCGCGGGCATACGACGAAACCTGCGCGTCATCGCGCACGATGGGCGTCGCCGCAGCGCGTCGATGGGGATTGGGCGACGGCGGGGCGGTGGAGGCGTGTCGGAGGGCGGCGCGTTGTCGGCTCGGAGGCGGGTGACCCGTCGTCGGGTCGAGGTGGTCGTCGGCGCGGAGGCGGGTACCCCGTCGATTCGTCGATCCCATCGTCGACGCGAGGACGAGAAAGGAGCCTTCGCGTCGGCGAGTCCGTCGATCGGACGGCGGGTGCGGGGCCGTTGCGTCGACGCTTCTCTCGGCGCGAACACGCTGGCACCGTGCGCTCGATGGCGAAGGTCGCCGTCGGCACACGGGCAGAGGGGAGTGACATCCGATGAGCAGGACGAAGAAGACGGCTGGGGTGAGCGCTGAGAAGGTCGCGGTCGCGCAGGGCGACGGGGTGACCGAGCCTTCGAGCGACGAGATCATCGCGCGGGCGCGGGCGGAGGCGTACAGCGACAAGGACCCGGCGCGGGCCTTCGCGCACTTCAGGTCCATCGCGGAGGGCGTCTCGACGGAGGGCATCGCGGTCTTCACGGGCCGCCCGATGGTGATGCTCGCCAACGTGAACGCGGCGCTCGTGGCGCTCGCGCCGGCGCTCCCGAGGGCCGTCGAGCAGCTCCGCGCGCCGAGGCTCCGCGAGGTCTTCGAGATCCCGTCGCTGGTGCTCGGGCTGGAGTTCGCCTCGCAGCGCGTCCCCGCGACGAAGATGTCGGCGGGCGAGATCGCGGCGCTCTTCGACGAGATGTCTCCGTTGCGGGCGGTGACGCTCGACTACCTCACGGTGGCGTCGAACCCGCTCGTGCAGCTCGTGCCCGAGACACGCGTGCGAACGATCCGTGAGGGCGCGGGCAAGCTCGACGGCGCGCAAGACGCGGTCGCGATTCCCGGTGTCTTCCACGAGTTCGCGCCTGCGCTCGAAGGGAAGCACCCGTTCACGGCGGCGCAGCTCGCGCGGCTCGGCGAGCTCGGGGCCGCGCTCCTGCAACAGCTCAAGCCGGGAGGCGCGACGAAGGGGAGCAGCGCGCGTCCGCCCGAGGCCGTGCTGCGCGATCAGTTCGGCGCGCTCGTCGTGGAGCGCTACGACTACCTCCTCGTGCTCGCGGCCCTCGCGCTCGGCAAGGCCCGCGCAGACGCGCTCCTGCCCGCGCTCCGCAGCGCGACGCACACGGCGACGGCGGTCGTGGCTGACACGCCCGCGGACCCCACGAAGCCGACGGGCTGAGCGTCCGACAGCGCCGCGTCGCGCCCGTCAGATTTCGTTGCCGCGACCACGGTCGCGGGGCGATCTTTGGCCCCTTCCCTCGCGCGATGAATTGCTTCGCGCGGGCGTGAAGAGGGGAATCGCGCGATGACCACACCAGCGACCGAGCCCACGGCGCCCCGGCTCTCCGATGAGCAGCGGCGCATCATTGCCCACCGCAGCGGACACCTTCAGGTCGTCGCCTGCGCGGGCTCGGGCAAGACCGAGACGGTCGCGCGGCGCGTGCACGGTTGCAGCGTGGTGGCACGGTGAACTTGTCCTGCGACATCCTGCTCGTGACCGCGACCTCGTCGGAGTTCGGAGCGTTCAAGGTCGCGGCCCGCGCTCTCGGCCTCGACTGGACAAAGCGACAGGGCATGGCGACCGAGTACCGTCACCTCGGTGAGCTCCAGGGCAGCAGGGTGGCCGTGTTTCAGCTCAAGCGCATGGGATCGATGTCGAGCCGCGGCTCAGCCTTCACCTGCTACCGCGCGTTGCAAGAGACCCACGCGAGCAGCATCCTCGGCGTGGGGACGGCTTTCGGCGTCAACGAGCGTGCGCAGAAGATCGGCGACCTCGTCGTGTCGGACTCGGTGCACCTGTACGACGAGGGCACGGTGGTCGACGACGCGAGGAGTGGCTATCGGTACGTCTACGACGCAGCATCAAAGGTGTCGGCCACGGAGCGATGGGTGGACCGCTTTCGCAACGCGGATCCCGCTCGGATGCCGTGGCCCTCGGGGCGAGCCGCGCCGGCGTTGAACGTGGGGCCTTTGCTCTCTGGAGGTGCGCGCATTGAGTCCGGCGCCTTCCGCGACCACCTCATCGGACGCGTCGCCGCCTATGGGATGCCTGTCGTCGGCGGCGAGATGGAGGCCGTCGGTATCGCCGCCGCATGCGCCGCGGTAAGCTCGCAGGCATGGGTGATCGTGAAGGCGATCTCCGATTTCGCCACCGCCGCGAGCCGCGCGCAGATCGAACGCACACGAGGACCGGCCGCGGAGAACGCCGCCTGGTTCACGCTGCAAGCGCTGATGCAACCGTAGTTCGAAGCACGAGCCGAAGATGAGCAACCGCTACTTTCACGCCCTGGCCGAGGCTCCCAGACATCCGCGCGTCGCGGCGTGGGAATCGTATTCGAGCGCGCCCGGCGTCACCTCCGTGCGCGTCGCGATCGCGCGCGACCTCGGGCCTTTCGGCTACGGCCCCGCGGAGCTGATCGTGCTGTTTCGTAGAGACGACAAACACGCGGTGAAGCGAGATCAGGTCGCGTGGGAAGAGGAGCTCGACGACTGGCTGATCTCGCACGGCGTCCGCGCCGTCGACGACGACCACGAGACGCATCGCGTGTCGCTCAGGCTTCGCGATCGCTTCGAGGTGCTTCTTCGTCAGTACGGCGATGGCCGCTTCAACGCCGCGCTCACATCAGCGCTGTCGCGCGGTCCGCTGTCGCATGATCAGCAGGTCGCCGTCGTGCTCCGCGAGATCCAGACCCCAGGCGCGAAGGGTGACGCGCAGAGCGGACTCCGCGTGATCGAAGTCGAGCTCGTGCTCACACGCGTCGCGCAGCAGCTCACGAAGTCGCTTGGCTACGACGAGGCCGTCGGGGAGAAGATCCTCGGCGGCGCCGTGGCGATCTACCTCATGGAGCGTTTTCACATCGCGAAGCTCCCTCTTCCGCCGAAGGCCACGCGAAGGTAGATCCGCGGCCACGGCGATCTCTCGCGCCTCGTCTCGCGCGACGCCGAGTCGTGACCGCCTCCCTTCAACCCATCGCAGCCGCGGCCTCGCGGAGCGCCTCGTCGCCGCCGATCGCCGCCGTGAGCGGGCACCAATCGACGAAGCCCCACCCGCAGTCGTCTTCGAGGAACTCCTCGCCCCGCTGCGAGAATATCCGCAGCGCCTCCACCCACCGCGCGAACACAACGTCCGCGGGCAACTCGCTCGCCTCGCGCTCCCCCTCGTCGACGTGCGCGACGAGCTTCGCCAGCGTCGCCGCGCGCTCGCCCGCATCGGGGATCGCGCGGGCGCGGTCGAGCGCGTCACGCACGTTCCCCGCGGCGGCCCACGCAGGGAGCACCGCCCGCAGCGCCGTCGCCCCGAAGTTCACCGATGGATACATCGCCGACGCCATCTCCAGCGCGCGCGGGAGCATCTCGACAGGGAGCATGTCGGCCACTTCGACGAGCGGCCTCGCGCTGCCCACCGGGTTTTGCAGCGCCCTTCGCAGCGCCTCGATGCGGTGCGCGCCATCGAGCATCCGCGCGAGGCGCGCCCACGTCCACGCGGGGTCTCCGAGCGTGAGCGAATCGACGAGCGCGAAGAGCGCCTCGGAGTCGTACGCGATGAGCCCCGGCGCGGCGTTGAGAACGATGCGGTCGTTGCGGTCGTGGACGCGCGTCTCGCGCGCGATCGAGAGCGCCTCGTCGACCACACCGCGACGCGACGCGGGCTCCACCAGACACGAGAGCGACGCGAGCGCGGCGGAGCGCTCCTGCGTCCACACGATGGCCTGGGGTGTTCCTTCTTCGCGCGCGGTGCGGGCCATCGCGAGGGCCGGTGCGACGGCGGGC
>JBPOHC010000932.1:0-8060 GCA_052035985.1 Myxococcota bacterium | reverse complement strand
CGAGGGGCTCAAGAAGGGGCGCCGCGGCGAGGTCCGCAACCCCGCGCGGTGGCGCGCGTGCACCGCGCCGCTCGGCCTCCAGAGCGTGAGCGTGACGCAGTTCAACGGCGCGAACAACGTTGTCGAGATCACGGCGCCGGGCCTCACGCTCAACGACCGCGACTTCACCGTCGAAGCCTGGGTGAAGCCCGCGGACATCACGGGCGAGCGCACCATCCTCGGCATGAACGCCAACGCGGACAACCAGGCCCTGCACCTGGTGATCCGCAACGGCAAGCCGCACATGGGCTTCTACGCCAACGACACGGCGGGGAGCGTCTCGCTCGCCCCCGACCTGTGGCACCACGTCGCCTTTCGCTTCACGAAGGCGACGGGCGAGCAGGCCATCTTCGTCAACGGCGTGCTCGATCGCGCCGAGAAGAACCACAGGGTGTTCGCGGGCACGAGCCCGCTGCGCATCGGCGCGTGGCGCGACGGCTGGTTCAAGGGCGCGATCGCCGACCTGAAGATCTGGACGGTGGCCCGCACCGACGCGGAGATCCGCGACGCCCGCGGTCGTCGGTTGACGGGCACCGAGCCCGGCCTCGCGGCGTACTTCCCGCTGCACCGCGTCTCTTCCTCCGGCGAGGTCACGAGCCCCGTGACGGGCGTGTCGGGTCGGTTCGGCGGCGCGGCCAGCGTCGAGCGCCTCGGCCAGTCGCTCGTGATGGCCGAGTACAGCACCGCGCGCGTGGACCCGGCGACGCTCGCCCAGAGCGCGCTCCTCCGTCGCTTCGTCGCGGCGCCTACCCTCGGCGGCGTCGAGCTCGTGCCCGAGAAGCGCCTCGAGGAGCTCGACCTGCGCTGGGTGGGCAACGCGCAGTTCAAGCCCACGCTGCTCGGGTTCATCGAAGGCGCCCCGCCCGTGCCGAGCGAGAACCTCACCGAAGAGGACGACTACAACAGCGCCACCTCCATCGAGCTCACCCAGTCGAACGACGTGACCCTCAGCTGGGAGCGCACCAAGGAGTACGCCCACGGCTTCGGGTACGAGTCGATCCTCGGAGGGATGGTGAAATGGGGCATCGGTGTCGGTGTCACGGACGAGTTCGCCTCGGGCCTGGGTCTCAAGACTTCGCTCTCTCTGCGAGACGCCTCGCAGAACGCCACCAACGTCTCGACGACGGCGACGGCGACCTTCGCCGACCGCCTGGCGCTGCGAGGGACGAAGGAGACCGACGCGCGCTTCCCCGCGGTCGGCAAGCGCTTCGTGCCCAAGAACGTCGGCTACGCCCTGGTCGTGTCGGGCCTCGCCGACGTGTACGTCACGCGCCTCAAGCGCAGCGGGCGGATGATCAGCTATGAGATGCGACCCAACCGGGACTTTCCCCCGGACGTGAACACCGTCACGTTTCTCATCAACCCCGCCTACACCATGCAGGGCAGCCTCGACGGGATGACGGGCTCGCAGGCCGCCAGCCGACGGTTCTACAAGCACGTGCCCGAGATGCGCCTCCAGTACGGCTCGCGCTACGCCGCGAGCTACTTTCGCCTTCAGGAAGCCTACGCGCTCAAGGCTCAGATCGAGCAGCAGGACAAGGCGCGAATGGCCTTCTACCAGAACTTCGACAGCACCCTCACGACCGTGGCCCGCCTCGAGGGCGAGATGGGCGCCGCGGGCGTGCAGCCGATCAACCAGTCACCGAGCGGCTCCGCGAGCTCGACCAGCGGCGCGGCGACCACGGACAAGGACAAGCAGGCCGCCGCGGACAAGCAGGCCGCCGACGCGAAGACCACGACCGAGAAGGACAAGAAGGATGCCGAGAAGCGCGATGCGGAGATGAAGGCCCGCCAGTCCGACGTGACCGAGCTCAACCGCTATGTGAGCGGCACGCGTATGCGCGACGCGTGGCAGACGCGCATGGAAGATCTGCGCAACAAGGCTGGCAAGCGCAACATCGTCAACACCTACGTCTGGGACGCCGACGGCGGACTGCGCACCGAGAAGCAGGAGTTCGCCAGCACGGTGGAGCACACCATCGGCGGCTCGTTCAACATGGACTGGTCCGCCGGTCTGGCCGCCAAGACGGAGGGCCTCGCGTTCTGGCTGGAGCTGTCGGCGCTGTACCAGGGGAGCCTCAGCCAGACGATGAGCAAGACCGAGTCGTACAGCCAGGGCTTCAGCCTCGAAGCCGACCTCGACGGCGTCGAGGGACGCGGCGTGACCGACTACGCCGACCGGCCCATCGTCCCGGGAGAGAAGGTCGACCGCTACCGCTTCATGAGCTTCTACCTCGAGGGCGACACGGGGCACTTCTACGACTTCTTCAACACCGTGGTCGACCCCGAGTGGCTCCAGGGTGGATCTGAAGAGGCGCGCGCGCTCCGTCAGATCGACCTCGGTCGCGCGAACAAGACCTGGCGCGTGCTGCACCGGGTGACCTACGTCGAACGACCCGCGCTCCTCGCAGCCGGGCAGGCCGCGGCCGTGGCGCGCGAGAGCGTCGAGGAGCCCACCGTCTCGCAGCTCCAGCGCAAGATCGAGCTCCTGCAGGACGCCAACAAAGTCCTGGAGACCAAGCTCGACAAGGTGGTCAAGCTGCTGGAGACGGTTCCCGGCGTGAAGGTCACCTGAGATCACGCGGACCTCCGACGCGCGCCCGCACCGCGAGGTGAGGCGCGCGGTTTCGACCCCCGACATCACCTTCCGCCCGAAGGGCGCGCGCGCAAGGCGAAGCCCGTCATGCCCCCCTCGCCCACCCCCGCCTGACACGATCACACAGAGACTGCTCGTAGTCGTCGGCCCACACCTCGATGACGTCGTCGACGCGCCGGGGCTCCGTCGTGAGCTGCACCTCGCCGGTGACCTTCGCCTCGCGGGGGCATCGCTCACCACGCGCGTCGAAACGGCCGATCAGCCGGACGTACGTGATCGATCGAGCGCGCGCGTCGAACTGACCCCGCGGGCGCTCATCCCCCGTCGCATACGCTTCCCCGGCGTGGCGTCCGCGTGGTAGCGCGGTGGGATCATGCGCGAGATCCTCCCCGGCGTGCTCACGTGGCCCTGGTTCTCCGAGCGCCACGGCTACGACTTCAACGGGTATCTCTTCCTCTCGACGGGCGGCAACGTCTGCGTCGACCCGGTCGAGATGAGCGACGAGGCGCTCGACCGCATCGCCCGCGAAGGCGTCTCGCTCGTCGTGCTCACCAACCGCAACCACACCCGCGCCAGCGCCCGCGTGCGTGAGCGCACCGGCGCCCTGGTGGCCGTGCACGCCGCAGACGCGCCGCACGCCCGCGCGCAAGGCGCCGTGATCGATCGCGAGCTCGCGTTCGGCGACCGCGCGGGGCCCTTCGTCGCCCTCGACGCCCACGGCAAGTCGCCCGGCGAGGTCGCGCTCCACTGGCCCGAGCGGCGCTTGCTCGTCGTGGGCGACGCCTGCGTGGGCGCGCCCCCCGGCGCGGTGCGACTGCTCCCCGAGGCCGTGATCGACGACCCCGCCGCGCTGCGCGAGAGCCTCCGCGGCCTCGCGCGGGTCGACTTCGACGCGCTGCTCCTCGGCGACGGCGCGTCCCTCGTCACGGGCGGTCGAGAGGCGCTCGCGGCGCTCGTCGCCACCTTCGCCTGACGACATCCGTACGGCCTCCTGCGACGCCGCGATCCACTCACTCCCAGGGAACCGCGACCTCGGCCTCGACGGGGGCGGTCACCGCGAGCCCGATCAGGCTCCCGAGGCCCCAACCCCCACAGCGCCCGCGACGGTGAAGGGCGCTCCGCTCGCGGCGATCACGAGACCCGGCGCTCGGCACCCTTCGAAACAGCCCGCCACGCGGACGAGGCTTCCTGCAACCGTCCCCGTGAGCGCGAGCGGCACGACGAACCAGATCGGCGTGCGCGTCCGGTACGTGCTGAGAACGAGCGTGTTCATCCCGGATCTCGTTGGGGACCTGCTGGAGCCACGCACGCAGGATCGTCGCCTTGATGCGCCCTTGCGACGCATCGTCCTCGGGGATGATCTTGAACTCGTCGGCGAGATCGCGATCCGTGGGCAGTTCTCGTATCACTCGCGCTACCCGAGCGAAGCCACGGCCGCCCACATCAAGAACGCGACGTGAGCGCGCCTTCGTGGTGGCGAGCGGGAGGTCGGACGCGTCAGCCATCGCGCGGGCGATCGTCACGCGCTCGCGGAGGGAAGTGGCTGGTGCGCGCGGCGTCGATTCCGGCGTGGCGAAGGCTGTACACGGCACCGAGGCCCCAAGTACCGTCGCGGGGTTTCGTGTGCGCTCGGAGGCACACCATTGCTTGGACCATGGGTCTGGGGAGCGTTCCGATGAACCAACACAGAAGATTCACGAGTCTCCTGACCTGTCTCACCGCGCTTGCAGCCTGTTCCGATCCGACGACGCAGCCGCCCGACGCAGGCAGCGAACGCGACGTCCCGTCGATGCTCGACGTGACCTCGGATCAAGCGACGCCCGACGTCACCTCGCCCGACGTCACCTCGCCCGACGTCACCTCGCCCGACGTCACCTCGCCCGACGTCACACCGCCCGACAGCGCTGCGGCCGACGGGTCGACGCCCGATGTGACCGTCGACGTCGCGCCCGATGTGCCCGCGTGTGACATGGGTCGCGTGGCGTGTCCGGTCGGCGCGAGCCTCCTCTGCGTCGACATCAACACCGACGCCAACCACTGCGGAACGTGCGACACGCGATGCCCGACGGAGCAGGTCTGCGCGGCGGGTCGATGCGCGTGCCCGACGGGCCAGCGACTCTGCAGCGGCGCGTGTGTCGACGCGATGACCGACAACGGCAACTGCGGCGGCTGCGGGCGCGCCTGCCCCAGCGGTCAGCTCTGCACCGCGGGCGCGTGCGCATGCTCCGGCGGAACGACGCTCTGCGGTGGCGCGTGCATCGACACCCGCTCCGACGCTTCGAACTGCGGCGGATGCGGCGTGCGATGCGCCACGGGCCAGTTCTGTACGGCCGGGCGTTGCAGCGTCACCTGCGACGCGCCGCGGACCTCGTGCGGCTCCGGGGCGTCGCTCCATTGCGCGGACACGCGCAGCGATGCGACCGACTGCGGCGCGTGTGGCAACGCCTGCGCTGCGGGCGCCAACGCGACGGCGACCTGCGCCGCGGGCGTGTGCTCGCAGACCTGCGCCGCGAACTTTCGCGACTGCAACGGGAGCGCCGCCGACGGCTGTGAGGTCGACACGCGCGCGGCCATCGCCCACTGCGGCGCGTGCGGAAACGCCTGCCCCTCGCGCGCCAACGCGACGGCGGCGTGCGCCGCGGGCGTGTGCGGGATCACCTGCGCCGACGGCTTCGCCGACTGCGACGGCGCGGCGGCGAACGGCTGCGAGGTCGACCTGCGCTCGTCGCCCACGAGCTGCGGCGCCTGCGGGCGCGCGTGCACGACGGGCCAGACCTGCGCGGCCGGCATGTGCACGGCCACCTGCGGCAACGGACGCGTCGACGTCGGCGAGTCGTGCGACACCGCCATCGCCGCGGGCATGACCGGCGCGTGTCCGCGATCGTGCGCATCGACGGGCACGTGCAGCACCACGCGGCTCACGGGCGCGAGCACCTGCGCCGCGGCCTGCGAGACCACGCCCATCACCGGATGCATCAACGCCGACGGGTGCTGCCCCTCGACGTGCAACTCGACCAACGACAACGACTGCGCCGTGCGCTGCGGCAACGGCGTGGTCGAGACGGGCGAGCTCTGCGACACGGGCATCGCCGCGGGCATGACCGGCGCGTGCCCCACGACCTGCTCGCCCATGGGCACCTGCGCGCGCGCCTCGCTCACCAGCGGCGGAACCTGCGCCGCGATGTGCACCTCGACGCCCATCACCGCCTGCGCGAACGGCGACGGGTGCTGCCCCTCGGGGTGCACGATGTCGCGCGATTCCGACTGCGGGCCGTGCACCGATGAGTGCGTCGTGGGCAACACCCGCTGCGGCTCCGGCGGCGTGCAGACCTGCGCGCTCACCGACGGCTGTTACGTCTGGAGCGCGCCCGTGGCCTGCGCGACGGGGCTCTCGTGCCTCGGCGGGAACTGCAGCGCGGTGAGCCTCACGATCAGCGCGCCGATGACGCTGTGCGGTGTGCTCTGGTACACGGGCGACGTGGTGATTCAGGGCGGCGCGCGGGTGTCGTGCCCGTCGGGCGTGCTCGAGATCCACGCGCGCTCGATCAGCATCGACCCCTCGTCGTCGATCGTGATGGGCGCCGTCGCCAGCACGGTCGCGGCGACACGGGGCAGCGCCGGGAGCTACGCGTCGGCCGTGGGCTACTGCGGCTCCGGGGGAACCACCTTCTACGAGTGCAACGGAGGAGGCGGCGGTGGCGGCGGCGGCGCCTCGGGTGGCAGCGCCACGGGCATCGGCGCGCGCGGGTATTACTCCTGCGGGTCGAGCTACTACTGCAACTACTCGGGCGGCTCGGCGGGTGGGCAGTCCCCTGCGGCGCGCTACGACGACCTGGCGAGCGGGGGTGGCGTCGGCGGCACCGGCTGCGCGGGTTGCAGCAGCACGACCTTTCCCTCTTGTGGCGCGGGTGTCGGCGGTCGAGGCGGCGGCGTGGTGCGCCTCTACGCGACGAGTTCTGTGCTCATTTCCGGGCGCGTCGACGTCAACGGCGAGGCCGCGCCCGGCGGCAGCGGTTCCGGATACTCAGGCGCGGGTGGTGGTGGCGGCGGCACGCTGCTCGTCCGCGCGCCCGACGTCGAATTCGCACCCACCGCGGTCGTCGCCGCGGCGGGAGGCTCGGGCGCGGGGGGAACCTCCACGTACAACTGCGGCTCGATCACCAACGCCAACGGCGCCTCTGGAGGCGCGGGCCTCGTGAAGGTGCTCTACACCTCGCGCTACGCCAACCGCGCGTCCGCGCTCGGCACGTCGGTCTCGGCGGGCCTCATGCCGCCGACGGTGACGTCGACCACGCACCCCGATCCCAACCAGTACTACAACGACGGCTTCTCGGAGCTGCGCGTCGCGTGGACGCCGCCCGTCACGGGCCTCCCCGGGTATCTCACGGCCTTCAACCGCACGACGTATCCCGCGCTCACCGCGATGACGGGAGCGTTCACCACGGCGACCTCCGACGTGATCCCGGCGTCGCGCTTCTCGGGCGCGGGAGACTACTACTTCACCGCCTCGATGCTCGACTCGACGAGCGCCCCTTCGCCCATGCTCACGGCGTATCGCGTGCGCGTGAACACCGCGGTGCCCACGATCAACTCGGTGAGCCACCCGGTGCAGACCGCCTGGTACCCCGGCCGCACCGTGGTGGTCGGGTGGACGCTGCCGACCTCGGTGCCCGCGAGCACCTTCAGCGGCCGCATGTGGTACCGCATCGATCACGTGTCGAACGCGCTGCCGGGCCGCACCGCCGAGGGGTGGACGCGCACCACCGCGCCGAGCCTCACGCTCACCACCGACGCGTCGGGCGCTCCGCTCACCGACGGCATCTGGTACGTGCACCTCGTCGCCGAAGACACCATGGGCTACCTCACGCGCACGGCGGCCCACTACCGCGTGCAACTCGGCGCCGAGCCCGCGCGCACGAGCTTCTACGGCTACATCGAGAACGCCGCGGGGGTGCGCCAGACGGGCGTCAATGTGCTCCTCGAGCCCCTCGCGCTCTCGACCGTCACCGACGCGTCGGGGTACTTCATCTTCAGCAGCATCTACGTGGGCACCTACCTCATGGGGGTCGCGCGCGGCACCACGGCGCTCGGCGTCACATCGGTCTCGACCGCGTCGGCGCCCTTCACGTTTCGCCTTCCCTGATAGACGCGCGCGTGCTTCGCGCCTCGGCGCGGCGGCCCGGCTGCGTGCGCGCCCCTGGTCGACGCGCTCGCGTGACGTTCGTGTGCGCGGTTCAGCGGTGCAGCGCGGCGGGCGGCGGCGCCCCCAACACCATGCAGACGGTGTGACCCAACTGGTCGTTCACGCATCCGCGACGCTCGAAGGTCGGACGCCCCTCGCAGCGCGAGCACGCATCGCGCGGATAGCGGCAGACGCGCGCGGGCATCGCGCAGGTGTTGCCCGCGACCTCGACGCATCGACCCC
>JBPOHC010000140.1:0-10009 GCA_052035985.1 Myxococcota bacterium | reverse complement strand
GCCGTAGCCGTCTTCGAAGTCGGCGCGGAGGTCCTCGACGGCCTCCCTCGCGAGCTTCTCTCGCACGCGTTCGAAGACCGCGAGGTGACGCGCGCTCGCGTCGTCGTCGTCGCCGGGAAGTCCGAGGGCGCGCGCGAAGGCGTCGGCGTTGGGCGCGTACTCGTCGAGCGCTCGGAGGGCCACGGCGCCGAGCTTTCGCGCGGTGTCGTGCGCGAAGAGGTGGGCGCCGCCGTAGACGGAATGAACGGGCTGACGTCCCGGGCGGTCGCCGGGGTGTCGCCTCGCGAAGTCGGCGTTGGCCGTCGAGAGGCGAGAGAGGAGGGGTTCGGTCCGCTGCGCGTCGAGCGAGGTCTTCATCGCGCGCGGGAGGTTAGATCATCACGCGCGGAGCCAGAACACCGTGAACGCGTCGCCCCCGTCTTCGGGGTCGGCCGCGCGGGCGCGGGTGATGTAGGGCGAGCTCTTGAGGTGCTCGCGAACGGCCTGCTTGAGCGCGCCGGTCCCGTGCCCGTGGAGCACGAAGCCCGAGGGGCTCCCTGCGCCGAAGACGCGGTCGAGGAAGGCGTCGATCATCGCGAGGGCGTCGTCGACGCGGAGCCCGCGCACGTCGCAGGTGTTCGAATCCGTGCGCAGCGGTCGCGCGGTGTCGCCCGCCGCGTCGTAGGGGATGGGAACGGCCTTGCGCGTCTCTTCGGGCGTCTCTTCCGAAGCGTTGTTCGAGGGGCGTGCGTCGATCTGCACCTCGTCGACGGCGACGAAGAGCTTGAGCGGCCCTGCGGCCACGCGGACCTGATCGCGTCCCGCGCGTTCGAGCACCTCGACGTGCGCGTTGAGCCTCGCGACGAAGACCTTCGCGCCCGGCACGAGGTCGTCTTCGCGCGCCGACCTGCGACTCGGTGCGCCCGGTCCCTTCGTCGCTTCGAGCGCGCGGCCGATGGGACCCGCCACGCTCACCTGCGCGGCCACATCCTGCACGGCCTTCTCGGCCTCGCGCAGGTCGGCCTCGGTCACGCGCTTGCGGCGCAGCCTCCCTTCGGCCTCGCGGAGCTCCTCGCGCGCCTTGCGCAAGAGCGTGAGCAGCTCGGCGCCCTCGCGCGTGAGCCTCGCCTGCTCGCGCGCCCGCAGCGCGTTCCGCTCGACCTCGAGCTCCGAACGGAGCTTCGCGATCGCGCGCGCCTCGTCCTCGACCGCGGTGCGCGCCATGCGAGCGGCGCGCTCCTCGTCCTGAAGCCGACGCACCACGTCTTCGCGGGTGCCCGCGTGCTCGGGGAGGAGCCCCTTCGCGCGCTCGACGACCTCCGTGGGGATGCCGTAGCGACGCGCGACCGCAAGCGCGCTCGACGCGCCGGGGATGCCGATGGTCACCGTGAAGGTCGGAGACATCGTGGCGACGTCGAAGCCCACCGACGCGTTTTCGAAGCGCTCGTCGCGCACCGCCAGGGTCTTGAGGAGCTCGTAGTGCGTGGTGACCGCCACCGCGGCACCGCGCGACGCGAGCGATTCGAGCACCGACGCGGCGAGCGCGGCGCCCTCTTCGGGGTCCGTCCCCGTGGCGAGCTCGTCGAGGAGCACGAGCGCGCCGGGGCGAACGCGGTCCATCACGGCCGCGAGGTTGGTGATGTGCGCGCTGAAGGTCGAGAGGTTGCGCGCGAGCGACTGGTCGTCGCCGACGTCGCACTCCACGGGGTCGAACCAGCCCACGCGCGACGACGCGTGAACGGGCACCGGAATGCCCGCGCGCACCATCATCGCCACGAGGCCGAGGGTCTTGAGGGCGACGGTCTTTCCGCCCGCGTTGGGACCCGACACCACAAGCACGTGCCCCGCGCGGAGCCTGAGATCGTTGGCGACGACGCGCGTCTCCGAGAGCGCGAGGAGGGGATGACGCGCGACGCGGAGGTCGAGCACGGGCTCGGCCTCGGGCTCGACGGCGATGGCGTCGAGGTCCTTCGCGAGTCGCACGGTGGCGGCGATGAGGTCGGCGGCGACGCAGCACTCGTGCGCGCGTTCGAGCGCGTCGATGTACTCGCGGGCGCGGGCCGAGAGCTCGGCGAGCACGCGGGCCTCCTCGCGCTCGACGTCGGCCACCATCACGCGGAGCTGGTTGCCGAGCGAGACGACCGTGTTGGGCTCGATGAAGAGCGTCGCGCCCGACGACGACGACCCGTGCACGATGCCCGGCACGGGCAGGTGCGCGTCGCTGCGAACGGGGATCACATAGCGCCCGTCGCGCAGGGTGTAATAGCGATCCTGCAAGCGGTCGGCGTAGCGCGCGATGGCCTCTTCGAGGCGCTGAATGACGCGCGCGCGGGCGTCGTGGACCTTGCGTCGCGCCGCGGCGAGGTCGGCGCTCGCGCGGTCGGCGAGGGTGCCGTCAGAGTCGATCGCGTGATCGAGGAGGCCGTGCAATCGGTCGAGCGAGGCGTCGCTCATGAGCGCGTCAGCAACGGCGGGGTGCGTGGCCTTTCGGGCCTGCGCGAAGCGGCGAAGCGTGTGGGCCGTGCGGAGCATCTCGCGCACCGCGTGGAGCTCGTACGAGGTCGCGTCGGCGTCGCGCGCGAGCCTCGCGAGCACGTCGGTCACATCGGCGACGCCGTCGAAGGGAATGGACTCGTCACGCTGCGCGAGGCGCAAGGCCTCGTCGGCGCGGCGCCATCGGATGCGGGCCTCGTCGAGGGTGACGGCAGGTGCGAGCGAAGCGGCGCGGAGGCGCCCCTGGGCGCTGAGACAGCGGTCGGAGAGGTGGCGGGTGAGCACGGGCCATTCGAGGTCGTGCGCGGTCTTCGAGGTCGGTTCCATGACGATCTCTCGGGGAGGGATGTGTGCGCGCGGAACGGATCGCGATGGGATCGTCCCGCGTTGCCGCGGAGGGCGGCGATGGGGTGAAGGGCGGAGGGGTTGTGTCGAAGCGTGAACCGCGCGAGAGGCGCGCTTGTGGAGACCGAGCGCCACGCAACACAGCGGCGGGGCGTCGATGGGCGCGGAGGTGTAACCTCGCGGTCGGGGTCGCGCAAGCGCTTTTCAGAGGCCGCGGCGCGAGTGCTCGTTGACAGGTGTCGGGGTGCGACGGTCCCATCGGAGGCTCCTCGGCGCGACGACCCACGATCCCGCCGCCGACGAGAAGGATTCCCATGCGCGTCGCCCCGTCGACCGACCGTTGGCTCTCGTTCGCTCTCGCACTGTCCGTGGCCCAGGGCTGCTCCGACCCTGCGCCGGGTGGCGCCCCCGACGTCTCGCTCGACACGCCGGGTGATGTGACCGCGGGAGACGCGTCGCCCGACATCACCGACGCGACGACCCTCGACGCGCAGCCTGATGTGCAGCCCGACGTGCAAGCCGACGCGACGATCGACACGACACCCGACGCGCAAGCCGACGCAACGATCGACACGGTCTCCGATGCGTCACCCGACGTCTCCGCCGACGCTTCGATCGACGCCGTCACGGATGTCTCGATGGACGCCGTCACAGACGTCTCGATGGACGCACCGCGAGACATCACCACCGACGCGCCCGCCGACGTCTCCGACGTGCCTGTCGAAGACCCCATCGCGCGTGCGCTCCGCACGGGCAACGCGACCGACGCGCCCTTCGCGGGGCTGTGCGCCTCGATCCGGTCGAACCTCTCAGCCGCCCGCGCGCGACGCCTCGGCCTCTGGACCACGCTCTACGGCACGGGGCCCACGGGCGAGACCCTCCCCGCGTCGCTCACGGACTTCTCGTGGGGCATCACCCACGACTCGATGGTGCTCGACAGCCTCGACGAGGAGCGCAACGTCCCCATCGTCGTCGCCAACGCGTACTCGGGCGCCGCGACGGCGCCTCGCTCGACGCTCGCCTTCGCCGCCGAGGTGGGCACGTGGCGCTACGTGGCGCTCGGCACCAACGGCCTCTCTGACATGGGCCGCGCGATGCCCGCCGCGGGCACTCCGGCGTCGCGCATGGAGACGCTCTTCGCACGCATGGTGCGCTGGCTCACCCGCAACGAATCGCCCACGGGCGCGGGGCTCCGCGTGGTCACGGCGCACCTCGCCGACAGCTACTACTTTCGCCACGACACGGGCACGCGGGCCTTCTTCACGCGCAACTTCGCGGGCGCGACGCTCAACGCCGACGACACCTGCGAGAGCGCGAACCTGCCCGGTTGCCTCGCGAGCGCCGACCTCCTCGTGCTCGGCTCCGACGACGGAACGGGCGACGACAACAGCCGCGTCGCCCTCGACACCGCGGCGATCGCGCGCGCCCTCGAGATGGCCCGCGCGCAGAACATCCCGGTGCTCTTCGCGCCGCACTATCGCGACGAGAACACCATGAGCGCGGTGGTGCATCGCGCGCTCCGGATCAAGGTGCGCAACAACTACTTCAACATCGAGACGGTCACCGCGGGGACGCCCGCCGACGTCGCCGCCCGCACCTCGCCGCTCGACCGCATCGCGACCGCCGTGAACACCGTCTGCGACGGCTCGCTCACGCCCTCGGACTACGGGCCCTGTCAGGCCGGCGGGACGCTCTCCGCCGCGACGCTCCGATCGTGCACCGCGCCGCTCTTCAGGTCGAAGCTCCTCGACGGCGCCGAAGACCTCCGCGCCGCGCTCGCGGCCCTCGACGGACGCGCCGAGGACCTCTTCGTCTCCGACGGCTATCAAGCCCTGCGAGGCGTCGTCGCGCTCGGTGACGCGATCCGCGCGGGTTCGCCCGGGGTCGCTTCGCTGCGCTACCCCATCGACTGGCGGGGCGACGCGCCGGGCTTCGCGCGCTCGGTCTTCGCAGACTCCACGGTGCACCTCTCTCACCCCGGCAACCGCGCGCAGCGAGACCTCGGCACCTTCGCGTGCCCCCGCGCCACGGTGCTGACCGCGCCGTGCATGCCCTACAATCCGCAGACCGTCGCGGTGTCTGACGCCACGGTGAGCGCGACCTTCCTCGCGGGCGACGAGTGGACCGCCACGGGACGCTACGCGCTCGCGGGGAGGCCCTTCCGCATGCGCCGCACCGACGGCACGACGGCGAGGCTCTACGCGCGCGTGGGCTTCGGGCGAGAGGGCACCACGCGAGCCTTCAGCGCGGGCACCGGAGGGACGCTCTACGACCGACCGCAGTACCTCGTGACGCCGTGGGTGCTCGTTCCGCGCGACGCCGACGTGCAGCTCTCTTCGCCGCTCGGCGGGCCGATCTATCTCCGCCTCGAAGGCAGCGCCACCGCGGCCGGTATGCCCGCCACCGTGACCACGCAGGGAACGGCGCAACACGCCGCGCTCCTCGAAGCGACGCCCACCGCGTCGGCCGCGTTCGTCCGCGAAGTGATGTCGAACCCGCTCCCGCACGTCGACATGCGCCTCACGGGCTTCGAAGTTCACCTCCGCAGAGACAAGTTCCTGAACACGGTCACGGGCGCAACGAACATCGCCGATCGCGCCGTGGGGTCGTACACGGTCCGCTACGACGGTGATGCCGCGCGCGTGGTCGACCACTTTCAGAACCACTACGTCGGCCCCGAGTACGGCCTCGCGGGCTTCGCCGCGCCGGGCAGCACGCTCACCGCGACGCTCTCGGCCGACGAGCAGGCCGTGTGCACGGCGCTCGGATGGGCCTGCACCGACGCGATGGTGCACCGTCGATCGACCATTCAGCACGCCAACTACGACGAGTACGCCAACTGCGGCAGCGGATGCTCGGGCAACCCCTTCGACGCCGACTGGTCGATCATTCCGCTCGGCTGGGGCGAGTCGCACGAGCTCGGACACAACCTCCAGATCAACGCGCTCAACGTCCACTGGATGGCGCCCGCCGACCGCAACAACTGGACGCGCTGGCAGAACCGCGCGGGCGAGAACTCGAACAACGTGTTCCCGTACCACACGCTCTGGCGCTTCATTCGCCGCGTGCAGGCCGACGCCACCGAGGTGCGCGACGGGCACATGAACTTCAAGACGCTCTTCGCCGCGTCGCAGTCCGAGCGCGCGAGCCTCGTGAGCACCGTGAGCGGCGTGCGTCGACGCGTGATCTTCGACGAGCGCTGCAACGTGCTCGCAGACGCCGACCCCGCGGAGACAGACCTGCTCCCCGACGCGATCTGGGGCGACCCCGCGTACGCCGCCGACAACGGCGTGCGAATGGCCTTCTACGTGGGCCTCCCGATTCGCTTCCACGGACGCATGGTGCGAGGCCGAAGGCTCACCGACGGATGGGACATCTTCCCGCTGCTCTATGCGCAGGCGCGGCTCCTCGGCGCCGCCGCGCGCGACGCGACGACATGGAACGCGGCGAGGGCGTCGCTGGGCTTCGACCAGTTTCCCTTCGACGGGCATGCGACCTACGGCGGACGAAACGTGGGGCAGATCCCGGGCAACGACTTCCTCGTGGTGGCGCTGTCATTCCTGAGCGGCGCTGACTTCAGACCGTACTTTCGCGATCACGGGGTTCGCGTGAGCGACCTCGCGTCGTCGCAGGTGCAGGCTCACATCACGGCGGGCAGGGTGACGGGCACGGTCGGTGGCAGCGCCGTGGTGCTCGAGACCGACCTCGCGCCGCTCGACATGGCCGCCACGCCCACCGTGGCGCTCGATGGAACCGCGACGTGGCCGCGCGACGGGTGGCACCCCTCGCGCTGCGTTCGCTGAACGCGAGACGGGGCGCTCTCTGTGAGGGCGTCCCCGGTCTCGGCGTGATCTCTCGATCGAAATGAAGTTGGCGCGAACGCGCCGTGTGGAGCGGGTGACGCTGCGGTCAGTCGTCGCCGCGCTCGTTCTGGGGGCGCATCGACATGCTGTCGTTGGCGCGCATCGCGCGTGAGGCCGCGGGCGTCGAGTCCGAGCGCTTGCGATCGCTCGGGTGCGTGTCGCCCTCGTCGGACTGCGGGATCGCGAGGGAGGCGGGCACCGCGGGCGCGCGGGGAATGCGAAGCGCCGCAGCGAGCGAGCCCGGAATCACCGACGCGGGACGCTGAGACGCGCGGATCTCGACAGGGACGCGCGAGGGCGAGCGAGAGGGCGAACGCGAGGGCAGGCGCGAGGGCCTCCGAGAGCGCGAGACGCCGATGGCGGGAGGAGGCAGCGAGACGGGGTGGCCGGGGTGCACGCTCACGCCGCGACGCGTGTCCGTGACGGCCTTGGGGGTGCGGTCGGGCGCGAGCTCGCGGGGGAGCTCGAGGGGCCACACGGTGACCTCGCCGTCGTCGGCCACGAGGCTGAACATCGCGGTCCAGGGGAGGGTGCAGCGGAAGGGCTCGCCGCCGAAGGTGAGGGTCACGCGAACGCCCTCGTCGTCGAGGGAGATGTCAGGGAGGGGGAGGCTGAGCGTGCGCTTGACCTGGAGCACCACGCGGGGTCGCGCGAGGATCGACGCGGGCGCCACGACGCCCGCGCGCCGTGGATCGAGGTGGACGAAGACGCTCCCGCGGTTGAGGAAGGCCTGAAACTGCACCAGCTTGGAGGGGACGGTGGTGTTCATCGATTCGCTCGCTTCCCGTGGATTGAGGGCTCTGGAGCACCTGCGGGAGAGGGCGCGCGTGCGCCCCCGAAGCGTCGCTCCTCTCCCTCCGCCACGAAGGGGAGTGAGCGAGCGATCGGTGCTCTCGCCATGTTCAACGGCGCCCTACCGACGAGCTTGAGCCCGCGCGCGAATTTTTTTGAAGAATGCGATCAGGTGCAGGCGGGGGGGAAGGCGCCGAAGCATCCGCCGAGCATCATCTGGCAGGTCGCGTTCGACTGCTGCGCCGTCACGAAGCAGCGCTGGAGGGCCGTGTACTGCATGCGGCACATCGAGGCCACGCAGGCTTCGTCGGAGCACATCATCGCCTGGGCGCAGGTCGCCACCATCATCGCCTCGGCCGGACAGCAGCCGTTGATGGCCTGGCCGTAGCAGGTCGCGCAGGTGCGGTTCGCGCCGAGGGCGTTGCCCTGGCAGGTCGCGTCCATGCCGCACATGCAGAGCGCGCGCACCGTGGCCATTCCGCACGCGCCGAAGGGGTTGCCCGCGTCGGTCGAAGCGGGCACGTCCGTGGTCGCGGGGCGGTCGGTGCTCATCGACGAGTCCGGCGTGGTCGACGCGTCGGGCGTGGTCGACGAGTCGGGCGTGGTCGACGTGTCGGGCGTCGTGCTGGCGTCGGTGCCGGGGGTGCCGGTGCCGCCGTCGGCGCTGCACGCGGCGGTGACGAGAAGAGCTGCGAAGAGGGACGCGAACCTGTTCACGATGAGAGTCCTCCGAGGGGTGAAGAGCGGCGGTGCCTTGAAGACGCGGCCGTCTAACCCACAACCGCGGAGCGTTCAAGGATCGTGAGGGCGCGTCGCGGCGTTCACGGGAGGTGCGAAAACAGCGTCGCAGAGCGGGCGAAGAGCGTCGTCGAAGGGGCAGGTCGGCGCTGCGCTCGGCGGGCTGATCGCAGGGGCGCAGCGGCGCTCGAAAAGCGATGGCGCCCTCGCGACGGAGGCGACTATCCTCCGCGCCCAACCACCATGCTGAACGTGTTCATCGTGACGATCGCTCCGGGCCACGACCCTTCGAAGCTCCTCTCGGAGGAGACCCTTCAAGAGACCCAGGCCCAGGTGATGACCCCTGAAGAGGCCGCCGCCGTGGGCTTCACGGGCATCCCCGAGGGCGCTGGAGACAACGTGCGTCTCATCGCCGTGGCCGCGCGCGACGCGCGATGGATCCAGCGCGCGCTCGAAGGCAACCACGCCGTCACGAGCTACCGCGTGAAGGAGATCGAGTGAGCCCGATCGACCACGAGGCCGCGAGGGCATTCTCGGAGCGCTTCTGGGAGGACGACATCCTCCCGCAGATCACCGAGTACATCCGCATCCCGAACAAGTCGCCGGGCTTCGACCCCGACTGGGTGGCCGCGGGTCACATGGAGCGCGCCGTCGCGCTCATCACCGCGTGGTGCGAAGCGCAGAAGCCCCACATCCCCGGCCTCACGCTCGAGGTCGTGCGTCTCTCGAACGCCGACGGCACGCCGCGCACGCCCGTGATCCTCATGGAGGCGCCCGGCGACGTCGACGACACGGTGCTGCTCTACGGTCACCTCGACAAGCAGCCCGAGATGTCAGGCTGGCGCGAGGGGCTCGGTCCGTGGACGCCCGTGCGAGAGGGCGATCGGCTCTACGGTCGCGGCGGCGCAGACGACGGCTACGCGGCCTTCGCCTCCCTCGCTGCGCTGCGCATCCTCGCGATGCAGTCGAAGCGTCGCGCGCGCTGCGTCGTGATCATCGAGGCGTGCGAAGAGAGCGGTAGCTACGACCTCCCGGCGTACATCGAGCACCTCGCGCAGCGCATCGGAAAGCCCTCGCTGGTGGTGTGCCTCGACTCGGGCTGCGCCAACTACGACCAGCTCTGGATGACCACGTCGCTGCGCGGGCTCGTGGGCGGCAACCTCACGGTGAAGATCCTCACTGAGGGCGTTCACTCGGGTGATGCGAGCGGCATCGTGCCTTCGAGCTTCCGCATCGCGAGGATGCTCCTCGATCGCGTCGAGGACGCGCACACGGGCGAGGTGCTGCTCTCGGAGCTCCACACCGAGATCCCGACGGCGCGCGTGGCGCAGGCGAGGGCCGCGGCGAAGTCGCTGGGCTTCGACGTGTTTCAGAAGTTCCCCTTCGTGCGAGGGGCGATGCCTGCGCCTGGCGACATCGCGGAGATGGTGCTCGCGCGCACCTGGCGCCCCACGCTCTCGATCGTCGGCGCAGAGGGAATTCCCCTCCCGAAGGACGCGGGCAACGTGCTGCGACCGCGCACGACGCTCAAGCTCTCGGTGCGCATCCCTCCGCGGGTTTCGCCCGACGAGGCGAGCCGCGCGATCACCGAGGCGCTCACGAGCGATCCGCCCTACGGCGCCGACGTGCGCTTCGACGCCGAGAAGGCCGCGCCCGGATGGGACGCGCCCCCGCTCGCGCAGTGGCTCGAAGTCGCCCTCAACGAGAGCTCGAAGACCTACTTCGGCGCGCCGACGATGGCGATGGGGGAGGGCGGCACGATCCCCTTCATGGGGATGCTCGGAGAGAAGTTCCCCGAG
>JBPOHC010001019.1:0-6399 GCA_052035985.1 Myxococcota bacterium | reverse complement strand
GACGTCTTCGTTCCGCCCGATCTGCCGCCGCCGCCCGACACGTCGCGCCCGCTCGCGGTGTACCTCGACCCGTGCAGTTCGAACACCGACTGCCAGTCGGGCGACTGCGCCACGGCGGGCGTCGCCTCGGGCTTCTGCACGCGCACCTGCGCGTCGCGTCGCGACTGCGGCAACGGCTACCTCTGCGCGATCCCCGCGGGGGCAGCCTCGGGGCGGTGCCTCCCTGACGACACGGGGCTGCGCTGCGACCCTCGCGCGACGACCTCTCCGTGCGCGCGCTTCTGCTTCGGCAACAGCGCGTCGGGCGTCGGACACTGCACCCGCGAGTGCGCCAACGGCGCGGACTGCCCCGCGGGCTTCGCGTGCTCGGTCGTGACCGGCACGTCGGTGTGCGTCGAGGTCGAGCGGACGTGCGCGCGCGCGGCCGACTGCCCGAGCAACTTCTGCCTCGGCCCGAGCGCGACCTTCGCGGGCTGCTCCGCGCAGTGCCGCACGAGCGCAGACTGCCCGCGGCGCTTCACGCTCAACGACGGCGGGCGCCTCCTCGCGCTGCCGCCGTATCAGTGCATGAGCGGCCTCTGCGTGCCGCCGCTCCAGGGCGTCATCGCGGGCGGAGACATCCAGGGCACCGACCCGATCGGCGCGTCGTGCGGCGCGTCGGGCACGGTGAATTGCTACAGCGGCGTGTGCGACACGGGCACGCCGGGAGATCCCCTCGCCCCCGCGATGTGCGTGCAGACCTGCACCCCCGCGGGAGGCTGCCCCAGCGGCTACGGCTGCAAGCCCTGGTTCCCCGACGGCCCTGGCGGAGACCTGTACCTCACGTGCCGCCCCGCGGGATCGGGCGCCGTCGGAACGACCTGCACGCGCGGCGGCGACTGCGCCTCGGCGCTCTGTCAGGGCGTCACCGCGACGACGGGCTACTGCACGCGCCTCTGCGCCGACGGCATCTGCCCCACGGGGATGCGCTGCATGCTCGCGGGCAACACCATCGACGGCACGAGCATCTCGATCTGCCTGCGCCCGTAGCGCGCACGCACGCCCGCAACAAACCGGCGGCCGTAAGGACGCCGTCGGCCGACACGACCCCCTCTCAGAAGAACCGATACCCGAGCGAGAGCGAGAGCGTGGGCACGACGCCGTACGAGCGCAGCGTGTCGTCGACGCGGTTCTGCGCCTCCGTGCGGGCCGCGGCGGCGCCCGGCGTGGTCGACGCGAAGCGCGGCGTGATCGCCGTGTGCGCGGCCATCGTGGCGCCGACGCCCACCGCCGTCTGGATCACCAGGTGATCGTCGAACAAGAGGAACTCCCACCCGATCTCTGCGTCGAGCATGTGCAGCGTCGAGGTGACGTCGTACACGCCGTTGGCCTCGGGGATTCCCGCCGGAGGCGCGACGCCCGTGACCGAGGTGATGACGTCGCGCGCGCTGGCGCTGCCCACGAGGTCGAGGCGTCCGTAGCCCCCCATGAGCACCAGGCCCGCGCCCGCGAAGGGACGCCACCCCGCGTGGACGCGCCACGCCGACGCGCTGTCGACGCGGATGCCGTAGAGCCCGCCGCTCGACTGTCCGCCGCCGCCCGCGGAGAGCACGTTGTTGATCACGTTGACGTAGGCCGTGGGGGCGAAGCCTCCGGCGGCCATCACGCGCAGCCGACCGGGGAGCTCGACGTCGCCGCGGAGCGAGAGCATCAGCGGCGCGTCGGTGCCGAGCGACGCCTGCGCATGAAAGGGCGTCGCCGGCGAGAGCGCGGGGGCGAGGGTCGTCGCGAGGGTGAGCGCGAACGCGAGCGCGCGGTGCTTCATGCGGGGCCTCCGGCGGCGCGTCGAGCGGCGCCTGTGAGATCGGGTGCGCCGATGCGCGGCGGCGTTCACGAGGCGAGGAGCGGTCGCGAGTGCGCGCGGCGGCGCACGGCGGGCGCTGCGTCGGCGACCTCCTCGATTCGTTGACCGCGGTGGCGAGCGGTGATGCCATCGGGCCCATGAGGGCGCTCCCTTCCTTCCTCCTGATGCTCGCGGCTTCGACGGCGGCTTCGAGCGCGGGCGCGCAGACGTCGCGCCGCAACGACAGCGCGCAGCGCGCGCAGGCCGTCGACCCCGTGCAGCAGGCCGCCGAGCTGCACCTCCGTACGGCGTCGACGGCGTGGGCCGAGCGCCGCTTCGACGTCGCCGCGCGCGAGTTCGAAGTGACCTGGGAGCTCACCCACGCGCCGGAGCTGCTCTTCAACGCGGGCAGCGCGTGGGAGCAGGTGCCCGACGTCGAGCGCGCGCTGTCTGCCCTCCGTCGCTTCGTCGAAGCCGCGCCGGGCAGCCCCACGGCCGCCGACGCGCGCGCCCGCATCGGGGTGCTCGAGCGCAGCCGCGCGCGCCCCGCGACGCCGCCTCCGCCGACGCCCGAGGTGACGCCTCCGACGCGACCCCCGGCGCCCCAGCCGCCGCAGCCTCCGGTCGCCATCGCGCCGTCGCCGCGCTCGCACCCGTGGCGCATCGTGGCGATCGCGTCGGGCGCGACGGCGGGCGTGCTCGGCGGCCTCGCGCTCGGCCTGTACCTCAGCACCGCGAGCGATTTCCGACAGCTCCAGTCGACCTGCGCGCCGCGCTGCGCGGCCTCTGACGCCACAGGCATCGACCGCCGCGCGACGATCACCAACGCGCTCCTCGGCGCCGCGGGCGTGACGCTCGCCCTCTCGGCGGCGGCGCTCGTCGTCGACCTCACGACGGGCGGGCGCGCCCCCGCGGTGACGGCCTCGGCGATCCCCCTCACGGACGGTGCCCTCGGCGCGATCGCGGGGAGATTCTGATGCTTCGAACGCGCCTCGCCCTCGCCGCCCTCGCGGCCCTCGCGGGCTGCTCCTTCGACACGCGCTCGCTCGTGAGCGGCGCCGACGCGTCCGCCGACACGTCCGCCGACGCGTCCGCCGACGCGACGCACGACGCGGCGCCCGACGCGGGGCGAACCATCGCCGGCTGGTGGCGCGTCACGCGGGTGGAGACGCCGCTCGGCACGGCGACCGACACGGGGACGTCGCGCGTGAACGGCCTCGTTCACCTCAACGCGGACTCGGCCTCGCTCTCGTACGCGTCTGTGTTCGCCGACCGCGCGCACCTCGCCCACAACGCGCTGCTCTGCCCCTCGCCGCGCACCATCGACTTCACGGGGCGCGGGCTCCTCGGGCGCCTCGACGACGCGCGGAACACGTTCACCGTGACCGAGGGCGCGACGCCGCCGACCTTCAACTTCCGCTGGGTCGACGACCGCACGCTGGAGCTCACCTACCACATCGTGATCGACATCTCGTTCACGCTCTCGCGCCTCACCCTGCCCGCGCGGCGCGACAGCTACTCGGGCTCCATCGAGGTCGAGATCGGCGACGAGCAGTGCAACGCGGCCATGGACGCGAACCCCCGCCACGAGGCCGTGCTCCTCTGGGAGAACCCCATGGGCGACGCGGCCATCGCCGTCGGCCCGTCGACGCCCATCACGCGGACTACCGTCGGTCGCACGGTCTACGCGCAGGTGCCGGTGCTCCTCCGCGGCGCTCCCCCGGCGGAGGCCATCGGCCGCGCGGACGGCGTCGGCGCGGCCATCGCGTACATCGTGGTCTTCTCGGACCTCAACGGCGACCACCGCCTCGACCACGCCTACACGGGCGGGGCGGGGGCGACGCCCGACCGCGTGCTCGGCGTTTCGAACGTCGCGATCGTCTGGCGAGACCAGGGCGTCACGCACACGGGCCTCGAGCGGAGCTCGTTCATCGACACGTACGACGGCTATCAGACGGTCACCATCGGCGCCGACTCGCGCGCCGACGGAGGCCGCGCGCCGTGGGCCGTCGACCCCGCGAGCAGCGCGACGCTCAACGCGGGGTGCTTCGCCGAAGACCCCACCAACCCGATCAACGCGTCGGGCCTCATGCAGACCGCCGAGGTCACCGCGCCGCTGCCCGACCTCCTGCGCTGAGCGCGACGCCGCTTCGAATGGGAGCGCTGGGAGAAGAGCTCAGTCCAGCGCGGCCTGTGAGGTCCGGTGCGCCGTCTCGGCGAAGCGCTCACGCGGAGAGATCGCGGTGGCCTCCGCGGTGATTGCTGCGGTACGAACGGGCCATGCGCGCGCTCGACGTGATGGGATCGTGGCTCGTCTCCTCGCTGCGGCTCGGACATGGGATGCGCGTCGCGCACGCCCGCAAGAAGCCCGAGAAGCTCCTCGAGCTCTATGAGTTCGAAGCGTGTCCGTTCTGTCGCAAGGTGCGCGAGATGCTCACCGTGCTCGACCTCGACGCGAAGATCTTCCCCTGCCCCCGCGGCGGCACGCGCTATCGACCCACCGTCGTCGCGCGCGGCGGAAAGGAGATGTTCCCCTACCTCGTCGACCCCAACACGGGCGTGGCGATGTACGAGAGCGACGCGATCAACCGCTACCTCGCGGAGACCTACGGCGACGGCACCGTCCCCCTCCCGCTGCGGCTCGGTCCCGTCACCACGCTGAGCTCGGGTCTCGCCTCCGCGGCGCGCCCGACGCGTGGACGCGCGGCGCAGCGTTCGAAGCTCCCCGCGCAGGCGCTCGAGCTCTACAGCTTCGAAGTGTCTCCGTACTGCCGACTCGCGCGTGAGGCGCTCTGCGAGCTCGAGCTCCCCTACGTGCTGCACAACGTGGCGAAGGGATCTCCGAGCCGCGCGGCCTTCGTGGCCCTGACGGGACGCATGATGGTCCCCTACCTCGTCGACCCCAACACGGGCGCCTCGATGTTCGAATCGGCCGACATCGTGGCGTACCTCCGTCGCACCTACGGCGAGTCCTGACGCCCGTCGCGCGTGCGTTTCGATTGGGATGCTCTCAGTCGAGCGCGACCACCGCGCTCACCCGCGGCGGCGCCACGGAGCGCGCGGCGGGGAGCATCGACGTCGGGCGCGCGGGCAGCGGCGCCACGGTGCCGAGGCGATCGAGCTTGCGCCACCCCTGACGGGCGCCGAGCGCCGCCGACACCAGCGACCACAGGCTCACCGCGTAGAGGAACTGCCGATACGTGAAGCGCTGCACGAGCAGCAGCGCGAGCCACCGCAGCGGCTTGCGGTCGAGGCGGAAGGCGAGCACCGAGGCGACGACGTCCATCGTGAGGAAGCCGAGGTAGCCGCTCAGAAAAGCCGACCACTGGCCCGTCACGATCGCGTGCGCCATCGCGGCGTCTCCGAGCGGCGACGCGATCGGAAAGATCACCTGAAACAGCAGCAGGTTCGGCAGCGCCACCCAACCGAGCGATCCCCGCAGGAGCGCCGCGCGGTGCTTGGCGAGGCACTGATACGTGCCGTAGGTCCAACGGACGCGCTGGCGCCACAGGGCGCCGAGCGACTCGGGCGCCTCGGTGCGTCCGATCGCGCGGGGCTCGTACGTGATGACGCCGCCCGCGCGGAGCATGGTGATCGTGAGGTCGGCGTCTTCGACGAGCGTGTCGCCGCTGTAGCCGCCCACGGCGAGCACCGCGTCGCGCCGCCACGCGCCGAGCGCGCCGGGGACCACCCCGATGCAGTTGAGCGCGGCGAAGGCGCGGCGGTCGAAGTTCTGGCTGGTCACGTACTCGATGGCCTGAAAGGCCGTGAGCCACGAGTGCACGTTGCCCACCTCGACGTTGCCGCACACGGCCGTCACGTCGGGGTCTGCGAAGTGCTCGACCATGCGACGGATCGCGTCGGGCGAGACCACCGTGTCAGCGTCGACCGCGACGATGATCTCGCCGCGCGCCTCGCGGACGCCGAGGTTCGCCGCGGAGGCCTTTCCTCCGTTGGGCTTTCGAAGGCACCGCACGCGGGGCTTCACGGCGGCGATGCGGTCGACCACGTCGGCGGTGCCGTCGCGCGACCCGTCGTCGACCACCAGCACCTCGATGTTCTCGTACTCGCCGCGCAGGAGCGACAGCACGCTCCCCTCGATCACGCGCGCCTCGTCGTACGCGGGGATGAGCACCGTCACCAGCGGCGCGTAGCCCGTCGCGTCGACCTTCGGACGCCGCCGCGCCCCTCCCGAACGCGGCGCCGCGGTCGTCGGGCGAGAGCTTTGGCGCGAGCGCCGCGCGCGCGAGCCCCGCGTACTCGTCGAGGCTCACGAGCGCGTAGCCCTTCGCGCGCAGGCGCGGGATGACCCTGCGCACGGCCTCGACCGTGGCGTGACGGTCGCCCCCGCCGTCGTGCAGCACCACCACGCGCCCGCCCGCTTCGACGCCCGCGACGATGCGCGCGGCGAGCGTCTCGGCGTCACCCGGCTCCCAGTCGTGCGGGTCGACCGACGCGGCCACGTAACCGTACCCGCGCTCGTACACGCGGCGCAGCGTGCGCAACCCCTCGGGCTCGCTCGGATCGACCATGGCCGTGAAGGGCGCGCGGTAGAGCGTGACCTCGCGCCCGGCGAG
>JBPOHC010001064.1:0-4178 GCA_052035985.1 Myxococcota bacterium | reverse complement strand
GGCCTCACGGAGCTTCGAGAGGACAACTCGATCCGCACGGAGAACGAAGGCCAGGCGGATCCCATCGAGGCGATGAAGCACCTTCGCGATGCCTCGCCCGGCGGGGTGCTGCTCCTCGAAGACATCCACCCCTACCTCACGGAGACCAACCGTGAAGTGATTCGTCAGGTGCGCGAGATGCTCCGCATGAAGGACGACGCGCGCCGCCTTCTGGTGCTCTCCACGCCCCTCCCGGGGCTGCCCATCGAGCTCCAGAAAGAGGTGCCCACCGTCGACCTTCCGCTGCCCGGCGTCGAGGACCTCGAGACGGTTGCGCGCGCAGTCACCACCTCCCGCGGACTCGAGTACGAGTCCACGCCTCAGCTCCTTGAAGCCGCGCGAGGGCTCACCGTGATGGAGGCGCGGCTCGCGTTCAGCCTCGCCGCGGAGCGCCTGGGCGCGTTGGGCCATGGCGCCATCCCAATCGTCGCGCGCGAGAAAGAGCGCGTGATCCGGCAGAGTCAGGTGCTCGACTACTACGAGCCCGACGCGAAGATGCACGACGTCGGCGGACTCGAGACGCTCAAGACCTGGCTCGACCGACGCGGCCGCGCGTTCGGCCCGGGAGCCAGGGACTTCGGCCTCGATTCGCCCAAGGGCGTGCTCCTCCTCGGCGTGCAGGGGTGCGGCAAGAGCCTCGTCGCGAAGGCCGTCGCAAGCGCGTGGGAGTTTCCGTTGCTGCGCCTCGACATGGGCAAGGTCTTCGGCGGCATCGTGGGGCAGAGCGAGGCGAACGTTCGAACCGCGCTCCAGGTCGCACAGGCTCTCGCGCCCTGCGTGTTGTGGATCGACGAGATCGAGAAGGGCCTCGCGGGCGTCGGGAGCTCCGACCAGACCGACGGCGGAACGACCGCGCGGGTCGTCGGCACGCTGCTCACGTGGATGCAGGAGAAGCGCGAGCCCGTCTTCGTCGTCGCGACGGCCAATCGCATCGAGATGCTCCCGCCCGAACTTCTTCGAAAGGGTCGCTTCGATGAGCTGTTCTTCGTCGATCTCCCTTCGTCCTCGGTGCGCAAAGACATCCTGAGGATCCACCTCGAGAAGAAGAAGCGTTCGCCGAAGGAGTACGACCTCGATCAGCTCGCGGCGCTCTCCGCCGGGTTCTCGGGGGCCGAGCTCGAGGAGGCCGTGCGCGAAGGTCTCTTCGAAGCCTTCGCCGAGGGCCGCGAGCTTCGCACCGAGCACATCGCCACCGCGCTGCGGGCGACCTTCCCGCTCTCGCGCACGATGGGCGAGCAGATCGCGGACCTCCGACGCTGGGCGAAGGTGCGCGCGCGGCTCGCGAGCCCCGAGCTGCCCGAAGAAATCACGCCCCAGCCCCCGACACACACGCCGAGGCTCCGTCAGGAAACGCGGAACCCGTTCGTCCCTGAGGCGAAGACATGAAGGTCCTCCACTTCAACGCCGTCGCCGCGCATCCGAGCGTCGTCCTCCCGCTGATGAGCCAGAGCCAGCAGCTCCTTCGGCCGTTCCAGCGCTTCCTCGGGCAGGCGATTCACACGGCGAAGCAGCGGCAGTTTCGGTATCAGCTCCCCTGGGAGCGCGTGCGAAACGTCTCCGTGCTCACCCTCGTCGCGAGGGACACGCGCCTCCGCATTGCACGTCCGCCCGCGGGTTGGCTTCTGACCGACTGGCCCGCGGATCGGCCGTTCGATCTCTCGCAGCCGATCATGGTCGTGATTCCCCGCAGCGTCACCGTGCGCGTGTCGAGCGCAACGCGAACGACGAAGGGGCTACGCATCGAGACGGACGTGCCCCTGCGCGTCGATGATGTCGCGTTCTGGTGCGGTCACCAATGTGCGCTTGCGCCCGAGGAGGGCGTCGCGCCGCCCGGCCTCCTTCGCTCCCTCGACGGTCACGAACTCACGCTGCTCGGTCGAGTGTCGATCGATGGGGAGACGCACTGGCAGTGCGTCGTCGAAGGCCTCGTTGATGCGCCCGAACTTGTCGCAGACGAACGCCGCGTCGACGTGGAGGTCCTCGCGCCGCTCGACGGGGTGCGCCGCCTCGCCGACACCGCGGGGCGAACGTTCGAGTTGTCAGAGGGGCTCCTCAAGGTCGACGAGCTGCCCGCAGAGGGCTTTCTGCGCGCAGACAACGGGGTGCGCTTCGACTGGCGCTCGCAGGGACGCAACGCGCGGCGCGGACTCTGGGTGCAACTCCTCGCGCCGACCGACTCGATCGACGCCGAGGCCCTCGTCGACCCTCGCGCGGCGTTCTGCGAGGGCGACGTCAAAGAGGTCTGGACGCAAGCGAGGCACAGTCCGACCACGACGATCAAGGTCAAGGACGTCGACCGCGACAGCTACCAGCTCCTCCTCGAGCGACTGCCGCCCGACGGAGAATTGCTCCACCTCCCGCTCGATCTCCGCAACCTGTACCTCCAGCGCCGAGCGCTCCGCCAGCTCGCGCTCGCCCCGCTGCCGCACCACGCGCCGCTGCTACGGCTCTGCGAGGACCCCTCAAAGACGCGCTGGCCCGACGTCGTCCCTCGCACACCGACGCGCTGGTTCTCGCTCAAGGACGAGACCCGCAGCGGCACCGACGAGCAGCGTCGCTTCGTCGCGAAGGCCCTCGGCTCGCCGGACTTCGCCTTTCTCGAAGGCCCTCCTGGCTCGGGCAAGACCACCGCGATCTGCGAGCTCATCCAGCAGCTCATCGCCGAGGGCCAGCGCGTGCTCCTATGCGCCTCGACGCACGTCGCGATCGACAACGTCCTCGAGCGACTCCTCTCGCCTGAGTCGACGGGGCCAGCGATCGACGCGGTGCGCGTCGGCAAGCTCGACCGGGTCGACGAGAAGGTGAAGGCCTGCCAGATCGACGAGAAGGTCGGCGCGCTCGTCGAGTCGTGGCGAGGCGCCTCGGCCTTCGCCCGCGTGGGAGACGGCGACCTCTGGGAGATGGCCGAGCGCACGGTAGTGATGGCCGCGAACCTCACCTGCGGCACCACGATGGGGATCGTCAACCACCCTCTCTTTCTCGACCGTGAGAAGGACAGTCATCCAGCGGACAGGCCCATCGCGACGGCGCCTCACTGGGACGTGCTCATCGTCGACGAGGCGAGCAAGACGCTCACGCAGGAGTTCATGGTCCCTGCGCTCCTCGCGAGACGACACGTGATCGTCGGCGACGTGCGCCAGCTCCCGCCGTTCACCGAACGCGCCGACATCGTTGCGAACCTCGGCAACATCGTCGACGAGAACGACCGCGAGATCTTTCCGCCGGAGCACCAGCGCGCAGCCTTGCTGCTCTTCAGACTCGCGCGGAAGTCGATCCGAGGCGTCGGATTGCGGTGGCTGATCGTTGAACCTCCTGGCGTGCTGGACCGGATCGAAGAAGAGCTCGGCCCCGACGAAACGTTGCCCTTCACGCTGGTTCGCGTGGTGACCCGCAGGGGGCACATGGGCACCCACGTCGCCGCGGTGACCGTCGACGAGGTGTGCTCGGGAGCGATCGAAGCCCTTCGACTCGCGGCTGCGGACTTCGTCTTGGTTGCGAGCGACGTTCTCTGCCGCGTCTCGAGCCACCTTCCGAGCGACCTCGTCGTCGCGCGTGACCTCACCGGCAACGGGGTCCGCATGCCCGAGTCCGACGCGTGGCTCTTCCGTCACGCGCACTGGGGCGCAGCGAAGCGGACGCTGGCGGAGCCGTACCGCGAGCGGAACGACACCATCGCGTCGGCGCAGCAGGCCGAACTCCACGAGCAGAAATGGCTTGCGGAGAAGAGCCTCGCGGGCGAGCTGGCGTGGAGAGTGACACGCCTCCACGAGCTCCGTCGGAGCCTCGAGATGAAGGAGCGAGAACGGCTTGAGCGAGACCTCGAGCGACTGAAGCCCGCCGCGGTCGACATCACCGAGGCGATCGAGGAGATCCAGGACATCGGCCTTCCGAGCGTGCTCGAGGTTCTCCAGGAGGGCATCGGGGCGGAGCGTGCGAACCGCAAAGGCGCGCTCACGGAGGGCATCCCGACAGCGCAGCGACGCGCCTTCGACGCGCGCTTCGAACGCCTCTCGTTCCAACACCGCATGCACCCCGACATCTCGGCGTTTCCGCGCGAGATCTTCTATGGCGCAGGGAGCGCGTTGCGCGACGCCAACACGATCGCGCAGCGCGACGAGCGCCTTGGATGGGACTACGCC
>JBPOHC010001141.1:0-13707 GCA_052035985.1 Myxococcota bacterium | reverse complement strand
CGCAGCGCGTGAGCTCGCGCCCGTCACCACGAACTGCATCGTCTCGAGGGGACGGCAAGGGTCCGTCCCGGTGGCCGCCCAGACCGAGCCGTTCCAGCGGTAGAGGTGCGCCGTGCTGTCGCTGCGCGTGCCGATGGACGCGTACACCTCGGTGGCGGAGCGTCCGTCGAGCACCGCGCTCGTGGTGGTGGTGCCCACGACGACGAGGTCGCGCGTCAGCGTTCCTCCGGCGAAGCGCCACAGCTCGGTGTTCGTCGTCGACGAGGTCGGGTGCGCCTGTACGCTGAAGAACACGGTGCCATCGGGCGCGCGCCACGCGCCAGTGATGCTCATTCCTGCGGTGCCTGTGACCATCGACCAGCGGTCGGTGGTGAAGCGCCAGAGGCCGTTGCCTGCGATCGTGAGGTCATCGATCGAAGCGCCGACGATGCGTCCGAACGGCGGCGAGGCGACCTCTTGAAGCGACGTCCACGCGCTCGCGCCGAGGCTCCAGACCATGCCGGTCGCGCTCGTCAACCACACGCGTCTGTCCGTGTCGATCCACACGCGCCCCGATGCTGGAAGCGTCCCCATGTCGGTCGCGGTGCCCCCCGCGAGGAGCCACGCGCGATCGCTGCTTCCGCAGTTGCCGACCGCGATGGCGCGACCCGACGCGCTCGCGATCGAGCGAATCGAGGGCGCCACGCCACCGCCGCAGTCCATGCCCGTCACCGCGCGAAGGGCCGCTCCCTCGACGTGGTAGAGCCGGTCGGCCTTTGCGTACGCGTCTGCGCCCGAAGGTCCGCCGACGGCCCACACCTGCGAAGGCGCGGCGACGCCCGACCACGCGCGACCGTCGAAGCGCCACAGGGCCGAGACGGTGACCACATAGATCGCCGTGCGATCACCCCAGATCTGAACGACGTCAGACGCGGGGCCCGGAAAGCGCGTCACCTCCGTCCACGCGGCGCCGTCGTAACGGAAGATGGGCACGTCCGTGGGCGTGCCGCCCGCGCGCAGCGGAACGTAGACGTCGCCGCCCATCGACCACGCGCTCAGCGCGCGATCACCCGCGCCCGGACGGGGAACGCCCACTTCGACCCACCGCCCCGCGCGCCGTTGATACATCTGCGCGTCGTTGATCCAGAAGACGCCGCCCGGCGCGGAGAGGAGCGTGGTTCCGATCGACGCGATGGCAGGCGCGCCGTAGCCCGCGCTGATCGTCCGATGCCACCGCCCGTCGTAGCGCATCATCGTCGACTCGCCGGAGGTCAGGAGCCAGACGCCCTCGCTGTCGACCGCGAGCTCCGCGTACGCAGAGACAGGGGGCACGCGCGTCCAGACGGAGCAGGCGCCAACGCGCCACGGAGGCCGCTCGGGATCGACGACGCCAGCGTCGACGATCGCATCACTCGACGCGTCGCGAGGTTGATCCGTGGGCGCGTCGACGATCGCATCGATCGACACGTCGCGAGGTTGATCCGTGGGCGCGTCGACGATCGCGTCGATCGACACGTCGCGGGGCTGATCCGACGGCGCGTCGATCGACACGTCGCGAGGCTGATCCGACGGCGCGTCGACGACGAGATCACTTGACGCGTCGCGAGGTTGATCTGCGGTCGCGTCGACGATCGCGTCCACCGGTTCGATCGCGACGTCGCGCGCAGCCTCCGGCGCTCCGTCGAGGAGCGTGTCGGACGCGACATCAACGAGCGCGTCAACGGCCTCCTCCGAGCTCGCGTCGAACACGTCGTCGACAGCGTCGGTCCCATCGTCACGAGGTGGCGTGACGTCCGTGGATGCGTCGCGCGCGACATCGGACGGCGGCGTTCGAGCATCATCGATCAACGCGGGCTCGTCCTGCGTCGCGTCGGACGCAGCGACATCGGGCGCAGCGGCTGGCGTCACGATCCCACCGCACGCGGAACCGAAGACCGTGACCCACACGAGGTTGCGTAGCTTCATGGCCTCGGAGGTTGCCCCAACGCGGGCGCGCGTTCACGGGCGTTCGCATCGTTTTCGTCACGCGCTCCGTGCGCAAGCCCCGCAGGCGCTGCGTCTCGAACGCCGCGAAGCGCCGACGCAACGAAGCTACGCTTCGCACATCAACCACCGCGCGCTCGAAGGTGACGACGATGATTCGACGACTTGCTCCGCTCTCGCTCATGGCGCTCGCGCTCGGATGCGCGGGCACCGAAGACCGCACATACGCCCAGGCTCGCAGCGCGGTGACGGTCTCGCCTCGCTTCGACATCTCGCCGTTGCAGAGGGAGGGAGGCTCGACACTCACGGCGCCGCTGGTGGTCGATCTGCCCACGTCGTCGTTGGTGTTCCAGGCTCCGCGCATCGGGCAGACAGGCGTGGGCGAGGTGCTCGTGAGGGCGCGCGACGCGACGGGCGCCTACGTGAACGGCTCGTTGCGCGCGCTGCCCGCGACCTTCGGGACGATCATCGGCGTCGCGCCGATCAGGGCGGCTTCGTACGGCGCGGGGGCGATGGTCGCGGGCGTCGACGCGTCGCTACGGGTCATCGCGGCGCGCGTCGATGCGACGGGCGCTCCCATCGATCGCGCGCCCCTCGTGGCGTACACGAGCTCGCTCCGTGGGGCCTACGACCTCATGGGCCTGGCCTGCGTCACGGCCGCGAACACGTGCCTCGTGGCGTACCCCTTCGACGCGTCGACGGTCGCCGCCACGCGCATCGCGACCGACGGACGCGTGCTCGACGCCACGCCCATCGAGCTCGGCACCAACATCTTCGCGACCGCGACGTCGGAGTCGATGGTCGCCCTGAGCGATCGCTTCATCGTCGGGTGGCCGGTGCACTTCCCCGGCGCCACGAATGACCTGCGCTTCGCGCGTGTGATGCCCGACGGACGCACGCTCGACCCGGGCGGACGCGTCGTCTCCATCGCAGGCGGAGTCCGATCGGACCTCTCTCTCGCCACCGACGGGAGCCGCGTCTTCGCGACGTGGTCGGCGACGGCGTCGGGGTCACGTCCCACGGGGATCTACACGCAGATCTTCGATCGCGACCTCAACGCCCTCTCGACGCTGGCCGTCCACACAGACCTCTCGGGCCTCTACCACCCGGGATGGGATGGCACCGGGTGGTACCTCACGAACGAGCACGTCGTGGTTCGCTTCGACAGCGCGGGCACTCGCCTCGACACGACCCCGCGCGCCATCGTCGGCCCGGGAACGCAGTACTGGGCGGGCGCCGCCGCGGGAGGCTTCTACCTCTACACCCCGACCCCCTTCGCGGTCTCGCGCTACACGAGCGCGGGCGCGGCGTTGCAGACGGGGGCGCTCCCCATCGGGTACGCGGGGGTTACAGGGCTCGGGTTGCTCGACGCCGACGGGGCCACCTTCGTCGCCGGATGGGCCATGAGCTCGGCGTGGTCGCTCACGCGCATCAACCTGTCGGGCGCGCTCCTCGACGCGCCTCCCTTCACGCTGTCGTCACCGGTTTACCCCTACGGCGCGCTCGCGCTCGAAGGCACCACGGCGCACCTGATCTCGGCCGAACCGTCGGGCGCGTATCCGCCTCCCGTGTTGCACGATCAGGTCGACCTCGCGACGCGAACGGCCGCCCCGAGCGCGACGGTCTCGCCACCGAACGCCAACGGCCTCGAGATCGTGCGCGGCGCGGGGCAGCGCATCGTGCTCATGGGCGACCGTCTGCTGCGCTTCAGCGCGACGTGGGCGCCGCTCGACGCTGGACCGATCAGCTACACCACCGAGCAGGCGCGGTTCGCGGGCGACTTCGACGGCACCAACTACATGCTGGTCTCGAGCTCGGCCTACACGGCGAGCACGTACGCGCGCCGGATGAACCTCTCGGGCGATTTCGTCGACGCCGCGCCGCACGTGCTCGCGACGGGCTCCCAGATGGCCTCGATGCCGCGCGTGGCCTGGGGCGCGGGCGCGCACCTCGTCGTGTGGGTCGACATCGACGGACAGGTACGGACCGCGCGACTCGCCAGCGACGGAACGCCGGGAACGCCGCAGACGATCGGGACCTCGATCGCCCCTCCGGGCACGGCGACGGATATCGTCCCGCCGCGACTGGTGGATGTCCGCTTCGACGGCGCGAACTTCGTCGTCGCGTGGCTCGACCGCGCGGCGGCGCAGTTGCGTGTGGCGCGTGTCTCTCCCGCTGGCGCGGTCCTCGACGCGACGCCCTTCTACGTAAGCGCGGGCGAGTACGTGACGCCGTACGTGCAGAAGCAGTCGTTGGCGCTCGCCAGCGACGGCAACGGATCGACGCTCATCGAGTACCTCGCCTTCGATACGGAGTTCGCCGCGCCGCGCCTCCGCGGCGTGTTCTTCCGCGAGGAGGTGTCGCCCGTGACCGACGCGGGCGTCGCGAGCGACGTTCCTCGTGACGTCGTCGTCGACGCAGGCGCGACCGACGTGACCGTCGTGACGGACGTGCCTCGTGACGTCGTCGTCGACGCAGGTGCGACCGACGTGACCGTCGTGGCGGACCTCCCCGTCGTCGTGGACGTACCTCGCGACGTGAGCGCAGACGCCGGTCCCGGTGATGTCACAACGACCGATGCGAGCTCCGCGGACGCGACGGGGACGGACGCTCCGAGCGACGCGGCTCCGATCGACGCAACCGCGCCCGACGCGAGCGAAGACGCGACCGCGCCCGATGCGAGCGAAGACGCGACCGCGCCCGACGCGAGTGTCACCGACACCGTGACGCCCGACACCGGAGTGACCGATGCCTCCGCGTCGGATGCGAGCGCCACCGACGTCGGCGAGCGCGACACTGGCGTGAGCGACGTCATGGCGGCCGACGCGAGCGCTCCACCCTCGGGCGGCTCTTCCTGCGACGTTCGCATCGTGCGACCGCAGAGTGACTCCGGCGGAGTCATCTTCGCCGCCGTCGCCCTCGCGGGGTTCTCACGCGCGAGACGGCGCAACCGGCGCTGACCGCGCAACTGCCCGCACCCCTCCGCCCGCCGTCCGGCTTTCACCCCGCGACCGGTCCCGCCATCGGTCGGCGCCCCCTCGCTTCACGACGAGACCGGTCCCGCCATCGGTCGGAGCGCATCCGCTTCACGACGAGACCGGTCCCGCCATCGGTCAGCGCGGGGTCATTTCACCGTGCGACCGGTCCCGCCATCGGTCGGAGCGCCCTTGGGGGCCTCGGCTCCCCCATCGCCATCGGTCGTGACCGGACGGCGCCCGAGCTCGCGCGCATCGGCCTTGCGTTCGACCTCATCGAGCGCGCCGAAGAGCGCATGCCGCGTGGTGGCGTCGAGCCCGAGCACGTCGTCGGCGAGCCGCACCGCGGTGCCCACCACCGAACACCAGCGGTTGCGCGCGGACACGGTGCCGCTCTTCGTCGGCGTCGCCTCGGTCGTCGGCGCATTGAGCACGGCGCGGCGATCTTCAATGCCGCCGAGCTTGCGTCCCGCGTCGACGAACTCGCGCGTGCGATCGAGCAGCGTCGCCCGCCCCGGCAGCGGAACCGCCTTCAGCGCCGCGGAGAGGTCGCGGTCGTCGAGCACGCGCTCCTTCACCGCGAGGGCGTTGCCCGCCTCGCCGCGCCAGCTCGCCTTGAGGACGCTGAGCGTCCCGTCGGGGAAGATCGCGTCCCGTAGCGCCGCGAACCGCGCGGCCTCCTCCGGGTCATCGGTCAGGTCGGCCAACGCGCCGAGGAGGTTGAACACGCCGCGTCCCTTGCGGTCGTGCCGCTGATCGAGCGCGGTGCCCTCGACATAGAGCTTCTGTCGCTCGGCCTCGCGCCCGTCGTCGGCCTTGGGCCCGCCCGCAGCGACCAGCCCGCTGTGCGCTTCGATCACCGAAGGCAGCAGGGCCGCCAGCAGCGGGATCGCCTCGAACGCGTGCCGCCCGCGCCGCTCATCGATCCACGCGCCGCTCACCTCGATCATCTCTCCGTCGTTCAGATTTCTCAGTGTCATCGTGACACCTCCATCCGACGAAGATACGAAACGCCCGTTCGCGCGCTCAAGCGCAATTGTCGACGCGCGTGGCGTCGCCCTCAGATCGCGTCGCGGCCGCGCTCGCCCGTACGAATGCGCACGACCTCTTCGATCGGCACGACGAAGATCTTCCCGTCGCCGATGCGGCCCGTCTTCGCACTGCGCTCGATCGCGTCGAGCACCGCGTTGACCTGGTCGTCGGTCACCACCACCTCGACCTTCACCTTCGGCACGAAGTCCACCACGTACGAGCTGCCGCGGTAGACCTCCTTCTTGCCGCCGGTGCGGCCGAAGCCCTTCACCTCGGTGACGGTCATGCCCTGCACGCCCACCTCGGCGAGCGCGTCCTTCACCTCGTCGAGCTTGAAGGGCTTGATGATCGCTTCGATACGCTTCATCGCCCCGCCGTTGTAATCGACCTTCGCGTAAACGAGTCGTTAACGCGCAGAAAAAGTGAACGGGCTTACGGTCTCTTCGCGGCCTTGCGCTTCGGCGCCTTCGCCAGCGTGAGCGTCTCGCCCGCGGGCTCGTCGTCGTCTTCGAATCCGTCGCCCTCGGCGCCTCCGAGGAGCAGCCGGATGTCGTCGGCCGAGAGGCCCTTGAGCGCGCCTGCATCTTCGGCGATGACGGCCTCGGCGAGCTCCTTCTTGCGGCCCTTGAGCGCGACGATCTTCTCTTCGACGGTGCCCTTGGTGATGAGCCGGTAGACCGTGACCGAGCGCGTCTGGCCGATGCGGTGCGCGCGGTCGGTGGCCTGGTCTTCGACGGCGGGGTTCCACCACGGATCGCAGTGGATCACCGTGTCGGCGGCCGTGAGGTTGAGCCCCGTTCCGCCCGCCTTGAGCGAGATGAGAAACAGCGGGACGTTGCCCGACTGAAAGCGCGTGACGGCGCCCTCGCGGTCGCGCGTGCGCCCGTCGAGGTACTCGTAGCCGATGCCCGCCGCGTCGAGGTCCGCGCGCCACAGCGTGAGGAGCTCGACGAACTGCGAGAACACCAGCACGCGACGGTTCTCCGCCGTGAGCGCGCGCACGAGGTCGAGAAAAGCATCGCGCTTGGCGCTCGTGGCCGCGGGCTGTCCCGCGTCGACGAGGCGCGGATCACACGCCATCTGGCGCAGTCTCAGGAGCGCGGTGAGGATGTTGATCCCGCTGCGCGCGAGGCCGACCTCTTCGATCTTGCGCTCCACGTCGGCGAGCAGCGTGGCCGAGAGCGCGTCGTAGAGCCTGCGCTGACGGGCCGTCGGCGCCACCACCTGATCGATCTCCTGCTTGGGCGGAAGCTCCTTGAGCACCTCGCGCTTCGTGCGACGCAGGAGGAAGGGCCGCACCATCGCGCGCAGCCGGATGGCCTCGGCCCCCTTCGGGTCGATGGAGATGCCGCGCTCGTAGCGCGTCGAGAAATCGCGCGCGCTGCCGAGCATGCCGGGGTTGCAGAAGTCCATGATCGACCAGAGCTCGCCGAGGTTGTTCTCGACGGGCGTTCCGGTGAGGGCGAGGCGTCGCTCGGCGGTGAGCTCCCTCGCGGATTGCGCGGTCTGCGCGCCCGCGTTCTTGATGTTCTGCGCCTCGTCGAGCAGCGCGTAGCGCCACTTGATGCCCGCGAGGAGCGCCACGTCACGACGGAGCAGCGCATAGGTCGTCACCACGATGTCGGCGGCTTCGAGGGTGGCGGCGTCCTTCTCGCGCGCGATGCCGTGATAGAGGTGAACCTTGAGGTCGGGGGTGAAGCGCGCGGCCTCGCGCACCCAGTTGGGCGCGACCGACGTGGGACACACCACGAGCGACGGGGCGTGGCCGTCGCGCTCCTTGCGCCAGAGGAGGGCCGTGAGCGCCGTGACGGTCTTGCCGAGGCCCATGTCATCCGCGAGGATTCCCCCCGCGCCGAGTCCGTCGAGGAACTCGAGCCACGCCACGCCCTGCATCTGATACGGACGCAGCGACGCGTTGAGGCCCTTCGGCAGCTCCGCGTCGCCCTTCACCGCGAGCGCGCGGAGCCTCGTTCGAAAGCCCTCGATCGCAGGGTCGATCTCGCCGCCGACGCCCGCGTCGACCCAGCGCTCCACGCGCCCGAGCTGGTGCGCGGCGAGCTTCACCTTCGAAGCCTTCGCGGGCATCACCTCGGCGAGCTCGTCGACGAAGGCCGCCACGGCGTCTTGGATCTCGGCCACCGAGCCGTCATCGAGCGCGACCCAGCGGCGCTTGTTTTTCAGCGCTTCGCGCACGAGCTCGATGTCGGCCGCGAGCTCGCCCACGTCGAAGCGCACCTCCGTGTCGAGGAGGCCCCCCGAGAGCGAGACCCGCACGCGAGGCTTCACCGGAGGGCGCACCGCGACGTGCTTGAGGTTCTCTGCGACGAGGAGCTGCATGGGCGCGTGGTGCTCGTCGCGCAGCGCGGCGATGCCGCGGACCCAGAAGTCCACGGCCTCCTGCTGCGAGGCCACGAAGGCGCCGTCGACCTCGCTCCAGTGGAGCCCCGCGGCGAGCACGCGCGCGGTGACGGACTCCTCGCGCTCGCGGTCGCGTCGCACGTCGTGTTCGAAGTCGACGGGCGCGAGCGGACCCGCGGGGCCGACGGTGAGCGTGCCGAAATCATAGCGGGCTTCGAGCGTCGCGCGCACGTCGAGGGGAGCGCCCGCGACGCGCAGGGTCATGGTGGCTTCGGCGCGCGGCGCGAGCCCCATCTGCTCGGGCGGAGGGAGCTTGACCGCGCGGCCCGCGAGGGCCTTCTGGAGCCCCGCGTACACGGTCGCCGCGTGACGCACGGGGAGCTCGGCGGAGGGCCTGCGATAGAGGCTCCACGCGACGTCGAGGTCGACCGAGGGATCGATGGGATGGAAGGTCGCGATCGACGGGATCCACACGAAGGGGAACGGTCCCGTGAAGACCACGGCGTCGCGGGCCGACACGTCGAGGCCGTCTGCGTCGACGCTCCATCGGCCTTCGAGGGCCTGCACCTCGTCGCGCTCGGAGGTGCCCGGCAGCCACGGTCGCCCGCCCATCGAGAGCGAACCGCGAGGGAGCGTCGTACGCACGACCCGCAGCGAGGCCGCGTGCGGAGAGAAGCGGAGGTGCTCCCTGCCCGACTCGCCGAGGTGGACGTCGCGGTGCGAGGTCGAGAGCAGGTGCAGCGCCACGGAGGCCGACGTGGCCGTGAGCGTGACGCCCTTTCGCCCTCGCGCGAGCGGCGCGCCGAGCGCCATGAGCCGCCGTTCGAACATCGGAACGGGGCGACTGACGATGTCCCTCGGATCGAGGAGCGTGCGATCGGTCGGGTCTTGAAGCCGCAGCTCGATGGTGGGCACGTCGGGCGGCACGTCGCGCGGTGAGGGCGCGCGCGGATCGAGCACGCTCACCCGGATGTCCCACGGCTTCGACGCGGCGCGCGGCGGGAGCGTGAACCAGTGCGCGCCCACGGTGGCGGCCTGATACTCCTCGAGCGCCGCCGCGCGGAGCGCAGGGAGCTCGTCGACGAAGTAGCGCGTGGGCTGCCCCTCGATGAGCGCGTCGACCATCGCGGGGTGCACCGCGAGGTCGACGAGGAGCGCGGGCGCGTGCTCGCAGCGCATCCCCCAGCCGTTGCACGAGCAGCCCGAGAGGAGCCTCGCGCGCTCGGGCGTCTGGAAGTCGAAGCGCACCGTGACGTCGAAGGCCTGCGGGCGCTGCACGCGACGGCCTCGCCACACGGGGCTCTCGGCGTTGACGGTGCTGCTCTCGAGCGTGGCGCAGATCTCGCCGCGCTCGAAGGTGGGCGAGCGGACGTACTGATACCGATGCGAGAGCGCCGCGACGATGCCCTCGCGCCCGTAGGCGGGCTCGAGCGCGCGGAGGTTGAGAAAGACCTTCCAGGGAGCTTTTGCGGCGTCGGGCATGGTCGAAGGGCCGCGATGGTGTGTCGGCCGCGCGCGGGGCACAAGCGCGACGTGTCGGGATACGTCTACGACTTCGCGAGCGCGGCGTCGCGCATGGCGGCGAGGCCCTTCTCGAAGTCCTTGCCGACCATGGCGTCCATGTTCATGAAGACGTTGAAGGCTTTGGAGACGAAGTTGTTGTTCCCCGTCATCGCCCAGGTGACCTTCGTGCCGCTGCCGTCGGGCTCGAGGGTGAAGGTCGTGTGATTGTTGGCGGCGAAGGGCTTGATGAAGCGCAGGTCGATCTCGATCTTCGTGGGCTCTTCGCTGTCGGTGAGCGTCATCACGCCCTCGCCGGACTTCTTGCCCTCCCACTTGTAGACCGCGCCGACGCCCGACTCCGCGCCCTCGTAGGTGCGCTTGAGATCGGCGTCGATCTTGTCCCACGGAGACCACGCGTTCCACGCGTGAAAGTCGTTGATGAGGGCGAAGAGGGTGCTCGCGGGCGCGGCGATGGTGAGCGAGCGCGAGATGCGAAACGCCGAGGGGCGCGACGCGACATAGAGCGCAAAAACGCCCAGCGTGAGGGCGAGTCCGAGGAGGTAGGGCATGGCGTCGACGAAGTGCCCCAAGTGCGCGGAGCGCGGCAACTTCTCGACGAGGTGCCTACACGCCGCGCAGTCGTTCGACGAGGGCAGCGCCGTCCTTCGGTCGCGCCGCGGGATCGTCTGCGAGGCAGTCGGCCATGAGCTTCGCGAGGGCGCCCTCGGGCTTCGGGACGAGGTCTCGCACGAGCGCGCCGAACGCGTAGACGTCGACCGTGGCGGCGAGCGTCCCAGCGTTCTTCGCCTCGGGCGGAACGTAGCCCGCGGTGCCTTCGAACGCGCTCGACGGCTGCCCCTCTCGACGCGCGAGGCCGTAGTCCGTGAGCACCGCGCGGCCGTCGGCGCGGAGGAGCACGTTGCCCGGCTTGAGATCCCTGTGCACCCAGCGTCGGGCGTGCGTGTGAGCGAGCGCTCGGGCGACGTCGTCGAGCCACCCCCGCGCCTCGGCGACGGTGACGCTGCCCTTCGCGACGCGCGTACGCAGGGCGCCGCCTGAGGCGTACTCCATCACGAGCGCGCCCGTGTCTTCGAAGAGGTCGTGCACGCGCACCACGCACGGAGACGCCACCGACGCGGCCACCTGGGCCTCCCCGCGGAGCCTCGCGTTGCGGTCCGCGCGCGCCTGCGGGTGATAGAGCTTGAGCGCGACCTCTCGGCCCACGCGCTTGTCTCTCGCGAGGTACACCGCGCCCGCGCCGCCGCGGCCGAGCTCGCGCAGAAGTTCGAAGCGCCCCATGGCCTGCGAAGCGTCGGGGGCGAGCAGCGTGGCGCCCGCGTCGCCGGCCTTCACGGGTCGCCGGAGCCGCGCGTGGCGCTCCTTCGCGCCGGGGTACTCGAGGTCGAGGGAGAGCACCGACTCGTACCACCCGAGGGCGCCCACGACGTCGCCGGTCTGCGCCGCGAGGTCGCCGAGGCGCATCATCGCGGGCGGAGCGTCCTTGAGCGCGCCTGCGGCCACGCGACGGAGGATCGCGTCGGCCGTGTCGGGCTCCGCGCGCGTGAGGAAGAAGTCCGCGAGGTCGATGCGCGCCGTCGGCGTGAGGTCGTCGTGCGAGGCGTGCTCGCGCAGCCAGCGGAGGAGCGACAGCGACGCGGTGCGCGTGAGGGTGGTCCCATCGAGCGCGACGCGTACGCGCCGCACGGCCTCGGGCACGGCGAGCCCCGAGATCTCCGCGAGCGGATCGGGCTCGGCGCGAACGGGCGCGGGCGGTCTGGGGCCGCGCTCCGCGGGCGCTTTTGCAGCGTCAGCGTGGAGGTCGGGCGTGGGGTACGGGTCGGGGGAGAAGAGCCGTCGGAGGAGGTCGCGCAGTCCCATCGTCGGTGTTGGGGCGCACTCTGCCCGTATCAGGCGAGAGTCACAACGACGCTGCGCGCGACCTCACGGGGCGTTCGCGTCAGCGGTAGTACACGAGGCCGACGAGGCGTCCGTTCAGCATGCCGTGGAGGGTGACCACGTCGAGCATCGGAGCGCCCTCGCGCACCGGCGACCAGATCGTCGCGCCGACGTCCTCAGCGGTCGTCGAGACGCGATACGCGGCGTTCGCCACCGCGGCGCCGTACTCGGGGTTCGAGCTCATCACGGTGTAGACGAACGACGTCGCGCAGCCGAGCGCCGTCGGACACGCGTACTTCTCGAAGTGGACGTTCTCCGCGGTGACGCCCGCGGACTCTGCGACGAGGCCGCGCATCCAGTCGCGCGCGGCCGCGGCGTTCTCGACGGCCACCTGCGGGAGCGCGCCGCCCTTGACGTTCATGCGCGTCGCGATGCGGTTGACGGTAGCGTTGAAGCTGCCGTCGTCGAAGCGGAGCTCGCCGACCACGTGGGTGAGCGCGCTCAGGCGAGGCGCCATCACGCCCGCGGGGAGGAGCGCCGTGGCGGTGGGATCGGCGAAGCGAGCGCTCGGATCGCCGAGGTCGACGCGCGGGGCATAGGTCTGCCCGACGACCTGACCGTGAGGGTCACTGAGGTTCACCGGCATGGGGACCACGCCGGGCGCGATCTGCGTCGCGGGGTCGAGGGCTGTCGCGGCGGGGGGGTTGACCGTCGCCTGCGAGCCCGTGACGGCGTCGTCGACGGGCGCGCAGCGCGCGGTGGCCGTCGCGAGGGCCGCGACCACGAGCAGATCGAAGAAGCGCGGCGAGCGCGCAGCGGCGCGAGAGTCGCGCGCGAGATCACGAAGAAGCGTCGTCATGACGAGCCTCCGTTCCTGACCGTAGGGTGTGGCCCTCGCGTCGAGGATGAGCGCCGTTGACGCTCAGATCGCCTCCGCGAGGTCGTCGCCGTACCGATGGGTCACCCCGTGAGCACGCAGCGCCCGTACCATCGGCGCACGAGCGCAGAATCGCTACAAAACAAGCCACTTTCGCGCGTCACAGTCCGCGACGAGGCGCCCCCGATGCACCCCCTTCGTGCGCCTCTTGCGCAGCACGCACGCGCGAACTCTCGCGCCTCTGATCGGAGCGGCGCGACGACCGCGTCGGGGCGGCGCGACGACCGCGGCGGAGCGCCGCGCGAGGCGCCCCCGGGGCGGTGTCCCCGCAGCGCGTGTGCAACGCGATCACCGACACAATCGCTTGAGTTTTTCACTGAAAGACCGTCAGCATAGAGCGTTCGCGGACCGCGTGCGGAGGGTGACGTGACGCCTCCGTGATCGCGGTCGCGGCGCAGCAACAGGAGGCTGTGCAAATGCAGACGAGAAGACGTGCTTATCTCTGGGTGGCGACCCTCGCGGCGCTCGGGCTCGTAGCCCCGGGCTGCGGCGATGATCCCGTGGTGGGGAGCCCTGACGTCCCTTCGGTCGATCGGCCCGACGCGGGCGACGTGACCACGCCCGACGTCACGGCGCCCGACGTGACCGATGACAACCCCGTCGGCCCCGACGTCGTGGGTGATGTCAGCGACGTCACGCAGCCCCCCGACGGCGACACCGACGTGCCCCCGACCGACGGCGACACCGACGTCCCCCCGATGGACGGGCCTCCGATGGACGGCCCCGACATGGACGTCCCCCCGATGGACGGCCCCGACCTGGACGTCCCCCCGAGCGACACGCCCCCCGTCGACGGAGGCTGTACCACCGGCCAGACGGCGTGCGGCGGCGCGTGCGTCGACCTGCTCTCCGACAACAACAACTGCGGCGCCTGCGGGACCGCCTGCACCGGCGGCGCGATGTGCTCCGGCGGCGCCTGCGCGACCACCTGCGCGACGGGCCTCACGGCCTGCGCGGGCGCGTGCGTCGACCTCCGCTCCAGCAACGTCAACTGCGGCACCTGCGGCACCACCTGCCCCGCGGGCCAGTCGTGCTCGGCGGGCG
>JBPOHC010001134.1:0-2147 GCA_052035985.1 Myxococcota bacterium | reverse complement strand
TGCTAGAGTACGTGTCGCCCGAACCGCGCAACCTCTCGCGCAACGGTTCGCCTCTCCCGCGTTGACGCGCGGTGTGAGGGTTGGCCTATGCGTATCATACGGATATCCCGGTCGCAAGGAATACGCGTCACAACCGCGCGCGTTACGCCCCGTCGCCCGACGTCAACAGCAATCGTCGCGAGGTGCGCAGCGCGAACGCGCGGGTGCGCGTTCGGTCGTCAGCGTGGTAGGTCGAACGCGGCGCCGAGGTGGAGCACGCGCAGCCCGCGGAAGTCGCCGGCCGCAACGCGCGTCACAGCGACGACGTGGCGGGGGCCTGCGTGGCGTAGGACGACGCGGGTGAGGCGCTCGCCACGCCACCACGCGCGGAGCACGGTGTCGGCGCTGGTGAGGCCGTCGAGGTGCGTGGCGACGACGCAGAGGAGGATGCGGCGGGGGCTCACGGTGCGAGCGTCGCGAAGAGGTCGCCCCACTCAGGCGACGGCGCGGCGATGGGCGACGAGGTGTCGACGGCGGCACTCATGCGTACGTCCGCGCGCCGACCTTCCGCCGCTGCACGGCATCGCTCGACGGCCACACGGTAGTACTCGGGCGACCGCTCGACGGCGATCACGCGGCGCCCTTCGAGGATCGCGGCGACGGCTGTTGTGCCCGACCCCGCGAAGCCGTCGAAGATGAGCCCGCCCGGCGGGCAGAGCTTCACAAGCTCGCGCATCAGGGGCGTGGGCTTCCCGGTCTGGTGGTGCTTGTCGCTCTGGAGCACCGGGAACTTGAAGCACCCCGGGAGCACGAGCACGCCCGTCTCAGGCAGCGGCAGCGGCCCGACGGTGCCCCACACGATGAACTCGCACTGCGCGCGGAAGCCGCCGGGGGTGATGCGCGATCCTTCGCCCTTGTCCCACACCGCCGTGCCGCGCCAGATCCACCCCGCGAGTTGGAGCGCGTCGGTCATCGCGGGCAGTTGGCGCCAGTCGATGAACGCCGCGAACTTCCCCTTGGCCGATGCGCAGCGCCGAGCCTCCTCCATCCACGCGTGACACCAGCGAATCCAGATGCGTTGATCCATCGCATCCCCGGTGAAGTCCGGGCGTCGCCCCTCGTGGCCGCCCTGTGTGTACTTCGAGTCCGTGCTCTGCGCGCGGTCGCCGCGGTGCATCCCGCCCGACGAGTACGGCGGGTCGCTCAGGTCCACGTCGATGCTGCCGACCGGGAGCGAGCGCCGCACGCGCCACGAGTTGCCGTGCACTACGCACCATCGCGCGCGCCCTGCGATCACATCCGAGACCGATCCTTCACCGTTGGTCGTCATGTCGTCTCCGTCACAGCGAGAGTTTCATCTGCTTCGCCTTGCGCGACCCCTCGCCCGGTTCGGTCGCCTCCATGCGCTCGATGCACGTTGCCGCGTGCGTTGGGTTGCGCTCGACGAGGATCACGCGACGCCCTTCGAGGAGTGCCGCGACGCCGGTTGTACCGCTGCCTGCGTGGGGATCGAGGATCACCTCGCCGGGGTCGGAGAACAACCGCACGAGTTCGCGCATGAGACTCAGCGGCTTCTGCGTCGGGTGTGTTCTCTCTTTGATGTGCGGGACGTGCGACCACATTGCGGGATAGCCGCCGCCATTCCACCGCTTGCGCCCAGCGCGATGCATGATCGCGATGCCCTCAAGGCATGTCCCGGGGCGGTCGCCGGTCTGCTGGGGCAGCGACGATGGCTTGTGCCACGCACCGGCCCGCACCCATGCCGCGCCCGCGGCGTGTTCGTACGCCGCGAAGTGCTCGAAGGCACAGAAGGCAAGCACCCACCGAGATGAGGCTCGCAGCATCTCTCCGACGAAATCAAACGACGAGACAGGAGCGAAGTTGATCCCGGGAGCGAAGACTACGCCGCGCGACTCCGTGCGCGCTCCGCCGTGCGTGCGCTCGTTGTACGGCGGGTCCGTGATCGTCACGTCGACCGCGGCGTCTCCGAGCGACGCAAGCACCTCGTCGCGCTCGCCGCAGACAACGCACCACGTCGCGCGCCCCTCGATCACGTCGAGCGGCGTTGCTTCTCTCGTCATCGCTTCTCCTTCGCTGCCACGCTGAACACCGCCCCGCAGAACACGCACGCGGGCGGCGTGGGACCGTAGTGACGCGTTCCGCAGCGG
>JBPOHC010001046.1:0-5150 GCA_052035985.1 Myxococcota bacterium | reverse complement strand
GGCGTCGCGCGCGTGCTCCTCTCGGACCTCGCCGCGGGGACGCAACGACAGCGCGCGTGGCGGCTCGGCCCCGACTGCTGGAACGACGACCGTCCGAGCGACCTCGGCGTCTCCGAGCTCGTGGCGCTCTCGGCCGATCGCGCGCTCGTGCTCGAACGCTCGTGGCGTCGCGCGGGCGGAAACTGCGTTCGCATCTACCTCGCGGACCTCTCGCGCGGCGACGACGTGACCGACGTGACGCGCCTCACGCGCGAGACGCGCGCGATCCCCAAGCGCCTCGTGCTCGACCTCTCGACGCTGCCGCGCGACGCGGGCCTCGAACCCGCCGCGGGGCAGACTCACCCCGCGCTCGGCAACTACGAGGGAATGGCCCTCGGCCCGTGCATGCCCGACGGGCGTCGCGCGGTGCTGCTGGTCACCGACGACAACGAAGACACGGTGCGAGCGCGCGGCGGACCTCCGCAGGCGAGGCGCGCGCTGGTGCTCGGCGCGACGGGTCTCTGATCGCGCGGCGCGACGGCCTCTGATCGCGAGACGGTGCGCTTCGCCGCTTCCCTCGGGGCGTGTGTGTGGCGATACTCGGCGGCCCCAAAACGCCATGACCACCGCACGACGCAGAGGCCCCGCCGTCACCGACGCCACCTGGCGCCTCCTCGCGCGCTCGGCCGAGAAGGCCCGCCGCCGCGCCCACGCGCCCTACTCGGGCTACCACGTCGGCGCCGCGCTGCTCACCACGCAGGGCCTCATCACGGGCTGCAACGTCGAGAACGCGTCGTACCCGCTGTGCATCTGCGCCGAAGCCGCCGCCGTCGTCGGCGCCGTCAGCAAGGGGTGGAAGCGCTGGAAGGCCATCGCCGTCGCCACCGAGGGCCCCGTCGCGGGCACCCCCTGCGGCGCGTGCAGACAGATCCTCGCGGAGTTCAGCAAAGACCTCCCCGTCGGGCTCGTCGTCGGTGGAAAGGTGCTGCGCGTGGTGACGGTGGCCGAGCTCCTTCCGTTCGCATTCGACGCCAACGTCCTCGCGGAGAGCACTCACAAGCCGGCGGCCGTGAGGACGCCGGGGCCGACGCAGCGCACGCGCAAACCGGCACGCGCCAAGACGCCGCCCACGGAGCCCACGCGCGACGGGTGATATAACCCTCGGCCGACCACCATGACCGCCTGCGTCGGACGGGAGCGCGAGCTCGCCTGGATCACATCGCGACTCGAGTCGACGGGCGCGAGCGGCACCGCGATGGTCGTCGTCACGGGCACCGCGGGCGTGGGCAAGTCGCGCCTCTGCGACGAGCTCCGCGAGCAGTGCCGCACGGCGGGATTCACCGTGCTCGAAGGCTGGTGCGTGCGTAACGCCGCCTACGCGCCCTTCGTCTCGATCGCGGCGCAGGCCCTCGCGTGGCTCCGCGCCCGCTCCGAGCAGGACCAGCTCTCTCCCTCGGACCTCGACGCCCTCGCGCCCCTCGTGAGCGGACGCTCGATGCGCGGCGCCGACGCGCTCCCGCACGACGAAGACGACGAGGCCGCCATCGGCTTCATCGAGGCCGTCTCTCGCATGCTCGCGGCCGTCGGACGGCTGCGCCCCGTGCTCGTGCTCCTGCGCGGATGGTCGCGCGCCGACGACGCCTCGCGCTCGCTCGTGCGCTCGCTCCTCGACGCCGCGGGACCCCTCGGTGAGCCCACGCCGGGCGCCCCCGCGTCGCTCTTCGTCGCGGGCGTTCGGAGCACCGAGCTCGGCGATCAGTTCGATCATCCGCGCACCGAGAAGCTCGAACTCGAAGGGCTCTCCGTCGACGGCGTGCGGCGCATCCTCGCCGACGAGACCGTGGTGGGACGCCTCCACGCCGCCACATCGGGCAACCCCGAGGCGCTGCTCGCGACGCTCGCGAGGCTCCCGCCGCCGCGCGAGGCCGACATCGCAGAGCGCCTCGACGAGCTCGGTGACCTCCCGCGGAGGCTCGTGGCGGTGCTCGCGGCGGCCGATCGACCGCTGCCCACACACGTCCTCGGCGCGGCGCTCGACCTCGACGCGCAGTCGGTCACGCGCGCGATCCCTTCGCTCACGGGGCCCGGCGTGGCGTGGCGCGCGCTCGACGCGACCGTGGGCGACGTGGTGATCGGCCTCGCCCGTCACGACGACGGCGTCACGGCCCTCGCGCGGCTCTCGCCCGAAGAGCGAAGGAGCCTCCACGCGGCCCTCGGCGCGGCCCTCGACGCGTGGGGCAGGGCCTCGCCCGAAGAGGTGCTGCGCCATCGGCTCGAAGGCCATCCCACGCCCGAGGCCGCCGATGACACCGCGAAGGTCGCGCGCGCGCTGCTGCGTCGTCACGCGCCCGCGTCTGCCCTCGCGCTCGCTCGTGAGGCCGCGCCCCACGCCGCGCCCGCGACGTTGCGCGCGCTGGCCCGCATCGCATCGAGCGCGGCGCGCGCGATCGGAGCGCCCGCGGAGGCCCGTCAGGTCGTCGCCACGGCGAGCGTCGCATTGCCCGACGACCCCGAGCTCGCGCGCCTCGACGCGACGCTCTGTCTTGCACTCGGTGACTGGAGCGAGACGGCCTCCGCGCTCGACCGCGCCGACGGGCTCACGCGCGACGAAGATCATCCCCAGCGCGCGGCCAACGCGGCGACGCGCGCCGAGCTCTCGTATCAGCGCGGGATGCTCGACGAGACCGAGCGCCTCGCGCGCCTCGCGATCGAGCTCGCGGTCGACGACAGCCCCGTGGTGACGCAGGCGCGCAACACGCTCACGAAGGTCTTTCTCGCGCGGCGCGACCTCGACCGCGGCTGGGAGTGGTCGCGCGAGAGCCTCGAGCGCGCGCGGGCGAGGGGAGCGAGCACCGAGATCCTGCGCGGGCTCATCAACCTCGGCGTCGTGGCGATCTGGCGCGGCGACCTCGACGAGGCGGTGCGTCAGCTCGGCGCGGCGCGCGCGGTGGCCGAGCACGGCGGGTCGATGATGCTCCGCGGCGTGCTGCGCGAGAACGAGGCCGTGGTGGCGCACCTCCAGGGCCGCTTCGGCGACGCGCTCCAGTGCTACCAGGAGGCCCTCGGAATCCTCACGCGCGTGGGCAATCGGCGCTTCCTCGCGCGCGTGGCGAACAACCTGGGCGAGCTCTACGTGCACGTGGGCGAGGTGGCGCGCGCGCGTCGTCTCTGCGAGTACGCGGTGCAGGTCGCGCGAGGGCTCACGGGGCAGCTCGCGGCCGAGGGGTTGATGCTCCGCGCGCAGGTCGAGGTGGCCGACGCGCGCACCGAGGCGGCCCGCGCGGCGCTCGCGCAGGCCCTCGCGATCTACGTGGCGACGGGTGACACCGAGCGGCAGTCGAACGCGCGGCTCCTCCTCGCGCGCGCGGCGCTGGTCGACGGAGACCTCCCTCGCGCGGCGACGGAGCTCGCGCAGGTGCTCGACGACGAGTCGGTGACGGTGCGCCTCCGCGCCGAGCGCGCGCTGGCCGAAGCGGAGCTCGCGCGCAGCCGCGGCGTCGACGCGTTCTCGCACGCGCGCAGGGCCCTCGAGCTGGCCGAGCAGATGAACGACATCGACCTGCGCTTTCACGCGCACGTCGCCGTGGCGCTGAGCCTCGCGGAGCGCGGAGACGCCCCCGCCGCGAAGCGTCACGCGGAGCTCGCCGAGGCGCTTCGAACGGAGCTCCTCTCGCGCGTGCCCGAGGGGCTGCGCGTGTCGTACGGCGCGCAGCTCGCACGCAGCGGAATCAGCCAGCTCGGCGCGCGCCTCGAGGTGCTGGTCACGGGCGCCGTGGCGAAGACGCGCGCCCCCACCGCGCCGCAGGGAGACTCGATGGGCCTCGTGGGCGAGAGCGCTGCGATGCGAGAGCTCCGCCGTCGCATCTCGCGCGTGGCGCCGCAAGACGTGACGGTGCTCCTCCGCGGCGAATCGGGCACGGGCAAGGAGCGCGTCGCCGAGGCGCTGCACCAGGGCTCGCATCGCAAGGGCGGCGCGCTGGTGAAGGTCAATTGCGCGGCCCTGGCCGAGGGCGTTCTCCTCTCGGAGCTCTTCGGTCACGAGCGCGGAGCCTTCACGGGCGCCGAGCGACGGCGCCGCGGGCGCTTCGAGATCGCCGACGGAGGAACGATCTTCCTCGACGAGATCGGCGACGTGACGCCCGCCACGCAGGCCGCCCTCCTGCGTGTGCTTCAAGAGCGGACCTTCGAACGCGTGGGCGGCAACGAGACGCTCAAGGTCGACGTGCGCATCATCGCGGCCACCAACCGCGACCTCGCCCAGATGGTGCGCGACAAGATGTTCCGCGAGGACCTCTACTTCCGCCTCTCGTCGCTCACGATCCAGATCCCGCCGCTGAGGGAGCGCCTCGAAGACCTGCCGATGCTCGCCGCGCACTTTCTCGAACGCGACGCGAGGGCGTCGGGCGCGGAGCCACGGAGGCTCTCGACGGCGGCGCTTCGAAGGCTCGTAGAGCACCCGTGGCCGGGCAACGTGCGCGAGCTCGAGAACGTGCTCCGCGGCTCGGCGCTCTTCTGCGACGGAGACGAGATCACGCCCGAGGATCTCCAGGGGATGCCGGAGCTCTCACGCGCGACGTCGCTCGCGCCGCCTCCGACGTCACAACCGCCCTCGGGTCGGGGAACGTCGGAGCAGGGCGAAGTGGACGTCGTGTACGAGCGCATCCGTCACGGCGGTATTTCTCTCTTCGACATGCGTCGCGAGGTGGAGCGCGGGTGCATCGCGCGCGCGCTCGACGAGGCGAAGGGAAACATCACGCGCGCAGCGGCGCTGCTCGGCATGAAGCGCCCCCGTCTCTCCCAGCTCGTGAGGGAGTACGGTCTTGCCAAGGGTGGTGATCCCGGCGACACTCCGGACCCATGAAGACGCTCGTGGGAATGTCGCTGGTGGTCGCGATGGCGCTCGGTCTCGCGGGGTGTGCCTCCACGGTCACCGCGCAGCACGCGAACGTCGCCGTCGGACGCGGTTCCAACTACGTAGCCTCCGGTCCTGTTCCCCAGGATCCGAATCCGCACGGCGTCGCGGTGGCGTCGTCGGAGAACCTCCGCTCGCTCGGTGACCCCGACCTGCGCGGCGCGGGTGTTCCGACGCCCGAGCCCGCCGCGCCCGAGCACGAGATCCGCCTCGCAGGGCCCACGCCGCAGATCCCGATCCCCCGCAGCGGCGCGATGGC
>JBPOHC010000144.1:0-1862 GCA_052035985.1 Myxococcota bacterium | reverse complement strand
CGGCCGTCGAGCGCGCAGCGCGGTCACCGAACGACGCCCAGCTCCGCGTCAGGGAAGAGGTCTCCCGCTCCCGGCTCGGTCTCACGCGCGGCGTCGATCGCGCGCACGACCTCGCCGTATACGACCGCTCCGCGCGAGGACACCAGCACGCGTCGCTGGAGCCGAACGAAGGGGGAGCTCAGAGCGTGCGGAGGAGCCACTCGACGGTGACCGCGACGGCGCGCGCGGGGTGAGGGCTTTCGGGGTCGAAGACGCTGAAGACGTGGTCCATTCCGCCGATGAGCACCGACTCGCGGGGCTCTCCTCGCGCATGACTGAGGAACGCCACCTCGTCGGCGAGAAACTCGTCGCTCGTTCCGCGCACCGAGAGAAACGCCCCCGGGTACTGCTCTAGGGCGGTGCTCACGTTCACCCCGCGAAAGCTCTCGTAGAACTCGCGCTTCGTTCGAATGGTCTTCCAGCCGGGCACCGCCTCGTATCCGACGCCGTCGCGCAGGGCCTGCTGTCCCGGCGGCGACGCGCTGAGCTCGGCCCACTGATCGCCCGCGGGAGAGGCCCACGCAACCATCGAGCGGAACCACGTCGGGTGCTTCGCCGCCGTGACGATCGCCGTGGTCGCGCCGAGGCACCACCCCACCGCGGCCAGGCGCGACGCCTCCACGCCGGGGCGAGCGACGAGCCAGCGGCGCGCCGACTCGGTGTCTTCGACGCGCGTGTCGAAGGTCGACTCGATGTCGGTGCGAGCGCGGTCTCCCTCGCCGCGAAAGTTGACGCGAAGGCTCGCGATTCCGCGCTCGGCGAGCGCGTGCGCGAGGCGCTCGGTGAGCCCACCCACCGCGTTCATGTCGTCTGCGAAGCCGTGGAGCATGAGCGCCGCGCGCCCCTCCCAACCCCGCTCGGGCCGCAGCCACGCGCCGTGGAGGTCGGGCCCCACGGTCACCCGTTCTTCGTTCACGCTGTGTGTCATCGACTCTCGCGCTCCTCGTGTGTGGTCACTCATTCGAACCAGCGATCTCCCGTCGGGGCGAAGGCGATCACCCGCGCGCGCATCTCCTCGGGGAGCTTCGCCGCGAGGGCCTCGCGCGTCTTGTCGGGCGCGTTCGCCTGCCCGAAGTGCATCAGCACCAGCGACTCGTTGGCGAAGCGCGGCGCCCGCTCGACGAGCTCGTCGAGGTGCAGATGCCGCTTGCGCCGCGCCTCTTCGACCCCGCGCTGCGCGTCGACGTAGGTGCACTCCATCACCAGCACGCGGCTCGTGAGGAGCGACGGCTCGACGTCGAGCACGTCGACGAGGGTGTCGGTCGCGTAGGCGAGCTCGAGTTGCTCGCGCGCTGCGAAGATGTCCGTCACGCCGGCCTTGCGGAGCCGCTCGACGGCGTCGGGCGCGAGGCCCTGATGCTCTGGCTTGAGCTTGTTCACGCGGCGAAAGAACTGGTACCCGAGCGAGGGGACCGTGTGGTGCGTCCGCAGCGCGCGCACCAGGAGCCCCTTGCCGAGCGCGACCTCGTCGCCGGGCGTCATCGCGATGAGCTCCGCCGCGAGCTCGCCGCGCGCGAGCGCCGAGTGCGCCGTGAGCAGCGCGCGCACGTCGCCCGCGATCTCGGCGGGCAGGTAGAGCTGCGCGGGCGCGAGGCCGAGCAGGCCGCGGATGTTGAGCGTGCTCGCGAGGCCCGCGACGTGGTCGAGGTGGCCGTGGCTGAGAAAGATGCGCGAGGTCGTCGCGAGCGGTCGCGCGGCGACGCCGACGTCGAGCAGCACGTCGAGCTCGGGCACCTGCAGCGAGGTGTAGACGCCCGCCACCGAGATGCCGCGAAGGGTGTAGGGCCCCGCCTTGATCTGCGTGATCACGACGCGCCCGTAGC
>JBPOHC010000434.1:0-2909 GCA_052035985.1 Myxococcota bacterium | reverse complement strand
CGCCATCTCTGCGAGCGCGACGCCTACCGTCGCTGTCAGATCCGAGTCAGCCTCCCACACCACGCCTCTACCTCCGTCGTCGCTGTCGTTGCTCACTTCGCCGCGCGCTGCTCCCACTTGCCGTCAGCGTAGCGCCACCCGTCGAGACCCGCGCGCTTGCAGTACGTCTTCGGCGTCGCGCCGCGACGGTCGATAATGACGCCGTTGTCGGCGCGCGTGAGAACGAGCGTCGTACCCGACCACGCAGTGCAGACTGCGGAGTCTGCGGTGTGCGTCTTGGCGCTGCCTGACGGGTCGTCGCGGTACCACACGCCCGATTCGATGTTGTTCCAGAGGAACGAGGGGGAGTCATTCGCCATCATCGTCACCTGTGCTCTGCGCCGGGGCGCCGCGACCGCGCGAGGTCTTCGGCGTGCGCTTCTGCGGCACCTCGAACTCAGGCGTCACCATGTGCTCGAACCGACCCTCGTTCATCACGAAGCGCATCGACGGGCGAGAGATACGACCACCGCGCCGCTTCGTCATGTGGAACACCACCTCGGGCGTGTCGCTCACGTCGTCGCTCTTCGCGCGCAGAAGGAACGCGATCACGTCGGCCGCGTACTCCAGCCCAGACCCGCGCGCGTCGTCGCTCGACACCTTCCCCTCGCGCGCGTTGCGCTGCCCCGCCTTCGTCATGGATGTGATCGCGAGGAGCGGAATCTTCGCGCGCACCGCGAGGCGCTTCAACGCTTGGATGCGTTCGGCGTCGGCGCGGTTCTCGTCGCGTCCGCCGTGCGCGAGACGCAGGAGTTGGAGGTAGTCGAGCACCACAAGCGACACGTCTCCGCGCGCTCGCATCCCGTGGACGCGCGCCGCCACGTCCTCGACCGTCTCGCAGTCGGAGACAATGTGAATGGGCAGTTGCGCGAGTTCCGAGAGCGCGCGCTGGAAGCGCCCGAACTCCTCATCGCTGATTGATCCGTGCTCGAGTCGCTCTTCGGTGAGACCGCAGAGTTGACCCGCGAGACGGCAGTTGATCTCGGGGCCATCCATCTCCAGCGACACCACGAGCACGGGGCGCCCCGGCGTCGTGTCGGTGCCGCGCGCCGTCGCGATCACCGCTTGCCATGCGAGGGTCGTCTTTCCTGCGCCAGCCTCGCCGCCGAGGAGGTAGAGCTTCCCGTCGAAGAGACCGCCGAGAGCGCCCGCGCGCTGCGCGTCGTTGGACGAGGGGTCGCCGTCGAGTGTCTCAACGCCCCACCGCGCGCAGCGGTTCTGACCTGCGCGGCGGGCGTTCATCGACGCGAAGACGCGATCGTACGCGGTGATGGCGTGCGCGTGCATGGAACTGTCGGCCACGCCGCGGAGGCCGTCGGGCATCTCCGCAATCGTGGCCTTCGCCTTCGCCACCAGTTCCATCGGGTCGCCCTGCGCATCGAGGTCTGATCGCGCCTTCTCGACGATGCCCTTGACCGCGCGGAGGTGCGCGCGCTTCGCGATGCGTCCAGCGTACTCCTCGATGTCGTCGAACGACGGCGGGCGAGAGCACACCTGCGCGACGTACTCAGGGCCTCCCGCAGCGCCGATGCGCGAGCGCACGCGGAGTTCATCGACGACCGTTGCGGGGTCGATCGTCGAGCCCTTCGCGTCCATCATGCGCACCACCTCCGCGATGGTCGCGTGCCGCGGGTTTTCGAGGTCGCCCGGCGAGACCAGCGCGAACATTCTCGCGAGCGCTTCGTGTCGCTTCCCCGCGTCGAGGAGCACCGTCGCGATGAGCGTGCGCTCGATGTCGAGACGGCCCTCCGCTTCGGCGCGTCGCGCTTCCGCCGCGAGACGTTCGCGCTCGTACTCGGGCGAGAGACCGGGCGCGTACTTGCACACCGACTCCACGAGGGCCTTCACCTCCGCGGGGTCGACGGGCGGCGAGCATCGCGCCTCGTTCTCCGAGCTCACCGCGGCGAAGATCGCGTCGCGCTCGAACCCCGCCGCGCGCATCGACGACGCTCGACGGAACAGCGTCTCGTTGCGCGTGCCCGACGGGATCAGCTCGCCCGCGCCGCCGGGGAGCACCCGCAGTTTCGGCCGCGTGGTCATCGCCGCGAGCCACGTCGCGGGCACCATCGCAACCTCCACCTCGCCGGGACGCGAAGACGCCTCCCATCCGTACGCGGCGCCGCTCGCGTGGACGCTCGGAGCCGCGACGACGTACCCGCCCTCACCGCGCACGTCGAGACCTTGCCCGATCACGTTCGCGCTGTTGCGCACCTCGACGCCTTCGGGGAGCGCGAAGTAGATGTGTCGACCGCCGCCACCCGTGAGTGCCTCCACGGTGTCGGGGATCGCGCCGAGTCGGCGCTTCGCGTCGTCGAAGGAATCGTCGCCGCCGTGCCGCGGGTCGATGTCGAGCACCACGAGCCCCGCGCCCGTGGCGACGCCGATGTTCGCGTCAGGCCACCGCTGCCACCACGCGCGGATCGTGTCTCCGTCCGTCGTCGCGTCGAGGCACCCGCGGGGGCTGCGAGGGTGCTTGCCCGCGGCGCAGTCGGTGGAGCCACACGAGCACCCTGCGGCATCCACGGAGTGCAGCGGGAACACGCGCCAGCCGAGGTGCAGTGCGTACCACAGCGCCGCGCGTCCGAGCGCCGACGCCGTTTCAGGTTGAGCCTTCGCCGTCGTCACGTCGTCACCCCTTGCGCGGCGAGTGCCGCCGCTTCCGCCACGAGTCCATGCTCACCATCGGGCGCCTTCGCGCTGCTCCACACGATCGACGTTCGCGCGGTGAAGAGCATCGCCGCAAGCGCGTCGTCGGCGTCGAACGTCCCGATCACCGACCGTTGCCGCAGGTACACCACCCGCGGGAGAGACTGCGCGAGCGGTTCAGACGCCGCGCGACAGACGCCCTCCACCGCCGCCGCGTGGGCGTG
>JBPOHC010000965.1:0-3380 GCA_052035985.1 Myxococcota bacterium | reverse complement strand
GCTGCTCGCCACGCTCGATGCGCCGCCGCCCGCGCTCGCGGTCGAGGTCGCGGCGCTGCGCGAGCGGATCGCCACCGAGGCGCGCGAGTTCGACCGGCTCCGGCGGCTCGCGCGCGAGCGTGACACGGGCGTCGCCGCCGGGGAGCGCGCCCACGCCGCGAGCGGAGCGGTGGGCGTGTCGGCGGGCGTTCCGCTGGCGCTCATCGCGCTGCGCGGTCACGGGGTGGCGGCGACGCATGCGACGCTCGGCCTCGCGCTCGGCGCGGTGCTCGCGCTCGCGGCGGGGTTCGTGTGGTGGCGGCGCGACGTCTTTCTCGCCAACCGCGCGGGGCGTGAGCTCATCGCGATGCCCTTCGTGGCCCTCGGGGGCGCGCTCGTGAGCCTCGGGTTTGGCGCCTGGGCGGGCCTCTCGGTGGGCGTCTCGGCGGTGATGGGGCTCTTCGTGGTCACGGTCGCGCTCGCGTCGATGGGCGTGACGCTCGACCGGAGGCTCTTCGCCGCGTCCGCGACGACGCTCGTCGCCGCCGTGGCCAGCGCGCTCTACCCCGCGCGCGTGCTCGACGTGGTGGCCGCCGCGGGCCTCTGCGCGAGCCTCCAGGTGGCGGTGCTCTTTCGCTCGATCGCCCGTGAGCGTGGCGCGCGCCGCCTCCGCGCGCGGTGCGCTCGCCGGTAGGCTACGTGCCCGCGGTGCGCAGGTCATCGACGTAGAGGCTGAGGCCGTGCGCGCGCACCATCGCTTCGACCAGCGCGAGGGGCTCACGAAACGCGTCCTCCCCGGGCGCCTCGGCGGCGACCCAGGCTCCGAGCGCGCGGGCTACGAGCATGCGCACGGCGCGGTCGCGCAGCGCCACGGCGAGCGGATCACCCGTGAGCTGATACCCGTGCAACTGCGCGCGCACGTAGAAGCTCTCGCGCGCGGCGTGGCGTTCGAAGTCCCCGAGCGCTGCGTGGAGGGCGCCCGCGTCGTCGTAGAGGCGCGCCGTGGTCGCGGCGATGCCCCGTACGGCCCGGCGGATGAGGTCCCCCCCGGCGCGCGTCCAGTCGTGCTCGTGCAGCTTGCGCTGCGCCCGGTGGTGGAGCGCTCGCAACCACGGCTTGAGCACGCGCGCGTCGAGCTCGGGCTCTCCCTCGGTGCGCACCCGCAACCCGTCGGTGTCGACCGTGTGGGCGAGGCTCCAGAGCGCGCGCACGGGGTCTTTCCACGGGAGCGTGTCGATCACCGCGCGCGTCCACGCGACGAGCTCGGCGCGCGGCAAGCGCTCACCCTCGCGCACGAGCACCTCGGCCGGAACCTTCAGCACCACCACCGCGCCGGGCAGGTCGCCGCGTGTGCGCAGGGCGTCACTCACGAGCGGAGCGCCGTCGCCGCTGCCGACGCTCGTGAGCACGCACGAGCACTCGACCGCGACCGACACGCGCACGCGCTCGCCGTCGTCGGTGAACTGCACCGGGTAGAGCATGCAGCCGAAGGGCTTGGCCTCGGCCCCGGCGACGCGGTGGATCGCGCAGAGGCCGTCTTCGTCGAGGTACGCGCACGCCCCGTCGACCGAGGCCACGGCCGACGCCGCGCAGGGGCCTGAACCGCGCTCGGGCATGAACACGTAGTCGTGTCGTTCGCCGCCGTCGAGCACCTCGGGCAAGACCGCGCGCGCCACGAGCGCTTCGAGCGGGCTGAACATCACGGTCGAGTACGTGCGGCAACACTGGCCGCGGCTGTCACAGTGAAAGAGGTAGCCGTCGAGCGCGTCGAGCGGACGGTCGGCGGGCGTGTCCTCGTCGGCCTGGTGGTCGTCGTCTGCGTTCGCGGGCGCCGTGACGAGCACTGCGCCACCGTAGCAGCAGCTCGAGACCTCCCTCCAGCACCCGTCCGATGGTGCGCTCGAGGACGGGCTGAGGCGGCTCGGGCCGAAGATGGTGCAGGGCTTCATTCCCATCGAAGACTCGACGAGCTCGGACTTCACGGCCGAGCAGCTCGCGGGCTTCAGCCAGCAGATCGACCCGATCGTGACGCGCGGGGTGAAGAAGGGGCAGGGCATCGAGGTGCAGCTGCCCATCGAGAAGCTGACGTTGTGGACTGCCGAGACGGGCCAGATGCCGCTCGCCCGCTTCATGACCACTGGCACCTCGTACGGTCACTTCGCGATGGTGCCGGATCTTGACGGCACGATTCGGCGCATGGCGATTTGGGGAAAGCTGCGTGGGCCGAAGGGGCTCGTTCCCTCGATGGCGCTCCAGACTGCGGCGGTCGCGCTCGGAGGAACGTTGAGGCCGCAGCTCGTCGACGGGCAGGTCGTTGGCGCCGAGATCCTCGGGCCCAACGCGCGAACGGTACCCATGGAGGAGCTCGCTCCCTTCACCCTCATCGACTACGCCGGTCCAGGCAGCGCGTTCCCCACGTACTCGATCGCGGACGTCGTCGAGGGCAGGGTGGGGAAGCGCGAGCTCGAAGGGAAGGCGGTGCTCATCGGCGTGACCGTCGTCGGCAGCTCGGGCGATCAGCGCGTCACGCCCTACAAAGAGCTCGAGCCCGGTGTCTTCACCCACGCGTCGCTCGTCTCGAACGTGTTGGCCGATCGGTTCCTCGTGCGTCCGTATGACGTCGTGTTGCTCGAGATGGTGCTGGTGCTGTTGCTCTCGATGCTGCTCGGCCTCGCGATTCCCCGCGTTCGGTTCGCGCTCAAGGGCGTGATCATCGCCGGCGTGACGATCGCGTGGGTCGGCGTGTCGTATCTGGCCTTCCTGAGAGGCGTGCAGGTCGCGGTCGCCGCGCCCGTCATGGGGCTGCTCGTCACCTCGTTCGGAGTCGTCTTCCTCGGCTACCTCTCGGTCGATCGAGAGAAGCTCAAGATGAAGTCGACCTTCAGCCGGTACCTCGGTGAAGACGTCATCGAGATCGCCATCGAGAACCCCGAGCGCCTCAACAAGGGTGAGAAGCGCGACATGTCGGTGCTGTTCAGCGACATTCGCGGCTTCACCACGCTCTCGGAGCGCATGTCGCCAGAGGCGCTCGCCAGCTTCATCAACGAGTACCTCTCTCCGATGACGGCCATCGTGTTCGAAGAGAAGGGCACCCTCGACAAGTACATCGGCGACGCGCTGATGGCGTTCTGGAACGCGCCGCTCGACGTGCCCGATCACCCGCTGCGCGCCTGCCGCGCCGCCGTGAAGATGCTCGAGACGCTCGACTCGCTGAAGAAGACCTGGCGCGACCAGGGCCTGCCCGAGCTCGAGATCGGCATCGGCGTGAACACGGGGCCGATGGTCGTCGGGAACATGGGCTCCGACGTGCGCGTCGACTACACGGTGCTCGGTGACGCGGTGAACCTCGGCAGCCGCCTCGAGGGCACCAACAAGGAATACGACACCCGAATCATCATCTC
>JBPOHC010001056.1:0-2462 GCA_052035985.1 Myxococcota bacterium | reverse complement strand
CGACGGCGCGGGAGTACCTCGCCGCCGAGGCGTCGGTGGCCTACCAACTCGCCGACGACAGCGACGCGGGCAACGCCGCCGCGATGCTCGCGAGGATGCACGCCGTTCGGACGCGTCGCGACGAGGCGTTGGCGCGGCCGATGGGAGGTGCGTCGTGAGCGTCGATCACCCCGTTGCGGAGGGCGCGCGCGATGGCCTCTGGCTCGTCGCCTACGCGGCACCGTGCGGCGGTCTGGACGTCATGGCGTACCGCTACCGTCGCGCCCCGCAGCAGCGCACGGATGGCGGCGCGACGATCGCGGCGGGCGTTGACCTCGGAGCGTGCGTGTGGTGCGGTCGGGTGCGTGATGGGCGGTGGAGCGGAGTCGTCGGGGAGCCTCGCGCGTCGGTGCTCGCGAGCGCGTGGCGGTGGGTTCATGCGAGCGCCTCGCGGAGCGCCGCAAGCCCGCGGTGAGACCGCACGCGCACGGCGCCGGGCTCGCAGCCCACGATGCGCGCGGCGTCGGCGTGGTGGTGCTCGTCAAGGTGCATCAGCGTCACCGCTTCACGCTGCGCCGCAGGGAGCGCGGCGAGGGCCTCGCGCAGCGCGGCGACGTCGCGGCGGCGGTCGATCACGGCGACCGGATCAGGGGCCTCCGCGCCGTGGTCGTCGCCCGACGCGATGAGCTCCTCGGGGCGGCAGCGCGCGCGGCGCCACGCGTCGAGGGCGGCGTTGCGGGCGATCCTCCCGAGCCACGTTGCGACGGTGCCCGCTGCGGGGCTGTACGAGGCGCGGCTTCGGTGGGCGAGGAGCCACACGACCTGTGCGACATCCTCGGCGTCGCGGCGCCCGACGATGCCCGCGCAGACGGCGACCACGAGGCGCGCGTAGGTGCGGTAGGCGGCGGCGACGTCGAGGCCAGAAGCGGCCTCCATGTGTGCGATGGCGGCGTCGCGCCTCTCGTCGCAGATCGCGGCGAAGTCGGGGCCGTTGGCGAGAAGGGCGTCGGCGTCGGTCGTCATCGTGTCCATCGTGGTTCTCCTGCCGGGGCTCAACCGGCGTGTGGTCCGTGCTACCTCGCAGCCCGCCGCACGCGGAAGGCTGCGAGGGGGCGCGAGGCCCCGCGGCGTCAGGCGTCCATGTGCACGATCACGGTCCCGCGGGCGCCCTTGCGAACGCTGCGAACCGAGGAGGGGAGGCGCCGCGACTGCGCTGCGATCACGAACGCCTCGACCTCCGCGGCAGGTGCTCCACCGACGATGACGTTGACGCCTCCGACGGACGGGGCGAGCGGGTTCGCGCGGAGGCTCGTGCCGTGGAGTCCGAGGCGGGCGAAGGCTGCGAGGGCGTTGTCGGCGGTCGTCATGGTCGTGGGTGCTCCGTGTTCCGCCGCGCCCTTCGCGCTGCGGTGATAGGGACTCTAGGGCGCCCGCGTCGCGCCGTCAACGATTATTCGCACGCTATCGGTCGCGGCGTGCGTTTTCTCGCGAACGCCTACGGCGCAGCGGTTTCGTGGTAGCGTCGCCCGTCCGCGCGTCTCGGACCGTCGCGGCGCCATCGGCCGCGGGGGTGGCTCACCGAGGCGCGCGGGCGTAACACCTCGGCGCGGGGTGCGTAGTAGCGGGGGAGGTGTGACAGATGACGTACGACGTAGAACTCTCGATGAACGGCGACGCGATGACCGAGGCGGTAGAACTCGCGCGACGTGTCTCAACGATCGAAGGTGCGACGCTTCCGATCGACAGAGCGCGACGGCTCCGCGATCTCGTCGAGATGATGGCGCGGGTGATCCGCGCGGAACCGTCGCGCCACCCTGCGAGCGCGACGCTCGACGACGCCGCGCGGTACCTGCGCGCGCTCTGGCCGCAGGGCACGTCGCTGACGTTCTCTGTGGGCGACGAGAACGGAGGACCTCGCGTGAGGTGGAGCGCGGTCAACTGGACGGGACAGATCGTCGATGTCGCGCGCGTCGAGAACGAGGCTCCGTCCGCTACGCTCGCGCGCATCGTCGAGAAGCTCCGCGCGATGGTCGAGGAGGAGTGCAACGTCGCGACGGTCCGCGCCGCGAGGCTGCGCGCTGCGATCGGGGGCGAGTCGTGAGCGACGTGTGGCACGCGTGCGGGAACTGCGGCGGGCGCTTCCCCTGCGAGGCGAGCGACGAACGCGACGAGACCATCGCAGACATCCGCCGTGACCTCGTGATCGCGCGCGGTCGCGTCGAGGAGTTGACCGCCAATCTCGCACGCGTGCTCGCTGAGACCGACGCCCACCTGACGACGGCGTACGCCGATCGCGACCGATTCGACAGCGAGGCGACGGCGATGCGCGCGCAGGTCGAGGCGCGCGACGCCGCGGTGCGGGAGTACCTCGCGGCGGAGGCGAACGCGGACGAGGCGCACACCGGGAGTCTCTGCATCGTGGGCGAGATGGGCTCCGACGAGGTCGATGCCGCGGGCGACCGGATCGTCGCGGCGATCAAGAC
>JBPOHC010001102.1:0-2551 GCA_052035985.1 Myxococcota bacterium | reverse complement strand
ACGCGTCGGCGAGGAGCACCCCGAGCGCGGCGGCCACCTCCGGGTCGTCGCCGTACTTGGCGCGGTGGATGGCCCGCGCGAGCGGCCCTCCGTGGTCGTAGGCGACGAAGACACCCTCGGGGGCTTCGTCGGGCAGCGCGAGGTGATGCGAGCACACCTCACACAACGGAAACCTCGTGGGAAAAGCCTCTCCGCACGCGGCGCAGGTCACAGGCGCGACGAGGTCGACGAGGTCACCAGCGAGCGATCGAAAGAGCGAGAGGAGCGTGTTCATCCCCTCGTCTTCGGCGCTTCGGGCGCCGAGGTTGCGCGACAGGGTACGTCCATCGGAACTGCGGATCCGTTGCGCGCGGAGCCTCTGCGGTGACACGTTCGGCCGCATGGAGCTGGTGATCGCGGAGAAGCCCTCGGTGGCGCGAGACCTCGCCCGCGTGCTCGGCGCGACGCGGCGGGGCGACGGGTGCCTCGAAGGTCCCTCGCACGTGGTCACCTGGTGCATCGGTCACCTCGTCGAGCTCGAAGAGCCCGCCGCGTATCGCCCTGAGTGGAAGCGCTGGGCGATGAACACGCTCCCGATGCTCCCCGAGACCTTCAAGCTGCGCGCGGTGAAGACCAGCGCCTCGCAGTGGAAGGTCGTACGCGCGCTCCTCAAAGACCGACGCTTCGACGACGTCATCAACGCCTGCGACGCCGGCCGCGAGGGAGAGCTCATCTTTCGTCTCGCCTACGAGCTTGCCGCTTCGAGGCTCCCGATCCGGCGGCTCTGGATCTCGTCGCTCACCGACGCCGCGATCCGCGCAGGCTTCGCGGGGCTTCAACCAGGGAGCCGCTACGACGCGCTCGCCGACGCCGCGCGCTGCCGCTCCGAGGCCGACTGGCTCGTGGGGATGAACGCCACGCGCGCGTTCACGCTCCGACAGCGCGCGGTGAGCGACGCGCTGCTCTCGGTGGGACGCGTGCAGACCCCGACGCTCGCCATCGTGGTGGCGCGCGAGAAGGCCATCCGCGCGTTCGTTCCGCGCGACTACTGGGAGGTGCTCGGCGCCTTTCACGCGACCGACGGAGCGCCCTTTCGCGCGCGCTGGACCTGGGACCGTCGCACCGCCCTCGACACCGCGGAACTCGCGAAGACCGTCGTGGCGCGCGCCGAGACGGCTTCGAAGACGCACGGCGCCACGGTCGAAGCGGCGAACACGCGCACGCAGAAGGTCCCTCCGCCGCTGCTCTTCGACCTCACGTCGCTGCAGCGCACGGCCAACGGGCGATACGGCTTCTCGGCGCAGCGCACGCTCGACCTCGCGCAGTCGCTCTATGAGCGCCACAAGCTGCTCACGTATCCGCGCACCGACTCGCGGCACCTCTCGAACGACATCTTCCCCACGCTCGGCGGAATCTTCAGCGCGCTCTCGTCGTGCGCGCCCGTGGCGGCCTTCGCGAATCGCCTCCACGACGATCCTCCGAAGCGCTCGGGGCGGGTCTTCAACGACGCGAAGGTGAGCGATCACCACGCGATCATTCCGACGCCGCGCGCGCCCGATCTCCACGCGCTCGACCGCGATGAGGCGAGGCTCTACGAACTGGTCGCGAGGCGCTTTCTCGGGGTGTTCTATCCCGATGCGGAGTTCGCGCTCACGACCGCCGTGGTGCGCGTGGGGCCCGATGATGGCGCGACGCCCGACGTGCCCGACGCGCCCGAGGTGAAGCCCACGAGCGATGAAGCGCAGGACCCTCAGGTCGATCGCTTCATCGCGAAGTTGCCGCCTCCGCCTGACCGCTTCGTGGCCCACGGACGGCAATGTCTCGCGCGAGGATGGCAGGAGGTCGCGGGCTTCGGCGACGACGACGAGAGCAAGCTCCAGATGTTGCCAGTGCTGAAGAAGGGGCAGCGGCTCGACGGGCGCTACGCGGTCGAGACGAAGCGGACCAAGGCGCCGCGGCGATACACCGAAGCGTCGCTGCTCGCGGCGATGGAGTCGGCGGGACGCGAGATCGAAGACGAGGCCCTTCGCGCGGCCATGAAGGACAGCGGATTGGGGACTCCCGCGACGCGCGCGTCGATCATCGAGACGCTGCTCAAGCGCGCGTACCTCACGCGCGAGGGCAAGAACCTCGTCGCGACACCGATGGGCGAGGGGCTCATCGACGCGCTCCCCGTGGAGGCGCTGCGCTCCCCCGAGCTCACGGGAAACTGGGAGGCCCGACTCAGCGCGATGGCGCGCGGAAAAGAGCAGCGCGCGCGCTTCATGGCCGACATCACGGACTTCGTCTCGCGCGCCGTGAGCGAGCTCCGAAGCGCGACGCTGCTCGAAGGCGTCCACGCGGCCCCTCCCGCTCCCCGCACAAACCACCGAACAAACGTCGGCGCGCGAGCGCCGAGCGCCAACACGAACGCATCAGCACCCACCCGCACGCGCACCCGCACACGCACCCCAACATCCTCCCCCCGCACCACCACCCCCACACGCACCACCCCCACACGCACCCCCAAACCCGCCGCGCGGCAGCCCCGCGCCGCGGGCGATGGCCGGCGGTGCCCCGTGGGCGGCCAGGG
>JBPOHC010000708.1:0-15860 GCA_052035985.1 Myxococcota bacterium | reverse complement strand
CGTCGCGACGGGCTCGAGCGGCTCTACAACCTCTGCGCCTCGTCGGGCCTCCTCGCGGCCGTCATCGGCTTCGCGCACCTCAGCACCGGGCAGGACCTCGTCTACGGCTTCTATCGCCCCGTTCAAGCCGCGCCGCCTGTGCTGTCTCCGCTCCTCAACGCGAACCACCTCGCGGCGCTCACGGGCGCCTCGGCGATCCTCTGGCTCGGTCAGGCCCTCCAGGCCGAGAAGACCGTCGCGAAGATCGTCCACGGCTCGGCGGCGATGCTCTGCGGCGCGGTCTGCGCGCTCACGCTCTCGCGCGGCGGCGTCGCGGCGGCGGCGGGCGGCGTTGTGGTGCTCTTCGCGCTCGACGCGCGCACGACGGGCGAAGACCGCAAGCCTCGAAAGCGCCCCGCGCTCCAGACCTGGCTCGGCTACGCGGCCGCGGCTGCGACCTTTCTGGGCGGCGCGTGGCTCACCTCGTCGCGCCTCGTGACCGAGTACTCCGAGGGCGACCATTCGAAGTTCAGCGTGTTTCGCAGGGCCCTCGGGCTCCTGCGCGGACACGAGCTCCTCGGCTACGGCAGCGGCGCGCTCCCGGTGGTGGGCTCCGCGGGCGGACGCCTCGACGCCGAGCGGACCTTTCTCCGCGTCGAGTCTCTGCCCGTTGACCTTCTCTTGAGCGTCGGCGTGATCGCGGGCGTCGCGGCGATGTACTTCGGTCTGCGCGCGTTGCGTCGCTGGTTTCCCCCCGCGGAGGCGCCGCCGACGGCCCTCGCCGCGTGGTGCGCGCTCCTCTCGCTCGTCGCCCACGACCTCGTCGACTTCTCGCTCTACCTCGGCGGCGTCGGCTACGTGGCCGCGGTGCTCGCGGGGGTGCTCTCGGGCTGGTACGCGCGCGGCTGGCGTCGCCCGCTCCCGCGCGCCGAGACGCTCGCCCGCTGGCCGGGCTTCGCGGCGATCCTGGTGGTGGGCGTCGTCGGGCTCACCGCGTGGCGCTCGGGCCTGGAGTCCGATCGCGACCGCGTTGAGCGGCAGCTCCGCGAGAGCTCGACGTTCTTCCTCACGCCCGAGGCGCGCGCCATCGTGGCGAGGCACCCCGGTGACCCGTACCTCCAGCTCGTGCTGGGCTCGTACGCCGTCGCCGAGGGCCACCCCACGGCCCTGCGCTTCGTCGCCCGCGCGATGGAGCTCTCGCCGCAGTGGGCGCAGCCGCACCTGCTCCTCGCGCGCATCCTCGCGGTGGGCAACCGACGGAGTCAGGCGCTGCTCGAGGTCTCCGAGGTGCTCCGTCGCACGTCGCTCGCGCCCGTGCCCTGCGCGCAGGTCGCGCTGCGCCTCCGCCCGCTGCCCACGCGAGAGGAGCTCCAGCGCGTGGCGCCCAACAACTACGCGGGCGTGGAGTTCTTGAACGGCATCGCCGCGCGCGCTCCGGAGCCCGCCTACGCCGCGATGGCCGACGAGCTCCTCCTCGAGCGTTCGAACGGCTTCGTGTTCGCGCTTCAGCGCAGGGCCTACGCCGCGCGCATCCGCGGCGACCTCGTCGAGGCTTCGAGGTACTGCGAGCGCATCGAGCGCTCGGCGCCCTCGGAGCCCACGGGCACCGTGTGTCTCGCCGACGTGCTCCTCGCGCGCAACGACGAAGAGGGGGCGCTGCGGGCGCTCGACCGGGCGCTCACGCGCGCCCGCGACACGTACCCCCTCCACGAGTCTCGCGCGCGGCTCTTCTCGCGCCGTCACGACCTCGCGGCGATGCGCCGAGAGACCGCCGCGATGCAAGAGACCGCGGGCGCGGACCTCGAGCGTCTCATCCGCGCACACGGCCTGCGGGGTGAGCTCGAAGCCGCCGCGGGAGCCGATCGTGCGGCCTATTCAGCCTACGAAATGGCCCACTCGCTCGCCGTGCCCGAGACGCCCTACGCCCTCCAGATGGCCATCCTCGCGGCCCGCATGGGCGACCGTCCGGGCCTCGAAGCGCAGTGCACGACGCTCCTCGAGCGCGAGCCCGTCGACCCCACGGCGCGGGCGATCTGCGACCCCGTCGGGGCGCGGCGCGCGGTCGACGCGGGCCTCCCCGCGCGGGTGCTCCCGCCGGTGGTCAACGACGCGGGCGAGGCCGACGGAGGGCCGTGAATCCCGCGTGTTCCGCGGGCAACGTATCGGTCGATGATGTGGTCTCCGGGGCGCTGTGAGCGCGCCGCGGATCTGGTAGAAGGCACACGCAACCGCTCGCATCGACCTGAAAGCCGGAGACTCGAATCGTGAATGCCAACGCGCGCCCGGTCCCTGACTCGCAAGAGTCACCGAGCCTGCTGATCGAGCAGCTCAAGACCCTCTGGAAGCACCGTTGGATCGTGCTGAGCGGCATCGCGCTCGCGCTCTGCCTCGACGCGCTGTGGGTCTTGCGCCAGCCGAAGATCTTCGCGGCGACGGCGACGTTGCAGTTTGAACCCAACCCCCCGCGGCCCCTCGGTCGCCAGGTTGAAGACGTCGACACGAGCGGCACGGCCTCGTACTGGAACCTCCGCGAGTACTACGAAACCCAGTACCGCGTGATCCGCAGCCGCGGCGTGGCCGAGGGCGTGGTGCGGCGCCTCGGGCTCCAGCACGACCCCGACTTCGTGGGCATCGCGCCCGAGCGGCGCAGGGGGTGGCGCTCGGTGACCGTGACCGACGCGGCGAACCTCCTCGTGTCGCGCACGCGCGTTGATCCCGTGAAGGAGAGCCGCCTCGTCAACATCACCGTCGAAGACCGTAGCCCGCGCCGGGCGCAGCTCCTCGCGAACACCATCGCCGACGTCTACATCCAGCGGAACCTCGACCACCGCCTCGGCAGCACGCGCGACGCGGTGCGCTGGCTCAGCAACCAGCTCGACGAGCTCCGCGAGAACCTCTCGCGCTCCGAGGATCGCCTCCAGCAGTACCGCCTCCAGCACAACATCGTCTCCGACACCTTCTCCGACCAGCGGAACATCGTCGGAAACCGCATCGCGCGGCTCTCGGAGTCGCTCACCGACGCGCAGACCCGTCGGTTCAACCTCGCGGGGCGTGTGGGCGAGGTGCAGCGCGCGGCCTCGGCCGTCGTCGACGCCCTCCCGCCGCCGGGGACGCGCGGCACGGGCGCCTCCATCGACGCGCCGGTCGACGCTCGTCGCGAGTGGCACGAGCACATCGTGGCGGGCCTCTCGCTGCTCACGGCGCCCGAGTTCCTCCAGTCGTCGGTGCTGTCGTCGCTGCGCACGCAGCTCGAGTCGACGAGCCGCGATGAGGCCGCGCTCGAGCCGCGCTACCTGCCCACCGCGGTGGAGCTCAGGACCGCGCGCGCCCGCACCAACACCGTGATGGCGATGATCCGCGCCGAGGTGCAGAACATCAAGGGCGCCGCCGAGGCCGAGCTCCGCGGCGTCACCCGCGCCGAAGGGAACCTCCGCAGCGAGCTCATGGACGCGCAGCGCCAGGCCGTGCTCCTCAACGAGCAGGAGATGGTCTACACGCGCCTCGCCCGCGAGCGCGAGAACCACTCGAAGATCTACGGCATCGTCCTGGAGCGCGCGACCGAGGGCAACCTCATGCAAGAGCTCCGGGTCAACAACATGCGCGTGCTCGACTACGCGCTCGTGCCCTTCGCGCCCGTGAAGCCCCGCGTTGGGCTCACCCTCGCGCTCGGCGCGCTCGGCGGCCTCGTGCTGGGCATCCTCGCGGCCCTCGTCGCCATCCAGCTCGATCGCACCGTGCGCTCGCAGCAGGACATCGAAGAGACCCTGCGCGCGACCTTCCTCGGGTACATGCCGCTCATCAACAGCCGCGGACTCCGCGCCCACAAGCGCTATCAGTACGGCGACACGCACGCCAACGAGGCCCCCATCGAGAACCTCGACCTCGTGGTGCACTCGCACCCGATGTCGCTCGTCGCCGAGCTCGCCCGAGGGATTCGAACGAACCTCGTGTTCATGTCGCCCGACACGCCCTTCCAGATGCTCATGGTGTCGAGCGCGTCGCCGCGCGAGGGCAAGACCTTCACCGCCACGAGCCTCGCGATCACCCTCGCGCAGAGCGGAAAGCGCGTGCTCCTCGTCGACGGCGACCTGCGCCGCCCGCGCGTGCACAAGGTCTTCGGCGTGCGCCCCCCGGTGGGCCTCTCGAGCGTGCTCATCGGCGAGGCGACCCTCGAAGAGGCCGTGCTCGACACGGTGGTGCCCAACCTCCAGACCCTCGTCTGCGGCCCCGTCCCGCCGAACCCCGTGGAGCTCATTCACAGCCAGCGCATGACCGAGCTCCTCGCGCTGCTCCGAAAGACCTACGACCGCGTGATCTTCGACTCGCCGCCCATCACGGCCGTGACCGACGCGCTCGCCCTCGGCCCGCAGCTCGACGGCGTCGTGCTCGTGGTCCGCTCGCGCTATACGCGCCGCGATCAGGGCGCCGCCGTCGTGCGCCAGCTCCGCGACCTCGGGAGCCGCGTGGTCGGCGTGGTGCTCAACGCCATCGACCTCCGCGAGGGATCGCCCGCGTACTACTACGGCAAGTACGACTACTCGCCGCACCCCAACGAGCTCCCCGCGAACAGCCCCGGCGGCCAGGCGCGCGCGAGCTGACACCGCGGCGACGCCTCCGCGCTCCACTGCACGCACCCCGCACACCGAACCCGCCTTCGCACCCGCGACACGCGCTGCGACCTCTCGCCGCAATGAAATCGATCGCGGTGCCGCGCGTCGGCGTGTGAATCGCGCGCGCGCTCCGATACAACCGCGCCCGTCGGCGACGGCGCTCATCGGGCCGTCGAGCGCTTCGCGCGGCACGCGCGGTGCGTGGTCACGAGGGGAACATGGCGAGCGAGCTCAAACGCTTCGGGGTCATCACAAACGCTTCGACAGAGTCAGGTCGCGCGGACCGACCCACCAGCATGATCGGCTGGGCCGAACACCACGAGGAGCGCGCGGAGGTTCCCGACGATCTCACGTGGAGCGACCTCGCGGCCTCCTCGACCCCAGCGCCCCTCGACGACACCTTCGAACCCTTTCTGCACGCAGCCGATGCGCCCTCGCTGCACGACGCGATGCGCGCGCTCTCTGACGCGTACATCGCGCGCTACCGCTGCGACTTCGTCGTCTGGTCGGTGACCGAAGCGGCGCCCGACGGCGAACGCGTCGTGTTCGTGCGCGCCGGTGATGGCCGCGACGACCTCGACACCGCCGTTGAGCTGTCTCCCGTTCCGATGGGCGATCTCGACCGCGCGGTGCGGCACTGCCTCTCCGCCGAGGACGTCATCACGGCCGACCTCCCCACGGGCGAGCACGTGCGCTGCTCGGTGTGGTTCGCGTGGCGTCGCGCAGGCGCCTCGCCGCACACGCTCGATGCGCCGCTCCTCCGCGCGGCCGGCGTCGCGCTTCGCACCGCGTGGCTCTCGAAGCGGCTCACGGACGTCTCGCCGCGCGCCCCGCTCGACCTCGTGCGCCGCGACCGACGCGAGGCCGCGATCGGCAAGCTCCTCTGCGCCGCAGCGCCCGCGATGGTGGCCGCGCACGCGTCGCTCGCGACGGCCCACGCGTCGCTGCGCTCGGAGCTCGCGGGCTTTCGCGTGGTCGCGCCGCTGCACCCCTCGACGCGCGTGTGCGCCTCGCTCCTCGACGACGCGTGGGACGCCTCGCAGCTCGTGTGGGAGGGCGTCTCCGCCGTGGCCTCGCTGGCCGACGAGACCTCGACGACGGCCGACGCCGGGGGTGTCATCCGCGCGGTCGCCGCGCTCGTGGGGCCGTATGTGAAGGGCCGCGCGAAGGTCGTCACCACGGCGGGCGCGCTGCCCAACGTGCGGCTCGCGCCCGCGTACCTCGCCGAGGCGCTGGTGATGTTCGTGACGCGCGTCGCGTATCAGTTCGCCGACGGCGGCGGCGCGAAGGTCGAGGTGCGCGTGAGCGCCGCGGTGTCGCCGCGCGGGGTCGAGATCAACGTGTGCGCGTCGGCGCCCTCGGCGCCGAAGGTCACGCACCACGATCAAGACGCGGTCGTGGGCGAGGTCTACGGACGAGACCTCGCGATGCGCTGCGGCGGCTCTGTAGAGGTGCTTCGCGACGCGCTCGGAGCGACGACCTTCAAGGTGCTGCTCCCGCGCGCCTGAGCGGGGAATCTCAGGGCATCTGGAACGACCCGACGAGGTCGTCGAAGCGGGCGCGCGCGGCGTTGATCGTCGCGCGGGGCCCCGTCATCTTGAAGAACCACGGACCCTGATCGGTCTCGACGATCGCGCCGAGCATGCCCCAGTCCTCGCGCGGCGGCGGAGCGGGCGCGCCGGGGGCGACCATCGTCCCGCCGAAGCGGCCGAAGCGCTCGGTGAGGTGCACGCGGAGGTTGTTCACCGTGCGCTGCGTCGTGGTCGGAGGGGCCGCGGCTCCTTCCTGCACGAACTGGTTGTGCCAGCGCGCGATGTTCTCTTCGATCGATCCGCCCTGACCCGCGCCGAAATAGAACACCGCGAGCTCGGCCTCCTGACCCGCGGCAGCGCCGGGGATGGCGTACTGCGCGCGGCGCATCGACGAGGCGGGCTGGACGCGCTGCCAGCCGACCGGGTCCGTCCAGTGGAGCTCGCGTCCCGCGGGGGCAGGCGCGGCCATACCGGGCCCTCCCATCGAGGGGTGACCGGGGGGCATCTGCCCCGTCGGGGGATGGTTGGGAGGAGCCTCTCCGGGCGCCGTGTGGCCCTGCGCGCCGGGCGGGAGCGCGGAGGGGGCGGGGGGAGGTTCGGGCGTCGAGTTGCGGCACGCCGCGACGAGCGCGAGCGAGAGGAGGAGGGAGCGTGTGTTGGTCATTGTGTGTGCGCGATCCAGAGGCTTCACCGGGGGCGAATCTGGAGCGACCGGGGTGCGATCCAGTAGACGTGACCCTGTTGATCGTCGGTGAAGAAGAGCCTTCCGTCGGGGGCGAAGGCGAGGTCGGCGACGCGTCCCTCGTTGGGGGTTCCGCGCCCCCAGCCGCCCATGAACTGCTGCGCGCTCTCGCTCATGAACGCGTGCGTGGTGGGGTTCGCGGGCGCCCAGTTGATGCCCGTGGCCGTCCACGATCCAACCTGCCCGTGGAGCCCCACGAACATCCCGTTGGCGTACGGCGCGGGCCAGTTGCCCTTCTCGAAGTCGTGGCCGAAGGGCGTGTAGCCCACGGGGAACCCGAGCAGGCTCGCGGTCGTCGACGCGCACGACACCCGGCCGCCGTTCGCGGGCGAGGGGAGGTTGCGGTCGTAGCAGCAGGGATAGCCGTAGTCCTGACCGGCTTCGAAGCGGACGATCTTCTCGCGTCCCGGCGCGGTCCAGCCGTCGTCGGTGAGCTCCGCCGCGTAGCAGCCCCACGCCTGACAGCGGATGTACATCGGGTTGCGGAAGCCGCGCGCGATGATCTCGCCGTTGAGCGGTGGCATGGTGTCCGTCGGGGCGCTTCGGATGCGAAGGATCGCGCCGCGCTCGGGCGAGGGATACGGACACTGGAACGAGCCGTAGATGCCCATCGAGACGTAGAGGCTGCCGTCGGCGCCCGCGGCGAGGGTGTGCGTCCAGCGCTCGGCGCCCGTGAGGTTCGCGACGTTCTGGATCGCAGCGCCCGCGGGGATCGCACGGTCGCCCATGCGGTACGCCACGCGGTTCACGCTGTTCTGAAAGGTGTAGTAGAGGAACCCGTTGTGAAAGAGCAGGCCGTGGACGGTCTGCGTCGTGGGGTTCACGGTCTCGCCCGTCGCGAGGAGCTGCGGGAGCCGCGCGTAGGGCGTCACGCTGTCGGCGACGCCGTCGCGGTTGTCGTCGGGGAGCACCGCGATGGCGTCGATGCCCGGTCCCGTTCCGCCAGGGCCCGTGGTGCCGGGCGAGGTGATGAAGAGATCACCCGACGGCGAGAAGCCCATCACGCGCGGGTGCTGGAGCCGACCGTAGCGTCGCACGCAGAAGCCGTCGGGGAGGGTGACGCCGCGGACCTCGGCGTCAGGACCCATCGGGAGGTCACACCACGTCGTCCCCGCGGGCACGTCGATGGGCGTCACGTCGGCCGAGTCGCCGGGCGTGTCGGTGGTGACGTCGGGCGCGTCGGTCGGCGCCGCGTCGGGGCGATCATCGACGACGGGTGCGTCGGGGCGATCGGTGGACGGGACGTCGGTGACGTCGACCGCGGGGACGTCGGAGGTCACCGGCGGCGGCTTCGGATCGTCGGTGCAAGCGACGAAGAGGAGCCCGCAGGAACCAAGCACCGTGGCGAAGCTGAAGCGCGTCATCACGGGCGGTTCTAGCGCAGAGCGAGCGCGGAATTCCAGAGCGAGTGGGCCGAAATGTCTTCGCGTCGTGCGGCGTGTTGTTCGCGGGGCGCGTTCATCGTCGCGGCCCGTCGACCCCCCTCGCTGTCGCGGTCTCGTCCTTCGCCGGCGGCAGCGGGATCGCGTCGAGGAAGCGCCGCGTGAGCGTGATGCTCCCTCCGCCGAGGGCCGTGGCCCCGAGCTCGGCGCGCAACCGCGCTCCCACCGCGTCGCTGTGCAGGTGGTCTGCGAGCGCCCGGAGCGCCGCGAGGTCATCGGCGGGGTGCGTGACCGTCCAGGTCGAGACCGCGCCGAGGTAGTCGCCCCGCGCGTCGACGAAGCACTCGATCTCTCGCCCGAGGCCCGCGACGAGCAGCTTCGGACGCGCCGCGCGGGCGATCCGCCTCGCGATGCCCGCGGGCACCGCGCGTGACGGGTCGACGCGAGGGTGCGCGAAGGATTGCTTGAGATAGCGGCACGGCCGCGCGCCCCAGTGACACGCCCCGCGGTCGATGAGGCCCGTGGTGACGAGCGCGATCCCCGCTCCGTGGGGCGCGTCGACGAGCAGCGGCGCGAGCTCGTAGGCCTCGCTGGCGGTCATGCTGGCGCTGAGTTCGAAGCGCTCCGAGAGCGTGGGAGCGCCGTGATCGAGCGGCCTCTCGCCGCCGTGGAGCGCGGCCCACCAGGCGCTGTCACGGAGCTCGACGCGTCGCCACGAGACGCGCGCGGGATCGGGGTCGGCGCTGACGTCGCACCCGTCGCCCGCGCCCGTCGCGACCACGCAGACGAAGACGTGCGCGCCGTCGAAGAGCCTCGCGGCGTCGGGCGCGTAGATCACCCGCATCGACGGTGTGAGCCTCTCCCTGAGCTTCTCCGCCGCGGGGGCGGAGAGGAGCGCGCGGGGCATCACCATCGCGACGCGCCCGCTCGCGCGTCGAAGGGTCTCTGCGATGGCGAGGAAGTGACACGCCACGTCGGCCGTGGCACCGATCTCGGGGTGCAGCGCTCGCAGCGCCTCGCGCGTGGTCGTCGCGGCCCTCCGCTCGATCGCGTTGAGGAACGGGGGATTGCCGATCACCGCGTCGAAGCCTCCGCGCGCCATCGCGTCGGTGAAGGTCCGCGCCCAGCGGCCTTCGCAGGCGATCGACGCGGCGTCGTCGGTGACGACGGCCTCTTCGAGCCACGCGGGCGCGTCTTCGAAACCGCCTTCGCGCGCGAGGGATTCGCGGCATCGCGCGGCCACCGCGGGGTCGCGCTCCACGCCGCGGAGGCAGCTTCGAATGACGTCCGTGAGCGCGCGTCGGTGGTCGTCGGAGGAGGGCTCCTCCGCGCGCACTTGGGCGAGCGCCGACGCGAGCAGTCGCGCCGCTTCGAGGAGCAGATTGCCTTCTCCGCAGGTCGGATCGCACACGCGAATCGCGAGGAGCGCCCGCGCCGGGTCGGGCGTGTTCTTCGCGACGTCGAGCGCGCTCGTGAGGCCGAGGCGTGCGACGAGGCGCGCGAGCGACGGGGGCGTGTCGAAGCGCCCCGCGGACTTGCGGGCGCGCGCTGCGTCGCTTCGCTCGGCGCCCATCAACGGTGGAAGCTACACGAAGTCGCCGGGCCGTTGCCTCTCCGCGACGCGCCGTGTGAGAGTGCGCGCATGATCCGGAGAGCGATTCTCGCGATGTGCGTGGCGGTCGGCGTGGGCCTCGCGGCTCCGTCTGTGGCGACGGCGCAGCCCGTACGAGGCGTGTGTACGAGCTGCGGCACCGACATGGCGAACTGCGGCCAGTGCATCGCCAACGGGACCGCGTGCTTCGACTCGCTCCCCGCCGCCGAGCGACGCCCCGGAGTGTTTCAGACGGCCGACGGGCGCGACGCGCGGATGCTCCGCTTCGCGCGGCTCATCAAGGGCGCGTCGACCTCGGCGACGGACATCAACCGCGCCGTCGGACGGCAATACAACAGCAACGCCGTGTGGCTCTACTACGGCACCGGCGCGCCGTCGGGGTACTGCGCGCCCGCGGGCGGACCTCCGCGCGCGTTCGCGTCGGACGGCGACTATCGCTTCGGGTGGGACCACCGCTTCGAAGACACGCTCAACGGGCTCGACTGCTACAACGCCGAGATCGATCGGTTCTACGTGGGCGCGCCGGGGCACGCCGACGGAGACCGCGTGTGCGACGGCGAGCAGGCGATGTTCCTCCCCGAGCATGGCGCCATCTTCGACCTCGGCGGCGAGGGGAACCGCGTGGCGGTCTTTCCCTTCACAGACCACGGTCCGCTGCCCTGCGAGTCCTTCGAGTACAGCGTGTGGCTCTCGAACAACCCTGACTCCACGGAGATCGCCGAGGCGGGCCGCCCCGACGGCAACCGATGGAACCCCGCCGTGCTCACGCGCGCGTTCCTCCAGGGATGGATCCCCGACGCGATGACGGGCGGTCAATCCGTGGGGCCCGCGCTCACGCCCAACCTCGACAACCCCACGCAGCGCGACGGCATCGTGCAGGTCTTCTCGCTGCCGTGCGGGCTCACGTTCCGCTACGCGTCGATCGTCGCGGGCAACAACGGCAACCCCACGCCCGCGTGTCAGTTCTGGTCCTTCGACGCCGAGCTCGACGCCGTGGCGGGGCTCAACGAAGACGACACCGCGATCTGCCCCGACCGCGACGGCGACGGCTTCCGCGACCGCGCGTGCGGCGGCAACGACTGCGACGACGCGCGCCGCGAGGTGAACCCCTCGGCCGTCGAGAGCTGCGCCACCGCGCGCGACGTGAACTGCGACGGCGTCGTCACCGCGTGCCCTTCGAACACCACCTGCGTGAGCGGCCTCTGCGCGCCTCAGTGCGTCGAGGGCGCGTGCCCCGACGGACAGACCTGCGTCGTCGCCGACGGCGGCGGCGCGAGCTACTGCCTCCCCGCGCCGTGCGCGCGCTCCGAGTGCCCCGCGGGCCAGGTGTGCGGCCCGCGCGGATGCCAGGACCCGTGCGAGGGCGCGATGTGCCCCATCGGTCAGACGTGCCGCGGCGGCGCGTGCGTCGATCCGTGCTCGGGCGTGCTGTGCCCCACGAGGCAGCACTGCGAGGCCGGTCGCTGCGTGCCCAACTGCCCTTGCATCGCGTGTTCGGGCGGCGCGACGTGCAACGAGCGAACGGGCCGCTGCGACGCCGCGGGGTGCGGTCGGCTCACGTGTCCCGCGACCGCGCTCCTCGACTGCACGGGGACGACGCCGCGCTGCGTGACGCCGTGCGAGGGCGTGACGTGTCCGCTCGGGTCGCGCTGCGATCGAAGCTCCGGTCGCTGCGTCACCGACCGCTGCGCGGGCGTGAGCTGCCCGGGTGGAACCGCGTGCCTCGAAGGCCAGTGCGTGCGCTCGCGCCCCGACGCGGGCGGCATGGACGCGACCCTCGCAGACGCGACGAGCGCCGACGTGGTCGTGGATCGCGAGGCGCCCAGAGACACGGGGCCCGCGCGTGATGCGGGCGCGGACGTGGCGATGGACGGCCCCGACGCGGACCTGCTCTTCAACCCCGACGAGCCCTCGGGCTGCGGGTGCGAGGTCCCTCGCGGCGGCGCGAAGGTCGGAGCGTGGGGCTTGTGGGTGGGAGCGCTCGCGGTGCTCGGCCTGCGTCGCAGGCGCGTCGCGATCAGAACGAGGCGGTGAGGAGGAGCGATCCGCCCTGCGCGGTGGGGGCGCCCGTGACGTTCACGCGGTGCCCCCCGAAGTCGGTCTTGAAGTAGAGGATCGTTCCGCCGATGGCGCCCGCGAGGGTCACGCCGAGGGCGATGTCGGACCAGAGCGCGAACTGCCTCGCGGAGTCGGCGTCGGACTGCGCCTGCGCCACGCGCGTCGGCAACTGAGAGTCGCCCGCGGCGCTCGAACGGACAGCGTTTGAGGAATCGCCGTACGAAGAGTTCGCGCTGAGCGCGAGCGCGCCGCAGACGCCCCATGCGATGGCCGCTGCACCCGTAACGCCGGCGACCGCGTAGAAGATCCCCGGCGAGAGTCCGTTGCTCTCTTCGAGCATGGGCGGCGGCGGGGGCGGCGGGTTGTCGGTCGGTGCCGTGTCCGTCGGCGGCGTGTTCGTCGGCGTCGCGTTGGTGCCGTTGTTGTCCGTCGGCGGCGGGGGCGGAGGCGGCGGCGGCGGAGGCGGGGGCGGAGGCGGCGGCGGGGGAGGAGGCGGCGGCGTCGCCGTGGCGCGTTCGAGGACGAACGAGAGCGCCTGGGGCGCGCGGACGGCGACGTCGATCTCGCGGGTGACGGCGTTGTAGCCCTCGGCCGAGACGCGGAGCGTGTGGTGGCCCGCGTCGACGTGGATGGGGCGCGAGGTCGAGACGACGTTGCCGTCGAGCGTGGCGACGGTGCCAATCGCGTCGGCGGGCGCGATGGAGAGCGTGATCTCGCCGACGCGGCCACGGATGCGGCGCAGCTGGAGGTCGATCGCGCGGCGATCGGCGGGGGCGACGTTGGGGGTCTCGGCGAGGAACTGCTCGAAGTTGTCGAGGGCCTCGGCGTCGCGGTGGAGCTCTACGAGGCAGAACGCGATGTTCTTTCGAACCGACGGGTGCGGCGCGATGCGATAGGCGTTCTGAAACTCCTCGAGCGCGTGCGCGAAATCGCGGCTCTGGAACTGCGCGACGCCCGCCTGAAAGTGGCGCCTCGCGTCCGCGCGATCGGCGTCGGAGGGCTGCGCGAAGGCCGTCATCGGAGCCACGATCGCCGCGATCGCGAAGGGAAGTGCTGCGTGGAATCGAGCTCGCAAGGGAGTTCCTCTCCTGCGTCCGCCGCGACGTCTCCGCCCGCGTCCGGTCGCGTGAGGGAGCCTATCGGGCGGGCGGGCAGGCGGTCAACGCTTACAGTCTCGCGCGACGGCCAGGAGCACCTTGCGGTAGAGGCCGTCGACGTACTCCCGCTGCGTCACCGGGTCCGCGTGCTGGTAGTTGTCGAGGCCCGGCGCCGAGTTGATCTCGAGCACGTCGTAGTCTCCGAGCGGCTCGCGCGCGTCGCGCATCACCACGTCGACGCCGCAGAAACGAAGCCCCATCGCGCGGGTGATCCGCACCGCGAGGTCGTTCACCGTGGGGTGTGCAACGTCGGTGACATCCTCGCAGTTTCCGCCGAGCGAGAGGTTCGCGACGCCCATCAGCGTGATCGCGCGCTCCGCCTCGGGGACGCTCTCGACGGTCATCCCGTGGCGCCCGAGCGCCCTCGCGATGCGCGGGTCACTCACCGGGATCACCGTGTCTCTCCCGCTCTCGACGAAGCCCCGCTGCCGCGCCGCGAGGAGTTCCCGCACGCTCGAGCGGCCGTCGCCCGTGACCTCCATGTGCACCCTGCGGTACGCCGAGATCACCTCGTCATCGAGCACCACGAAGCGATAGTCGTGCCCCGCACACGCCGCCTGCACGATCATCGCGCGCTCGACTTCGAAGATCGCCCGCGCGTGCTCGACGAGCTCACGGTCATCGTGCACGTCGGCGACGAGGTCTCCCTGACTTCGCCGACACGGCTTGAGGTACACGGGCCAGCCGAGCGAGTCCGCGAAGCGTCGCGCCTCGTCGAGTCCCCGCGTCGACCCGATCGTGGCGCGAAAGCGCTCTCGAAAGAAGGTCTGCTGCGCCGGAACACGGAACCCCTGCACCGCGAGAAAATGCGCGGCGTAGCCCTTGTCCTGCGCGATCTTCACCGAGCCGATCGCGTTGAGGTTGAACTTGTTCTCCCAGTAGAACGACGTCCCTCCGTGGGCGAAGCGGATCATCCCCGCGAAGCCGTACTCGGGCTCCGCGATGACCGTGGCGCCGATCGAGGGCGCCACGCGCGCGAGGATCTCGGGCATGAACGCGCGACGCATGGTCAGTCTCCCCGTGGGGGTGCGAGTCCGAGGCTGAGGTGCACCGCGCGGCGATAGATTTGTCGCGCGACCTCGTAGCCGTTCGGAGCGCGACGCGCGAAGGCTTCCATCATCAGGCCCGCGTTGATCTCGAGCACGCGATGGGTGTCTCCTGTTCGCGCGATGTCGACGGACGCGACCTTCACGCCGATCGCGTCGGCCGCGCGCTGCGCCATGTCTCGCAGCGTCGCGATGTGGGGATCAGACTCGTCGAGCACGCGCGCCTCGGCACCTTGACCGAGGTTGTGCTTCCAGTTGAGCGGGAGGGTCTCTCCCGCGGCGAGCGGAGCGTCCCACGCGATGTGTCCCGCGAGCTCTCCGAGGCCAGCGATCGTGGCCTCGACATCGCCTCCGTCTGCGAGGTGCTTCGCGAGGAGCGCCCTCGGCGTCGAGGCTCCGTCGCCCTTCACCGCGGGCCGAGACTTCTCGTAGACGAGCTCGCAGCGCCCGTCGAGCACGACGATCCTGCACTCGGCGTCGATGGAGACATACGGCGACGCGCAGAGCGCGCGAGAGCGGGCGAAGATGCGCTGCGCGGCGGTCTCGAGCTCCACGGGGTTTCGCACGCGGATCACGTCGGCGCCGCCCGTCCCGTCGTTGCGCTTGCAGACGATGTCGCGGCCGTGCGCTTCGAAGAACGCGAGGAGCGGTCGCCAGTTGCCCGACTTCGGCGTGTGCTCGGGCGCCTGCGGACCGAGAAAGAGCGCGTGCTCGACGCACGGAATCTCGTGGAACGTGAGGAGCGTCGACGTCGCGGCCTTGTCCTTCGCGAGCATGTGCGCCGTCGCGGAGTTGAGCGCGAAATCGAAGCCGAAGACGTGCGTGACGCGCCCGTCGCGTTCGAGCCGAAACACCCAGTCGCCCGAGAAGGCGTCGAGGCGGATTCCATCGCGCGCGCAGACGTCACGGAGGATCTTCGCGAGCATTCGAGACGTGTCGGCCATCGGTGGTCGCGCTGGTGTAGGGCGCCGCGCGACGGGGTGTCAACGCGGGGCTGCGCTCACAGCCCGCGTCCGCCGCTCACGGTGACGTTCTGGCCCGTCACGTAGCGCGCCTCGTCGCCGAGGAGAAAGCACACCACGGCGGCGGCCTCGTCGGGCGTTCCTGCGCGGCCCGCGGGCACCTGCGCGAGCTGCCGCGCGAGCACCTCGGGCTCGACGCCGCCCGTCTCGATCACACCCGGAGACACCACGTTCGCGGTGATTCCATTCGAAGCGACGTCGCGCGCGAGCGAGCGCACGAAGGCCACCAGAGCGGCCTTCGCGGCGCCATACGCTGCGAGTGACGGGTGCGGCGCGAGGCGCTCGACGCCCGCCGTTCCGAAGCCCACCACACGCCCCCAAGACCGCGCTCGCATCTCGGGAATCACCGTAGAACAAAGGGAAATCAGCGGCGCGACGTTCGACTCCCACGCCGCTCGCCACGGGTCGATCCCTGCGTCGAGCAGCGGCGCGCGCACGAGCGGACCGGCCGCGTGAACCAGCGCGTCGATGCGTCCGAAGCGCGCCCGCATCGACGCCACGAGCACCTCGCGATCTGCCTCGATGCACACGTCGCGTCGCTCGATGAGCAGCCGATCGCGCGCGTCTCCAGCTTCGAGCGCCAGCGAGGTCGCGTCGTCGGGTGAGCTGCGATGGCAGACCGCGACGCTCCAGCCCTCGCGCAGACAGCGCAGCGTGACGGCCCGCCCGATGCCACGCGCGCCGCCCGGAATGAGCACCGCGCGCGCGGTCACCGCGAGC
>JBPOHC010000651.1:0-6053 GCA_052035985.1 Myxococcota bacterium | reverse complement strand
GGGCGATCGCAGGCGACGAATGCAACAAGCGAAAGCGCGGCCCACCGGAGCTTCATGGCGGCAGCGCGGGGTTGTACAGCGGGAGCGGGTCCTTCGCGATGGGCTCGCAGCCCGAGCGTCCGCAGGTGGAACCTTCGGGGCACGTCGCGTTCGCGGCGACGAGGCACCTCCGCGCGAGGAACACGTCGAGGCGCGCGAGCTCGTAGGCGCGAGGCGCTCCAGTCGCGACCGTCGTGAGCACCGGGCGATCGTTGCGAGAGGCCGTGACGGTGACCCTCAGCGGCGTTCGATCTTCGGGGTCACGCGCGACGACACCGAGCGTACCGGGCACGCGAAAGCGCCCCGAGCGAAGGTCATACACGACGTCGTGCGAGGGCGCCGCGGCGCTCCCTTCGCGGCTCACGACGATGCGCACGGTGTCGACGTCGACGCCCGCCGCGAGGTCGGTGTCGAGCACCACCATCACCTCGGTGAGCGGGGTCACGCAACCGAGCGCGAGCGCCGACGCGAGCAGCGCGCGCTTCACCACGAAGCGACGGCGCCGTAGGCCGTTCCCCATGTTCCTTGAATGGGCTGCTCGGTGCCCGAGAAGACCAGCACGCCGCCCACGACGAGGCCCGCGACCACGACGGCGGCGCCCGTCCAGAACCACCAGCGCGTGAGCACGCTCGGACGCGCCGCGAGGGTCACCATCACGCGCTCGTTGCGACCCGGCGCGACGTCGAGCTCTCTGCGATCGCTCGCGTGCCCCGAGGCGCTCACCTCGAGCACGTGCAAACCGGGGCTGAGCTCGATGCGCGATCGACCGCGCTCGCGTCCGTCGAGCGTGATCGTCGCGTCGTCGACGTTGACCTGCACCTCCAGCGTCGCGGGGAGCGGCGCCTCCGCGGCGTCGAGCTCGACCTCCTCGGACTCACCCGGCGCGAGAAGAATCGAGCGGATCGCGGGGCGATATCCCTCGCGACGCGCTTCGAAGACGTGACGTCCGGGGTCGAGGCGCACGGTCGAGACCGGCTCCACGGGCGTGACGGCGCGGTCGTCGATGCGAAGCTCCGCGGCGTCGCCGCGCACGGTGACCCGCACGCGACCGATGGCGCGGCGCAGCTCCTCGATGATGGTCGAGGCGTCGTTGCGGAGCGGCTCCCTCGGCGGCGCGACGACGAGAAAGCGTTCGAAGGTCTCGACGGCGCGGAGGTACGCGCCCGCGCCGCGGTAGGCGAGCGCGAGGTTGTAGAGCACCGGCGGCACCTCGCGCATCGCGAGCGATCGCTCGAGCGACGACACGGCCTCGGCGTAGCGCGCGTCTTCGAGGAGGCGAACGCCCTGTAGAAACGCGGCGCGCGCGTCTTCGCGGTCCTGCTGCGCGAGCGCGTCGGGCGCGGCGACGAGGAGCGCGAAGGCCAACGCGAAGGCCCCGACACGAACGCTCACGGATACTCCCTCAGCGGCTGGATGCGCGGACGCGCAGGCGCGGCGACGGTCTCTCTCGGCGGAGACTCACGCGGCGGAGACTCGCGCGGCGCGGGCTCGACGAGCGTCGGCGTGTCGATGGGTGCGTTGGCCTGCGCGGGCGGCGCGCGTCGCGTGGGGTGCGCTGCGCGCCTCGACGGCGCTTCTTGGATGACCGCGGGCGAAGGTGACGACGCCACGCGCGGCGCGACGTAGGGCGACGGTGCGGGCTGCGTCGGTGCGACGGGGACCACGCGCGTACTGACCGAGGCCGTGGGCGCGCGACGCGTGAGAAGAAACGCAGCGAGCGCGACGACGAGCAGCGCTCCGAGCGCGCCCGCCGCGGCGTACAGGGTGGCGTGCGCGTGAGGCTCCGCGGGAGGCGGCGCGGCGACGGGCGCGACGAGCCCTGCGCGCACGCTCGCGGGAACCCTCACGACGCGCGTCGGCGCCGAGGCGAAGATCGCGTCTTGAAGCTCGCGGAGCAGCGTCGCGGCGTCGGGCTGGCGGTCTTCGGGGCGCAGCGAGAGGGCGCGCGCGAGCACGGGCTCCCAGGCGCCGACGTCGACGCCGAAGGCCGCGGGCGTGGGGCGCCGCTCGGAGAAGATCTCCTTGAAGATCTCTTCCTTCGAGCCGCGGTAGGGGCGCTCGCAGGTGAGCATCGCGGAGCAGAGGAGACCGAGCGCGTGCACGTCGGTCCACGGCCCCGTGCGACCGCGCGAGGCCTGCTCGGGCGAGGCCCAGCGCGGCGAGAACGCGAGGAGCGCCGTCTGCGTGTGCGTGTCCTCGGCGGCGTGCGCGTCGTCGCCGTCCATCACCTTCGCGATGCCGAAATCGAGGAGCCGCAGCGCGGGGCCCGCGGCGGTCTCGACGACCATGAGGTTCCCCGGGGTGATGTCGCGGTGCACGATGCCCATGGCGTGCGCCATCGCGACGGCCTCCATCACGGGCGTGAGGAGCCGCAGGGTCTCGTCGCGGTCGAAGCGCGCGCCCTCGGCCTTGCGCGCGGGGATGACCTTCGAGAGCGGCCGTCCGTCGATCCAGTCGAGGACCATGTACGGCGCGAACTCCCCGTCGCCGAGGTGCGCGACGCCGAAGTCGAGGGCGCGCACGACGGCGGGGTGGTCGAGGCGCGCGATGATCCGCGCCTCCTGCGCGAAGCGCTCGCAGAACAGGCTCCGCGCGGCGTCGCCGAACTCGGGCGGGATCTTGAGCACCTTGATCGCCACGGGGCGGTCGAGCGTGCGGTGGTGCCCCTGGTACACGCGGCCGAAGCCGCCCTGCGCGACGAAGCGATCGACGCGGACGTTCGAGTTGAGGATGGGCACCTCGGGCGCAAGCTCCTCGATCGCCGCCGACGTCACGGCGGAGATGGGAGCCCCGTGTCGGCGCGGGCGTCAAGTGCGCAGCGGAGCATTGAGGTGAAGCGCCGCGCGCCCTTCGCGGCCGTCAACGCGACGCGGAGCTCACGGCGACGAGCAACACCGCGAGCACGGCGACGAGCACCGCGACGCCTCCCCACACGAGCGCGCGGCCCTCGGGCTGCGTCGGCTGCGCTTCGAAGATCGGCGGCGGGAGCGGCGTCCACGGCGCGGGCGACGGCGGCGGCGCGACGATCCCCGGCTGCGTCGGCGTGTCGACGAAGGCGTGCTCGACGCGCGGCGCTTGCAGGGGCATCGACGCCGTCGGAGGCGCGTATGACGGCGGCGCAGAGGCGCGCAGCTCCGGCGCGGAGTGCGTCACCTGCGGCGCGAGGCGATCGGGCGGGAGCGTTGACGGACGCGGCGCGCGGAGCGTTCTCTTCGTCTCGTCTTCGAGCGTCATCATCGGGGTTTCGAGGAGGCCCGAGGTGTCGATGGCGACGGTGTTCGACCGCGGCGCCTCGGGGCTCGTCGCGGGTTCGGACCGCGGCGCAGCGACGGGCGTGACGGGCTTCGCGTCGGGGCCCCCCAGGGGGAGATACGTCGCGTGGCGCGAGGGCGGCGGCATGGTCTTCATGCGCGCGCCGGGCATCGTGTCGAAGGTGTCCGCGGGGTTGATCCGCTCTTCGGGCACGAGCGACGCGACGTCGACCTGACGCGTCTCTTCGACGACCGACGCGCGAGGGAGCGGGTGCGTCACCACCGTGGCCTCGGGTTCGAGCAGCGAGCGCCGCACACGCAAGGTCGCGCCCGCCTCGATGGGCTGAATGCCCTCGTCCTCGGGCGGAGGCGCGGAGGCCCGAGCGCCCGTGTCGACCTCCGTCGTGGGCACGCGGAGACGAGCCTTGAGCCCCGACACGCCGAGCTGCATGAGCTTCGAAGGACGCTCCGTTGGCGCATGCGGCAGCGTGACGGGCTCGGCCTGCGCGACGGGCGGCGACGACAACGGAGGCAACGACGCGCGCGCGCTGACCTGCACCGGAGGCGGCGTCAGCGCGGGCGCTGGAACCGGCAACGACAACGGCGACGCAGCGGGCACAGCCTCGGGCGACGACGGCCGCGGAGGCGGTGACAACACGGGTGACGGCTGTGGCGGTGGCGCTGCGATCGAGGGCGTCGCGCTCACGGCCACGATGCGCGCGCGCTCGGGCGCAGCGGGCGTCGGTGTCGACGGCGGTGGCGGCGGCGGCGGCGGAGCCTCGGGTGCGAGGACGATCTCTCGCGGCGTCCACACGGCCTGACGCAGCAGCTCGCGGACGCGCGTGACGCTCTCGGGACGGTCTCGCGGAGAGGGCGAGAGGCACGCGCGAACGACCTTCCAGAGCGAGGGATGGGCGTCGGGGCGCGCGGCTTCGAAGCGCTCGCACGCGGCGTCGAGGTCGGAGCCCGGCGCGACGGCCTCGCCCGTGAGCACCTCCGCGAGCAGCGCGCCCAGACCGTAGACGTCGTCGGCCACGGTGGGTCCGTCGTCGCGCGCGCCGGGCGTGAGCACCGCGGCCTGCGTGAGCGAGAGCAGCCCGAGGTCGTCGAGGCGACACACGAACTGCGTCTCGCCGCGGCGCTCGATGATGACGCTCTCCGCGAGGGTCGCGCCGTGGGTGATGGGCGCGCCGTCGACGCCGCGGTGCGCCGCGGTGAGGCACTGCGCGACCTGATCGAGCACGGTCCTCGCGTCACGCAGCGCGAAGGGCGACCGCTGCGCGCGGAGCTCTGCGATCCAGGCGCGCAGCCCCCTCCCCTCGGACGCGGCCGAGACGAGGTACGCGGCGCCCTGAAACACCCCCGCGTCGCGCGACGACACCGCGTGCGCGTGGCTGAATCGACAGAGCGCGCTCAACCGCTTGTCGCGCACCGCCGTATCGATGGCCCTCGGCGGCGAGAGCCAGGTGAGCCTCGCGTCGCCGCCCTGCGCGTCGGCCGCGCGCCAGCGCTCACCGCAGCACGGGTCGGCGACGCGCTCGATGAGCCGGTAGCGCTCGGCGATCTCGGTGCCTGTGGCGAGGTCGTCGCTCATCGAGGCGGTGAGTATCGCCGCGGAGGCCCCGCGCGCACCACACGCATCGTCGCGGCTCCCCTCTGGCGCGGCCGGGGGATACGCTCGCGCGCATGGCAACGAGCGACGGGCGCCCCGGGGACCTCTTTGAAGACTCTTCTACGCGAAGCTCCGGCGTCGAGGTGCGCCGCGAGAAGACCGTGTGGAGGTGGCACTGGATCGTGCTCCTCCCGGCCCTCTGGACCTTCGGGGGCATGGTGCTCACGCTCGTCGCGGCGCCCCCCGGAGCGTCGCTCGCGGTGGCGGCGTTTCTGGGCGCGATGACGCTGTTCTTCTCGCTGCTCTGGGCGGCGTTTCTGGTCTTGCGGGTGGCCGTGACCGACCGCTCCGTGCACGTGCAGTACGGCCTCTGGGGCCCGAAGATCGACCTCGCGACGGTGACAGACTGCAAGGTCATCGACTACGACTGGAAGCGCTTCGGCGGCTGGGGCATCAAGCGCGACGCCGAGGGCACCTGGGCGTACACGCTCATGGGCGAGGGCCCTCGCGCCGTCGAGATCGCGTGGCGAGACAACGGCATCGAGAAGCGCACGGTGGTCTCGTCACGCACCCCCGACGAGCTCGTGGCGTCGATCCGAGAGGCGAAGGCCGCCCTCGGCGGATCGCTCGCGGAGGGCACTGGCGTGCGCGTCGACGCGACTGCGCGGTCGACCCCGGCGAGCGAAGACGAGGCCGTGCGAGCGCTCCGCGAAGACGCATCGAAGAACGCCCGCTGACCGATGAATCTCGACGACGCCGAGTCACGCTGGCACGTCGCCGCGGACGATCACGAGCGCGCGCTGGCGGTGGGGCTCCTCGTTCGCGCGGGCTTCGTGGCGGCGCGCGCCATCGCGTCGGGGGTGCGTCCTTCGGGTGTGAGCCGCGCGGTGGCGAAGATGGCCGCCGTGGCGATCGATGCGTCGGCGCGGGCGTGGCTCTGTGAACGCGCGCTCGAAGAAGCGCTCACGGAGCCTCGCACGACGTGGACGCTCGACGTGATGGTCGCGCTCGCGAAGATGCACCCGCCCGCCGTCGCACCGGCCCTCGCGATGGCCCGCACCGCGCGCGAAGAAGGAACACCCCAGGCCATCGTGTGGACGCAGGAGCGCTCCGCCGCGCTCGCGTCGCTCTCGTGTCTGGTGGAGCCCGCG
>JBPOHC010000577.1:0-21293 GCA_052035985.1 Myxococcota bacterium | reverse complement strand
TCGTAAACTATTCCAGTCCGTCCGATGTTTCCGTATGACCCGGCGACGCTTCTTACCGCTCCGGTTGGAGTTGTGCTAACCCTATACCCTGCCTGTCCTCCAACACCGCCGGTAACGTCTGTCGATGTTGTTGAGCTTCTGTGCCGAGACATTAAAACTATAATGCCGCCTCCGCCTCCACCTCCTCCTCCGCCTCCACCTCCTCCGCCTCCGCCGCCTCCACCGCCTCCTCCGCCGCCCGTGACCGACGCGGGGACGACGCCTCCGCCCGTGATGGACTCGGGCGTGACGCCGCCGACTCCGATGTGCGCGTCGACGGTTCCGACCTCGGGGTTCTGCACGTCGCCGGGGTCGTGCAATTTCTCTGCGCCGCAGACGACGTCGTGCGAGACGCGCGCGGCCTACGACTTCTACGGGAGCGAGTACTGCAACGCGCGGGCGACGGTGATCATCGTCGGCGCGGGCTGGTGCGGGGCCTGTCAGGAAGAGGCTCCCGTCATCGAGTCGCAGGTGACGCAGCCCTACCGCTCGCGCGGCGTGAGGGTGGTCTCGCTGCTCACGGAGAACTCCGATCGGAGCCCCGCCACGGTCGACTTCGGCCTGCGCTGGCAGAGCCGCTACGGGCTCACGTCGCGCATGGTGGTCGACCCCGGAGACACCATCGCCCGGCGCGTGCGCCTCAACGCGTACCCCTTCGCCATCGTCATCGATCGCCGCGGACGCCTGCGCCTCGCAGAGGCCGCGCCGCGCATCAGCAGGCTCACCTCGATGCTCAACACCATCCTCGCGGAATAGGCCCATGAAGCGCACCCATCGCGTACGAAACGCCTCGCTCCTCGCATCGCTCCTCGTGCCCGCGTGCGCCGCCGACTGGAGCGACACCGAGACCATCGCGCGCAGCACGCCCGTCGTCGACGGCACCATCACCTGGGAGCGCCCCGAGGTCGGGACGCTCTTCATCGGCGGCGGGATGTGCACCGCGACGCTCATCACCCCGCAGGTCGCCATCACGGCCGCGCACTGCGTCGACTTCGGCACCGCGACGCGTCCGGGCGCCTATGGGCGCTTCATCACGCAGGCGTCGCCGACCTCGACGCAGGAGCGCTACACCGTCGATCGCTACCGCAGCTTCGGCACGTCGGACCGATCGGACGTCGCGCTGCTCCACCTCGCGACGGCGGTGCCCGACGCCGTGGCGCACCCCGCGGGGATCTCGTCGAGGCACCCCTCGGCGGGCGAGCTCGTCACGCTCTACGGCTACGGCTGCACGCGCAGGAACACCTCGATCGGGAGCGGACAGAAGCGCAAGTTCCAGTTCCCCCAGGGCGAGGCGACGGCGAGGCTGTGCCCCGGCGACTCGGGCGGACCCGTGATGTGGGACCGCGAGTCCGCCGTGCTCCGCGTCAACAGCGCGTACATCGTCGACGCCACGGGCCGCGACATCTTCGGCGACGTCCCCTTCAACTACGCGCGCATCGTCGAGCAGATCGCCGCGTGGGGATCGCCGCCCGCGCGCACCGCGGGTGATGGCGCGCCGCCACCCGCTCCGACGCCGACGCCTACGCCTACGCCGACGCCGACGCCTACCCCCACTCCGACGCCCACTCCCACTCCCACGCCTACGCCGTCTGCGTGTGGAGACTACGAGGGCTGGACGATCTGGACCTGCATCGACAGCCGCACGCGCGTCCGTTGCATTTCAAACCGCCTCGAGCGCGAGACCTGCTCGACGAGCTGCGAGGGACGCCCCGTCGGCGTCGACGACGTGTGCGCCGCGCCGGCTCCCTCGGGCGAACCCTGCGGCCCCTACCAGGGCTGGAACGTGTGGTCGTGCATCGACGCCAGCACGCGCGTCCGCTGCATCTCGAACCGCCTCCAGCGCGAGACCTGCTCGACGCGGTGCGTGGCCCAGCCTCCCGGCGTCGACGACTACTGCGCCGCCGCCTCGACGCCTCCGCCCGCGGGCGGATCGTCGACGGGCACCGACACGGGCGAGCTGTGCTCCCCGTCCAACTGGTCGAACTGGCTCTGCCGCGGGCGCGACCTCGTCATCTGCCGCAGCGGGCGCCTCTACTCGCGTCCCTGCACCTCGACGTGCGAGTCCCGACCGATCGGTCAGGACCACGTCTGCATCGGCGGCTCTCCCACGCCGACGCCGACCCCCACGCCCACGCCGACCCCGACGCCAACTCCGACGCCCACGCCGACGCCTACTCCGACGCCGACGCCCACGCCTACCCCGACGCCCACGCCTGCGGGCGATGTGGTGTGGGTCACCTGGCGCGCGCAGCACACGCGCAGCAACGCCTCGTGGGGGACGGCCCTCACGGACATCATCCAGCACCTCCCGCTCTCGTACGGAGACACCTACGCCGACAGCGATCTGGTGACCTACGGGCACGAGACCACGCACGGCATCAACTCGCACGCGCGCAACTACCTCAACGAGACCCGGCGCCGCGCCAACGGCTTCTACTGCATGAGCGACCGCGTCGCGATCATCGTGGAGCCGGCGATCCGCAAGTCGGCCGTCGCGTCGTATGTGCCCGCGAGCCTGCGCGGGTCGCGCTTCGGCACGTACATCACCGGCGCGAGCTCGTGGGACGACACCCCCCTCTACATCTTCGACGAGTGGGTCGCGTACACCAACGGCAGCGAGGTGGCCGTGAACCTCGCGCGCGCGGGCCTGTGGCGCTACGGCTGGCGCGACGGCGTCGCGGGCACGCTGGAGTTCACCGCCTACGCGCTCGCCCTCGGCATGGCCGTCGAGGCGGGCGACCCGGCGTACTTCCGCGATCACACGCAGTTCCGCGCCTTCCTCGCGTGGAACGTGCGCCGCGCCATGGACCTCTACCGCATCGGCTCGGTGATCGAGTCGTTCCGCTGGGACACGCAGGACGCCTACTACCGCGCGCTGCGAGAGAGCCCCGACGCCGAGGCCCTCCGCGCCTTCGCGCGCCGCGTCTACGGCAGGCCGTGGGCCGCCGAAGTGCTCGGCCTCGCGCCCTGACCGATCGGTAGGCTTGCCCCGTCTCTACAAGCCCCGGGCGCGTGAGCGCCCGGGGCCAACGCGAACGCCACCAGTCACCAACAACGCCCGAACACCTCGCGAGGAGACACTCCGCGTCGATGTCGACCTCGTGCGCCCCGAGGGCAACGCGCCCCGGAGCGTCTTCAGGTGTTGTCGGTGATCGGTGGCGTTCGCGTTGGCCCCGGGCGCTCACGCGCCCGGTGCTTGTGAGGCTTGCTCAGGGCGCGCAGACGTCGTCGTCGCCGGTGGGGCGCGTGAGGCATCCGCGGGCGCAGGGCTCGCGGACCAGTCGGCCGTCGACGCAGATCACACGCTGCGTGCGCGACTGGTTGCAGGTGAACACGTTGATCCACGCGTACTGTCCGCACGGTTCGCCCTCGCCCGCAGGCGGCACGCACACGTCGTCGTAGCCCGCGGGACGGGTCACGCAGCGACCGCCCGTCGCGCATTGCCCGCGCTCGAGCGTCCCGCTCGTGCAGCGGACCCACTGCGAGCCGCTCACGCACGAGCGAATGGTCCAGTCTTCGTAGGCTCCGCACGCTTCGCCGGAGGGCGTGGGCGTGGGCGTCGGCGTGGGCGTCGGTGTGGGCGCCGGCGACTCGCGCGTGCTCGAACAGTCTGGCGGGTTGAGCGCGAAGCCCGACGCGCAGGCCCGAAGCGGAGCGCCCACGCGGTCGACGGAGATGCACGAGCTCGTCGCGCCGCACCAGCCGCAGCCCGCGATGGGCGTACACGTTCCGCAGGTGTTCGCGCGCGCGGCACACGCATCGGGCGTCGGCGTCGGAGTGGGCGTCGGCGTCGGAGTGGGTGTCGGCGTCGGAGTAGGCGTCGGCGACGGAGACGGCGTAGGCGGCGCTGCGCCCGACCAGCGCATGATCGTGTCGCGGAACCACTCGGGCTGCTTCGCGACGACGCCGTAGATGCTCGTGTTTCCGCCTCCGCCTGAGACCACGCCGATGATCTCGCGCGTGTTGGCGTCGAAGAGGGCGCCGCCCGAGTCGCCGGGCTGCGTCACCCCCGAGTTCGCGCCGATCGCGTTGGGGACCGTGCCTCGCCCATAGCGCCAGATCGCGTTGAACACGGGGCTGATCCAGAGGCGGTTGGTGAAGGTTCCGTTGTTGATGCGGCCGATCACGAACACGCGCTGCGGCGGCGCGACGTTCACGAGGCGCACGGCGCCGAAGCGCGTCGCCCGGATGTCTCGGTCGAGGTGGATGAGCGCCACGTCGCTCCCCGACTCGGGGGTGATGTAGTCGCCCGAGTACGAGGTGCGTCCCGTGGGGGCCATCACGGCCTCGCTCGCCGTCGCGGGCGACGGATCACCCGAGTACGGGCACGACACCGTGAACGACCGCACGCCGCCCACGCAGTGCGACGCCGTGAGCACCACGTTGCGCGCGACCAGCGAGCCCGAGCACGCGCCGCTGCTCCCGAGGCGCACCGTGCACACGTACGGATACGCCGTGGCCTCTCCCACCGCGCGCACGATCGAGTCGCTGCGCGTGAGCTCTCCGCGCACCCACGGCGAGTCCTCGGGCGCCGCGGAGCACCCGCACGCGATCGCGCCCAGCGCCGCCGCCACACACACGCCACCGCGCCGATCGCCCCTGAACCTGCCCACCATCGGGAACCTCATGGGTGCCCCCAAAGCACGCCACGAGCCACCGGGCGCACGCGCCCTCTCCGGGGTGTTGCTTACCGATCGGTCGGGAGCTCGTCGGCCGTATGGTCAGCCGTGTGACCACCGCGTCGGTGACTGTGACCACCGCACGAAGCGGGCTGTATCCATCGCACATACATCGTATTTCATGCGGAGATGCGCGAGGTGATCCGCGGGCGACGGGGGCATTGCGAAGGTCCGTCGAGGGCGCCTGGTTCTTCACCGCTATACCGTTCGGTAGGGAGCGACGGAGCTCGTTGCCGAGGCTGCTTGACACCCGCGGGCCCGCTCGGCGACCGTCGCCTTCGGAGATGGTGACCCCGCGCGGAGCCGCAACGTGGCAGCGTCCTACGCGGTCGGCGTATGGCCTCGCGTGCATCCTCGGGTTCGTCTCCGCGTGCGCCGAGGGGACCGTCGCGGGCGGAGGCCCCGGCGACGCTGCGGAGGAGTTCCCTTCGCGCGATGACGTCTCCACCGACGTGGTCTTCGACGACGGCACCCCCGATGTTTCGCCGCCCGTCGACGCGGTCGACGTGACCTTCGCGGAGAGCGGCGCGCTCGACGTCGCTCCGGTCGACGTCGTCGCACTGGTCGATGCAACCGTCGACGCGAGCATCGACGCGGCCATCGACGTGATTGCGCGCGATGTACCTGCCTTCGATGTGATCTCGTCCGACCGGGGGACCGCCGTCGATGTGTCTCCTCCGATCGACCGGCCGGTCAGCGTCGACGTGAGCGCGCCGCCCGACCTCCCCACGGTGACGGACGTGGTCGATGTGAGCGCCCCCGTCGATCGTTGCGCGCTCACGGTCTGCGGCTCGGTCTGCGTCGACCTCGCGAGCGACGCTTCGAACTGCGGCGCCTGCGGGACGCGCTGCGTCGCCCCCACGGGAGGCTCGGCGGCGTGCGTCGCGGGGCGCTGCGAAACGTCGTGCGGCGCGGGCCAGCACGCGTGCAGCGGACGCTGCGTGTCCGACACGTCGACGGCGTCGTGCGGGGCGTCGTGCTCGGCGTGTCCTCTGCTCGCCAACGGGACGGCCACCTGCGACGGAACGCGCTGCGGGACCTCGTGCAACCCCGGCTTTCACCCCTGCGCGTCGGGGTGCGTTTCGAACAGCGCCACGGCCACCTGTGGGGCCACATGTACGCCGTGTCCGACCCCGCTCAACGGGGTCGCCACATGCGTCGCGGGCGCGTGCGGCGTGGTTTGCAACGCGGGCTATACGCAGGTCTCGCCGACGGCGTGTCAGCGCCTCTTCTGCGGCATGCCCTCCATCGCCTGCGCGGGCGGATCGTCGTGCCCCGCGGGGAGCGCCTGCGTCGCGGGCGGAGGGTGCCTCTGCAACGCGGGTTACCAGGCGGTCACCTGCGCGGGGGCGCCGTGCACGACCTGTCCCGGCGCGGACTTCTACTGCGCCCCGGTGTTCTGCGGCGCGGGCGCGGTGCTGTGCAGCGACGGAGGGTATTGCCCGGCAAACAGCGTGTGCTTTCCCGACAGCAGCCGGTGCATCTGCGTGGGCGGGCTGCGGGCGGTCAACTGCGCGGGCGTCACGTGCAGCCCGTGCTCGTACCCGAGCTGGCGGTGCCTCCCCTGACCGATCGGTCAGGAGGCGCTCAGGTGCAGCCGGGGACGCCCGTTCGTCCGCCGAGGGGCGTGCGGCAGGGGCCGCAGAAGTAGCCGGTCGGGCAGCTCCCCTGCGCGGTGCCGATGCGTTCGAAGAACGAGCGGTTGACGCAGGTGCTCACGCAGAAGCCGTTGTAGGCCGGGAGCTGTCCCACGATCGGGATGGGCGCGGGCGTGGCGCGGCACGCGATGGGGCGGTAGCTCGGGTCGAGGTTCTCGTTGGGCGCGCAGAGAAAGCCCGCGGGGCACGTCATGGCCGAGAGGCTCTCGCGCTGCGCCGCCGGGACCGACATCGCAGGGACGCACTTCGCCCTCCCTCCGCAGCAATCTTGAAAGCGGAAGGGAGGTTCCCTCGGTCCCGTGTCGCAGCTCTGGTTGCAAGCCGACGTGCTCGCGCCCGTGCGCGGGTCGAAGCACGGAACGCAGAGCTGCGTCGGTCCGCAGGTCGACTGCGAGAGCTGCGACGCCTGCGAGGCCACCATCGGGACGCAGCGCGAGAGGCAGCGCCCTTCGCCCATTCCAGCGAAGGGGTGGCAGGTCGGAGAGAGGTAGTTGTTCGCGGATCGAATGAACTCGTCGGGCACGCAGTAGCCGCCGGGACAGACCGCGAGCATTCCCCGTTGCGCGGTGGGGACGCGCGACGCGGGCATGCAGTGGGTGCCCGCGCACTGACACGGCGGGAGCCGCGCGGGATTGAGCACGTCGGGGCCCGTGTACGGGCAGCGAAGCGGCGGAGGCTGCGGCGGAAAGCCTCCGTCGCCGCAGTTGCGCGGCACGTCGCACGCGCCCGTCGGCGTGTTGCCAGCCTGCGGGTCGTAGCAGGGCGCGCAGAGCTCGCCCTCGTCGCACACGTCGCGCGAGAGCACGTCGGCCTGCGCGGCCACCATCGGCACGCAGCGAGAGACGCAGCCGCCGACGAGCCCTCCAAAGGCCGTGCAGCGACGGGGGACGTAGTTGTTCGCCGCGCGGATGTACGGCTCCGGCACGCAGTACCCGCCGGGACACGACGCGAGGCGCGCGCGCTGCGACGCAGGAACGCGGCCCGAGGGCATGCAGCGCGTCCCTGCGCAGGCGCACGCGGGGAGCGCCCGCGGGTCGAGGAGCGGGGGCCCCGTGTACGGGCACATGATGGGCGGCGGCGGAGGCGGTACGCCCGCGTCGGAGCAGGGCGACGCGGGCTCGCACGCCCCCGTCGACTGGTTGCCGTTGCTCGGGTCGTAGCAGGGCGCGCAGCGCTGGTCGTCGTCGCACACGTCGCGGGGGAGGAGGTCTCCCTGGTCGGCGATCATGGGCACGCAGCGAGAGACGCACGCGCCGGTCAAGCCTCCGAATGAGCGGCACCGGCGAGGGACATAGCTCGTCCCCGCGCGCACGATCGCGTCGGGTACGCAGAGGCCGCCACGGATGCACGGAGAGAGCATCGCGGCGCTCCGACCGGGTACGAGGGCGGCGGGCAGACAGCGCGCCCTCCCGCGTCCGATGCAGCACTGGGGGAGCACCTCGGGGTCGATGCCCGGGTTCTGCGAGCACGTGGTCACTCCACCGTCCATCGCGCTCGTCTCGTTCGCCGGCGCCGGACCCGCCGCCACCTCGGGCGCGCCGCACGCCGCGAGGAAGCGCGCCGCCACGAGGGCCGCGATCAAGGGAGTTCCCCACCGGGCGCGCTGCTCGAGCCGCTTCTTCGTCCCCGATGGGTCACGCACGGGCAGAGATGTTGCAACATGCGTGCTGTGTTCGTCACGCGATCGCTTCGGGGCCGTGTTCGTCGCGGGACGCTCTTCGTCGCGCTGGTCTCGTTGACCGTTCGGTCAGGGGAGGCGCTGGCGGGCGGCACCGAGCTCGGCTCGGTGGGCGTCGAGGCCGTGGGGCGCGGCGGGGCCTTCGTGGCGCGGGCGTCTGATCCGCTGGCGCTCAACCACAACGTGGCGGGCCTCGCGGGCCTCGCGGGCGTGCAGTGGACGGCGTCGATGAACGTGGGCCTCTGGCGGCACTGCTTCACGCGCGACGGGCGCTATGACGGCGTCGAGAGCGGGGTCTCGACGGGCTCCACCGTGTTCGCCGACAGCGACTACGCCACGGCGAGGCCCGCGTATCCCGAGGTGTGCAACGAGCTGTCTCCCACGGTGGTTCCGCAGCTCGTGGTGACGTGGCGGCCGAGGCCCTGGATCGCCTTCGGCGCGGGGATCCTCACGCCCGCGGGGATCGGCTCGCAGCGCTTTCCTGACCAGGTGGTAACCGACGCGGGCCTCGCGCCCTCTCCGTCGCGGTACATGGTGCTCGCGACCAACGTCGCCATCATTCACCCCACCCTCGGCGTGGCCGTGGCGCCGACCTCGTGGCTGCGCGTCGGCGCGGCGATCCAGCCCTCGTTCGGACACTTCGCGGGCGAGACCATGGCCAACGCGATCGGCTCGCAGTCGCCCGCCACCGACGTGCGCACCGCGGCCGACGCGTGGGGCTTCTTCTGGGCGGGCAGCGTCGGCGTGATGGTGCAGCCCGCGCCGTGGATCACCTTGGGCGCGCAGCTTCACCTCAACGAGAGCCCGGTGGTCTTCTCGGGCACGTCGACGGCCACGGTGCGCCCCTACGCGTCGGACCCGTCGAGGGTGCACACGTCGCGGTTCGAGAGCGTCGTGACGCTGCCCCTGCCGAGCCTCTTTCGCTTCGGCGTGCGCTTCGCGTCGATGCGCGACGGAGCCCCGGCTGCGTGGGCCGACCGCGACCCCATGCGCGACGAGGACTTCGACTTCGAACTCGACTTTCACTACGAGACCTCGTCGCAGCTTCAGCAGGTGGTGACGCGGAGCACGGGCGTCGTCGAGGTGGAGCCCGGGATGGGCGCCCCCGCGACGCCCGAGGTGGTGCTGCGCCGGAGCTGGAGGGACACCTTCGGCATGCGCATCGGCGCCGAGCGCAACGTGATCCCCGACACGCTCGCGATCCGCGCGGGCTTCTCGTGGGACCTCGGCGCGCAGACCGGCGCGCGCACCTACAACGGCCAGGAGATCGGCTGGAACCCCGACGCCGGCATCGACACCGCGGGCTACGACACCTTCGGCCTCTCGGCGGGCGCGAGCTACCGCTGGCGGTGGCTCACCGTCGACTTCGCCTACCAGCACGTCTTCACCGCGGGGCAGACCGTCGTCGAGGGCCGGGCGAGCACCGTCAGCGGCACCGCGCCCATCACGCCCGCGGCCTGCGCGCGAGGCGCGGGGTATCCCGGTCCCGGTGCGTGCACCAACAACCAGGGGGTCTACACGGCCGCGTACGACGTGCTCTCCATCGGGCTCACGGGGAGGCACTGAGAGGGCGCTCACCGACCGATCGGTCAGTGGGGCTCGTGTGTTCGCTGGTCAGCGCGGCCCCACCGTGAACACGGGACCGATCTACGCGCTACGAGAGGGGTGTCACGGTCGTCGACGCGCGGCACGAAACGTGAGATGCGCAGCGGTGATGACGCCCTCGTCGCAGCGCGCTTTGTTGGTGCTCCTCGTCGCGGCGATGAGCTCCGCCCTCGCGTGTCAGGCCGACGACGGGACCCTCGTCGAGGGGAACACGCCCCGACCGCAGCCCGGCGACGACGCGGGCGAGGTCTTCGACGACGGCGTTTCCACGGGCCGCGACGTGACCCCGGCGCGCGACGGCGGTGTGACCGCGGGCGACGCGCTCACGGTGGGCGACGCGCTCACGGCTGGCGACGTCCCCCTCGCCGACGCGGCGATGGTGGTGTTCCCCGGGACGCCGACGCGAGACACGTGCGACGACGGGCTCGACAACGACGGCGACGGTCGCGTCGACAACGAGTGCGTGTGCATCCCGGGCTCGACGCAGTCGTGCTTTCTCGGCCTCGCCGCGCTCGCGGGCAACGGCCCCTGCCAGCGCGGCACGCAGCGCTGCGAGGGCGAAGGCGAGTTCGGCGTGTGGGGCCCGTGCGCGGGCTCGGGCGCGCCGCAGCGCGAGGTCTGCGACCAGCAGGACAACGACTGCGACGGCGCCGTCGACGAGGGCTGCGCGTGCCGCGCCGGAGAGCGACGCGGGTGTTACACGGGCGCCGCTTCGACGCGCGGTGTGGGCCTCTGCCGTGATGGAGAGCAGACCTGCGCCGTCGACGCGAGCGGCGCGGCCACGTGGGGGCGCTGCGTGGGTCAGACGCTCCCGCGGCCCGACACCTGCGACAACCTCGACAACGACTGCAACGGTCGCATCGACGAGCGCTGCGACTGTCGGCCCGGCGCCACGCGCGCCTGCTACGAGGGCCCGAGCGGCACCGCGGGCCTCGGCGTCTGCGGCGGAGGCACGCAGCGCTGCGTGGGGGCGCTGCTCGGCGGCTCGGGGTGGGGAACGTGCGAGCAGCAGTGGCTCCCCTCGTCGGAGGACTGCGCTGACCGATCGGACAACGACTGCGACGGCCGCGCCGACTGCAACGACTCGGAGTGCGCGACGGCGCCCGAGTGCCGGCCGTGCATGCCGGGCGGAGAGCGCTTCACGCTCACCACGGAGCCCGCCGACGTGCTCTTCGTCGTCGACCGCTCGGGCTCGATGATCCTCCGCACGCTCGACGGCGTCACGCGCTGGAACGCCCTTGTTTCCGCGGTGCGCGCGGTGCTCCCGCCGCTCGACGCGTCGATGTCGATGGGGCTCATCATCTTTCCCGACGCCGACGCGTGCATGGTGCCCTCGGCGCCCGTGGTGCCCATCTCTCCGATGGCGGGCGCGCGCATCGCAACGGCGCTCGCCGCGCGGGGGCCCTACCAGACGGCCTTCACGCCGACGTACGCCGCGCTCCAGACCGCCGAGCAGCACCTCCGCACCACGACCTCGACGCGCCGTCGCTTCATCGTGCTCGCCACCGACGGCGCCCCCAACTGCGGGAGCGGTCCGTCGCAGGTGATCTCTCAGATCGCGCACATCCGCACGACCTACAACGTCGACACTTTCGTGCTCGGCATCCCCGGCTCGGACCTCTCGCTCTACCCCTCGCTCAACACCATGGCCGTCGCGGGAGGGCGCGCGCGCACCGGGGCGATCCGCTTCTACGACGCGGGCTCGACGTCACAGCTCGAGGCCGCCCTGCGCTCGATCACGTCGGCGACGAGGGCGTGCACGTGGCGCTTCGCCACGACGCCTTCGCGGCCCGACATGGTGACCGTGCAGTTCGATGGACGCATCGTGCCGCGCGACGGCACCAACGGCTGGGTGTTCACCGACGGCACCAACAGGGAGATCCGCTTCAATGGGACATCGTGTGCACAGGTCACGGGTGGGACCGTGCGAACGGTGAGCGCGGGCTTCGGCTGCTGAGTTTTTCGTGAGAGAACTCGCACCGGTGTCTGTCGAGACCCGTTCCTTGCGGGGGCGGGATCGCTTACCTTCGCGCGCGCCGTGACGCCGACCGCAAGCACGCCCGCGCGTAGGATCTCGCTCCGCACGCGGTGGACCGCGGCGCTCCTCGTCGTCGCCGCGCTGCCGATCTTCGCGCTCGCGTGGGTGACCGCGCGCACCGTGAGGGCGGGCCTCGCCGACACCGAGCGAGACCTCCAGCTCACCATCCTCGACGCGACCGCGCGCTCCATCGTGAGCGACCTCGAGTACGCCGAGGAGGGCACGCACCGCGTCGCGCGGACGCTCCTCGACAACGACGTGGGCTCCCCCGAGGCGCGCGTGCGGCTCGCGAGAGACACCGCGGCGCGCGCTGCGGCGCTGCTCCACGTGGCGGTCTACGCGCCCACGGGCGAGCGCGTCGACACGATCTACAGCGCCGCGCGCGAGTCGAGGGAGCCGGGGCCCGTCGAGCGCGTGCCCGACGAGCTCCTGCGCGCGCCGCCGCGATCGGGCGCGTGGCTCCCGACGGAGTTCACGCCCGCGGGCGCCGCGCTGCGCTACGCCGAGGCGCTCTCCGACGATCGAGGCGTGCGCATCTGGGTGATCGCAACGCTCGACCCCCGCTGGCTCTCGACCCTCGTCGAGCAGGTCTCGGTGCGTCAGTACGACACCCGGCGCCGCGTGCTCGTCGTCGACAAAGACCTCCGCCTCCTCGTGCCCGGCGCCGAGCCCGTGGGCGCCTCGCTCGCGCGCCGCGACATCTTTCAAAGCTCCGAGTTTCTCGCCAACCAGCGCGACGTCGAGCAGCGCGACGTGTCGCTCTCGATGGAGTACCGCGACGGGCCGACGCCCATGGTCGGCGCCTACAGGGCCCTCCGACGGATGCAGTGGTTCATCGCCGTGCGCCGCACTCAGAGCGAGGCCTACCGCGCGCTCACCGAGGCCCGGAACATCCTCTCCTTCGGGGCGCTCGCGTGCGTGGCCCTCGCCGCCGCGCTCGGGGCCTGGATGGCCCAGCGCACCACCCGACCGATCGGTCAACTCGTGGACCTCACGGGCGACTACGCCGCGCGGCGCTTCACGACGCGCTCTCCGGTGAAGACCGGCGACGAGCTCGAGACCCTCGGCGACGCGCTCGAAGGCATGGCCGACAAGCTCACCGAGAGCGAGGCCGAGATCGCGCGCAGGCAGCGCGTCGAGGCCGACCTGTCGCGCTTTCTCCCGTCGGAGGTCGCGGGCGCCGTGGCGCGCGGTGAGAAGTCGCTCGCGCTCGGCGGTCAGCGCCGCGAGGTGACGGTGCTCTTCGCCGACGTGGCGTCGTTCACGTCGTTCGCCGAGGGCGCACCGCCCGAGAAGGTCGTCGCGTTCCTCAATGAGCTTTTTACCGTGCTCACGGAGGTGGTATTCCGGCATGGGGGCATGGTCGACAAGTTCATCGGCGACTGCGTGATGGCCGTGTTCGGCACCGGGAGCGATCCGCGTGATGCGGCGACGAGCGGGGCCGACGCGCCCGCCGCGAGGGCGCTCGCCGCGGCGGAGGACATCCACCGCTTCGTCGAGGCCAGCGCGCCCGCGTGGCAGGAGACCTACGGCATCGAGGTGCGCCTCGGCGTGGGCGTGAACCGCGGCGAGGCGCTCGTGGGCAACCTCGGCAGCGAGAGCCGCATGGAGTACACCGTGATCGGTGACGTGGTGAACGTGGCCGCGCGCCTCGAAGGGCTCGCGCGCGGCGGGCAGACCCTCGTGACGGGCTCCATCGTGCGGGCCGTGGGGGCGAGGTTCTCGTACAACCCGCTCGGGCAACACCCGCTGCGCGGCAAGCGAGAGCCCGTCGAGATCTTCGAGGTGGTTCCGTGACCAATGACGGCAAGCTGCTCCACGGCTCGGTGATGCCGCCCGGCTTTGCGGCCACGAGGGACAGCGCGCTCCCCGACGAAGGCAGCGCGTGCCCCGGGTGCAACACCCTCGCGTATCCCGACGAGCCCTGTCCCGCGTGCGGACGGGCCCCCGATGACACGCGCCTCGGCGCCGTCGTCGCGGGTCGATACCGCATCGAGGCGCTCCTCGGCGCGGGGGGCATGGGGAGGGTCTACCGCGCCACGCACATCGACCTCGGCGAGCCCGTGGCGGTGAAGTTCCTCCTGCCCGAGTGGACGTTGCGAGGAGAGCTGAGGGCGCGCTTTCGTCGCGAGGCCGTGGTGCTCGCGCGGCTGCGCCACCCCAACGTCGTCTCGGTGCTCGACTACGGCGAGCACGAGGGCGAGCTCTTTCTCGTGATGGAGCTGCTCCGCGGGTTCAGCCTCGAATCGCAGGTGAAGGCCGGCGGCCTGACGCTCCCCATCGATCGCGTGGTGCACATCATCGATCAGGTGCTCCAGGTGCTCGAGGCGGCCCACGCCGCGGGCATCGTGCACCGCGACCTCAAGCCCGAGAACGTGATGCTCCTCGACGCGGGCGACCGCACCGACCGCGTGAAGGTGCTCGACTTCGGCATCGCCCTCGTCAACGAGACCGAGGGCGCCGAGAAGCTCACCGTCACGGGCACCGTGCGAGGGACGCCGCACTACATGTCCCCCGAGCAGTGCGTGGGCCGTAACGTCGCCGCGCCCACGGACATCTACGCCGTCGGCGCGATGCTCTACGAGCTCCTCTCGGGCGCGCCGCCCTTCAACGGCCGCTCGACGGCGGAGATCATCTCGCAGCAGATGTTCTCCGCGCCGCCCTCGTTCTCCGAGCGCCCGCCGCCGAGGGAGGTGCCCGTGGGCCTCGAGGCGCTGTGCCTCCGCGCGCTCTCGAAGCGCCCCGAGAAGCGCCCCGACGCGGCCGCGTTTCGCGACGCGCTCCAGCGCGCGATCATGGGCGTCGACGCGACCTCGCTCACGGCCCGCGACGCGGCCGAGCGGGCGCGCGCGGCGGGCCTCACGCGCGACGAGCGGGCCCTCTCGTCGGAGCCCAGAGAGGACACGAAAGAAGGCCCCGCGGGAGACACCGGCCCGTCGCCGCGCGTCGCTCTCTGGGGCTTCAGCGAAGAGCGCGCCGCGACGCTGCGCACCGTCCTCGCGATGCAGGGCATGACCGCGTTCCTTGTCGAAACACCGGGCGCGCTCAGCCCCGACAAGCGCCCGTGGAAGGCCGTGCTCATCGCGGGCGGTGACGGCGCCGACGAGCGCACGAAGACCGTTCGCGCGACGACCCCGCTGGCCTCGCTCCCCGTGGTGGTGATCGACGTGCCGCGCGCCTCCGACGCGCCGACGCTGATCCGCGCGGGGGCCAGCGACTGCGCCCTCGCCACCGTCGACGACACGGCCGTGTGCCAGAAGCTCCTCCGCGCGTTGAGGAGGGGCCGATGAGCGCGCTCCGACAGGTCGTGGTCGTCGCCGCGGTGCTCGTCACGCCGGGTCTCTCGCTCGCGCAGCAGGCGGGCTCCACGCAGCCGCGGAGCTACACCGTCGTCGCGGGCGACACCTGCGTCGCGATCTCGCGGCGCTTCTACGGCGACTCGCGCGACACGGCGCTCATCCACCGGGCCAACCCCACGATGGGACCTCCGCCGCACAGGCTCCGTCCGGGCACCGTGCTCGTGATCCCGCCGCGCGCGTCGGCCACGAACGCCCCCGACGCGCTGCTCACCGCGGTGCACAACGCCGTCGAGGTGCGCGCGCAGCCGCTGCCCGCCGCGAGCGGCTCCGCCGAGGCCGCCGCGCGCCCAGGACGCCCCAACGACCCGCTCTACCGCGGCAACCGCGTGAACACCCGAGAGCGCTCCTCGGCCGAGGTCACCTTCGCCGACGAGACGCAGCTCCAGCTCGCCGAGCGCACCCTCATCGTCATCCTCGGCGAGACGAGCACGCGCGTCCGTCGCGACGCCTCCGCCGCCGACACGGCGCTCGAGCGCGGGACCCTCACGGCCTTTCTCGCGAGCCTCGACGGCCCCCGCGCCGCGCCTCCGCCCGCGCCCGCCGTGAGCACCGACGCGGGGCGCGTGACCTTCGAACGCGGCACCGAGGCCAGGCTCGAGGTCGACGAGCGACGCCGCTCGACGCTCGCGGTCTACCGCGGCGGATCGAGCGTGAGCGTTCCGCGTCAGCGCGTGCGTGTGCCGCAAGGGTACGGCGTTCGCGCGGTGAGGGCGCAGCGCATCCCGCGTCCGAGGCTCCTGCCGCTCGCGCCGTTGTGGGTCACGCGGCCCACGACGCTCGCGCTCGCCACCACCGACACGGTCACGGTCGTCGGAGAGATCGGACCCGGCGACGCGTCCGCGGTGCATCCCCGCCCCGGAGAGTCGGTGCCTGCGCCCGCGCAGTGGCACATCGAGGTGTCGAACGACGCGCGCTTCAACGCCGTGATCGCCGACGTGCGAGGCCCCGCCGCGCAGACTCGCATCGAGATCCCGGGCGTCGAGCCGGGGTCTTATTTCATGCGTATTTCTGCGGTCGACGCCGAGGGCTTTCAGGGCCCGCCGAGCGCCGTCGCCACGACCACCGTCGCGCGCTTCACGAGCTCCGAAGCGAGCGGCGCTGGTGTGCGCAGGGTCACCGTCACCGCGGGGCTCTTCTGCGGCCTCGACGGCGCCGCCCTCGTGGCCGTGACCGACGCGCCCGTCGAGATCGAGCGACGCCACGCGCACACGCTCCGCTGCGCCCTCGACGCGAGCGGCGTGGGGGCCGTCGAGCGGACCTTCGAAGCCGAACGCTTCGGCCCGCTGCGCCTCGAAGCCTCGCTGACAACGTCTGACGCGCGACAGCGTACGGGCTCCGCGCGGGTGCGCGCGCTCGCCGCGTCGGGCGCCGCGATTCCCCGTGAGGGACTGCGAATCGAGAGCGCGGACGCGTCGGTGCTCGTGGGCGAGCTGACCCCCGTCGAGGGCGCCGCGGGCGCGTACGACGTCTCGCTCCAATGGACCCGCGGGGTCACGTCCGCGACGCTGCGCGCGAGCGTCGAAGAGGAGCGCGCCGAGGCCGCCCTCACGCTCCCCGAGGAGGCCGTCGCGCAGCCCGCGGTGCTTCCTCCCGATCGGGTGATTCACAGGCTCTCGCTGCGCCTCGAAGGCGGCGGCGGGTACATGCTCTCGGAGTTTCAGCGCAACGCCGACCGCGCTGCATACGATGGCAACGCGCCCGCGCTCTCGTGGGCCTGGGGCGGCGACGCGCGCCTGGGCTTTCAGCTCATCCGCCCCGACGGAGGGACCCACGGCGCGGCCCTCGCGATCGAGCTCGGCGGCGCGTACTGGCGCCTCCCCGCGGGCGCGGGCAGCACGCTCGACCACGACTTCGCGTCGTTCACCGTCGCGCACGGCGGGCTGCGCTTCGAACCCTTCGCGGGGCGGCTGCGCTTCTTCGTCGACGCCCACGCGGGCGCAGGGGTCACGGGCGGCGCCGCGCGCCTCGCCCTCGACGCGGGCATCGGCCTCGATGTGCCTATCGGACCGGTGTTTTCGCTCGGTCCCTTCGCGCGCTACTACCACATCGTGCAGCCCGGCGACCGCGCGACCGACGAGGACGCGCGGCTCCTCACCGCGGGCCTCTCGCTCTCGCTGCGACCCGCGTCGGCGCGCTGGTAACGGTCGCCGCCCACGTCGCCGTTGTGCGCGCGCGCGGGATCGCCTACAAGCGCCCGCCCATGGAGACCGCGATCGAGAAGGCCCGCGTGCTGCTGGAGGCGCTGCCGTACATCCGGCGCTTTCAGGGCAGGACGTTCGTCATCAAGTACGGCGGCCATGCGATGGTCGCGCCGGAGCTGAAAGACAGCTTCGCGCGCGACGTCTGCCTGCTGAAGTACATCGGCGTGAACGTGGTGGTGGTGCACGGCGGCGGGCCGCAGATCAGCTCGGCCCTCAAGCGCGCGGGCGTTCAGTCGCGCTTCGTAGACGGGCTCAGGGTCACCGACGACGCCTCGATGGAGGTCGTCGAGATGGTGCTCGCGGGCTCGATCAATCAAGACATCGTGTCGCTGATCTGCCGTCACGGAGGCCGCGCCGTGGGCCTCTCGGGCAAGGACGACGGCTTCATCCTCGCGGAGAAGTCTCCGCCGATGGTGACCCGCGAGGGCGAGTCGGTGGACATGGGCCGCGTGGGCGAGGTGCGCCACGTGAACCCCGACGTGGTGGTGGAGCTCATGCGCGCGGGCTTCATCCCCGTGATCGCGCCCATCGGGGTCGATGGTGAAGGCGCATCGCTGAACCTCAACGCCGACACGGCCGCGGGCAAGGTGGCCGAGGCGCTCAGGGCCGAGAAGCTCATCCTGCTCACGGACGTCGAGGGTGTGCGCGGGGCCGACGGGGCCTTTCTCTCGTCGCTCACGCACGCGACGGCGCGGGAGCTCATCGCCGAGCGCGTGATCGACGGGGGGATGATCCCGAAGATCGAGTGCGCCCTCGAGGCCATCGACGGCGGTGTGCGCAAGGTCCACGTGCTCGACGGCCGCAGGGCCCACGCGGTGCTCCTCGAGATCTTCACCGACAGCGGCATGGGCACCGAGATCGTCCGCTCGGCCCGCGCCTGACCGCTGGAATACCCGTCGGAGACGGCGGGTTTCGTTCGCCGCAGTTGCAACGAGCCGCGCCTTTGCGGTAGTGCCCCACGGCCCTACACCCATCGCCACCTGACGAGCCCTTCGCACCCATCGCCATGAGCTACAACCGCGCGCTGACCGAGCTGGTCCAGGCTGAATCGAAGTTCATCGACGACATCTTGTCCGAGGTCGGCAAGGTCATCGTGGGGCAGCCCACGATGGTCGAGCGCCTGCTCATCGGGCTGCTCGCCCGCGGGCACGTGCTGCTCGAAGGCGTCCCGGGCCTCGCGAAGACCCTCACCGTGCGCACGCTCTGTGAGGTCATTCAAGCGCAGTTCGCGCGGATCCAGTTCACGCCCGACCTCCTGCCCGCGGACCTCATCGGCACGGTGATCTACCGCCCGCAAGACGGGAACTTCGTTTCGAAGCGCGGCCCGATCTTCGCCAACCTCGTGCTCGCCGACGAGATCAACCGCGCGCCCGCCAAGGTGCAGAGCGCGCTGCTCGAAGCCATGCAGGAGCATCAGGTCACCATCGGCGACCAGACCTTCAAGCTCCCCGAGCCCTTCATCGTGATGGCGACGCAGAACCCCATCGAGCAGGAGGGCACCTATCCCCTCCCCGAGGCGCAGGTCAACCGCTTCATGCTGATGGTGAAGGTGAACTACCCCACCCGCGAAGAAGAGCGGGCCATCATGGACCGGCAGACCGCCATCACCTCGGCCACGGTGACCCCCAAGGTGACCCCCGAGCAGTTGATCAAGGCGCGCTCGGTGATCCCCGAGATCTACGTCGACGACAAGCTCAAGGACTACATCGTCTCGATCGTGTTCGCGACCCGCGAGCCGGCGAAGGTGCAGGGCCTCAAGGAGCTGTCTCCCCTGATCCGCGTGGGCGCCTCGCCCCGCGCCACCATCGCGCTGAACATGGCCGCGCGCGCCCGGGCGTTCTTGCAGCACCGCGGGTACGTGATCCCTGAAGACATCAAGGCCATCGGCATGGACGTGTTGCGCCACCGCGTGACCCTCACCTACGAGGCCGAGGCCGAAGAGATCACGGCGGATCAGGTGATCACCCGTGTCTTCGACGCCGTCGAGGTCCCCTGACGCCGCGGTCGTGACGTGATCCCCAAAGAGGTCCTGAAGCGCCTGCGCAAGATCGAGATCCAGACGGCGCGGCTCGCCAACGAGCAGCTCGTCGGGAGCTACGCGTCGGTCTTCAAGGGCCGCGGCCTCGCCTTCGACGAGGTGCGGATGTACCAGCCCGGCGACGACGTTCGCTTCATCGACTGGAACGTCACCGCCCGCACCAACGCCCCGCACGTGAAGGTCTTTCGCGAGGAGCGCGAGATGACCGTGATGATGGTCGTCGACAGCTCGGGCTCCCTCGACTTCGGCACCCGGGGGATGCACAAGCGCGAGCTCGTGGCCGAGGTCAGCGCCGTGCTCGCGTTCAGCGCGGTGAAGAACAACGACCGCGTGGGGCTCGTGCTCTTCAGCGACGACGTCGAGAAGGTCATCGCCCCCCGCAAGGGCCCGCGGCACGTCATGCGCGTGGTCGCCGAGACCCTGCAGCACCAGCCCAAGGGGCGCGGCACCAACCTCGCCCGGGCCCTCGACGTGGTCAGCGCGCTCTCGCGCCGCCGCGCGGTGACCTTCGTGGTGAGCGACTTTCTCGGCGACGGCTACGAGCACGCCCTGCGCCTGGCCGCGGCCCGTCACGACATCGTGCCCGTCACGGTCACCGACCCCCGCGAAGACGAGCTCGTCGACGTGGGCGTGATGTGGGCCGAGGACCTCGAGACGGGGGAGCTCATCCCGGTCGACACGGCGTCGCCGCGGGTGCGGGAGGCGTACAAGCGCCAGGCCCTGCAGCAGAGGCTCAACCGCGACACGCTCTTCAAGCGCCTGGGCCTCGACGCCGTGGGCGTGCGCACCGACCGACCGTACATCTCCCCCCTGGTGGAGTTCTTTCGCCGCCGCGCGCGGAGGAGGCACGCGGGATGAAGCGCGCGCTCGCCCTCGCCCTCTGCCTCGCGCCCGCCAGCGCCCTCGCGCAAGACGCCGCGGTGGATGCAGCGGTATCGGACGCGTCGGTGGATGTCGTCCGATCCCCCTCGGGCGCATGCGTTTCGGATCCGTTGCCGCCCGACCGCGCGCCCACCATCACCGCCACGGTGGAGCCCGCGCAGCCCCAGGTGGGCGACCGCGTGCGGATCACCTATCGCTTTCGCTACCGCCCCAGCGACCGCGTCGAGTTCGACCCCGACGTGGTGGTCTACCAGCAGTCGGCGCAGGAGCTGGAGTACGCCCGCGAGCAGCCCGAGCGGGATCGTTCGCGTCGCGCCGACGGCGACCGGGTGGTGAGCGAGGTCGTCGTCGCGGTGCAGCCGTTTCGCGTGGCCGACGTGGTCCTCGCCGCGCAGCCCGCGCGGGTGAACACGGGTGACGAGATCGCGCGGGTATGTGTGCCCGAGGTGCGCTTTCGCGTGCGCTCGGTCTTCGGCAACACCCCCCATCCCCGCCCGAAGGACCTCACGCTCCCCGAAGACGTCCGCCGTGACGCCCTGCGGCTGCGTTGGATCGCCCTCGGGCTCGACGGGGTGTTCCTCGTGGTGGTGACCACGCTCGGGCTCACCGCGTGGTGGCGACGACGTCCCCGCATCGAGCCCCCGCCGCCGCCCCCGCGACACCCCTGGCTCGTCGCGATGGAGGCCCTGGAGCACATCGCGCGCGGTGACCTGCTCTCCCGCGGGCTCACCAAGGACTACTACGACGCCATCTCCGACGTGATCCGTCGGTACATCGGCGGGAGCAAGGGCTTCGACGCCATCGAGATGACCTCGGGCGAGCTCCGCGAGCGACTGCGGGCCGACCCCCTCCCCGGGGTGACCAACGTGGAGGTCGAGCGCCTGCTCGAAGAGTGTGACCTCGTGAAGTTCGCGCGCTACGTGCCCTCCCACGAGGAGTGCGAGGAGGTGCTCAAGCTCGCGCTGTCCATCGTGCAGCGGGGTCGCCCCGCGGTGATGCCCGAAGACCCGCCCCGTGGAGCGACGTCGTGAGCGAGAAGAAGATCCTTCTTGCGTCGCAGCGCCGCGCGGCCATCACCCCGCGCCCCGCCGCCCTGCGCCTCCCCTCCCCCCTCCG
>JBPOHC010000861.1:0-2426 GCA_052035985.1 Myxococcota bacterium | reverse complement strand
TCGACCCTTCGCCGCGCGAGCGCTCGCTCCGCAGACGCGAGCCGCGCGAGGAGCATCCCGGTCGTGTCTTCCGACGCCATCGGAGCCTCTACCGCCTGCGCGCTCAGTGCGTTTCGAAGCCCGCGTCGTCGATGCCGAGCGTTCGGCAGTTCTCTCGCACGATCCTCGCGACATCGCCCGGCACGCCGCCGGGCGTCTCGGCCTGCACTTCGAGGGTCACGGTCACCCTCGCGCCGGGGAGCGCCGCGAGGTGACGGAGCACCTCCTTCGCGATCTGGTCTGCGCGCGCGCCGAGCTGCGCGAGCTCGAGGTCGACGCTCGCGTGAAAGCGCTTCGGGCCCTCCTCACGGGGCTGCGCGGTGACGCCCGCGGTCGGCGCCGCGGCGATCGGTCGCTCGACGCCCGGCCCGCGGGGCTCGACGCTCGTGGGGGCATCTCCGACGGGCGCTTTCACAGGCGCAGGGCGCGCTTCGGACTGCATCTGCCGCCACGCGACCTCGCTCTTCACCAGCACGGCGTCGCCCTCGGCCGAGACCGCGACGTTGCCCGTGCCTGCTTTCAGGCCGAGGTAGCGCTTCGCGTCGGCGTCGTAGCGCTCGGCCCACGCGAAGGTCTCGGTCTGCCACGCGGTGTTCGACACGCCCTGACGCGCGGCTTCGAGGAGCACCTCGGTCCGTTGGAGCCTCGGGAGATAGACGTATTTCGCGAAGTCCTCGGCGAGCGTCTTGAGGGTCACGTGGTCGCCGCGCCAGAGCGGCACCTGATCGAGATGGAGCCTGAGCACCGTGCCGTTGAGCGTGGTGATGAGCGCGCCCTCGGTGGTCACCCTGCGGCTCACGCGCGCGCCGAGCGAGTCGTTGCCGCCGGCCTGGAGACGGAGCTCGTTCCATTCGAGCGGAGGCGGCGCGGACTGACCGTCGCCGCGGTCTTGCGTGGGGTAGAGCACGAGGCCCCAGGTCTCGAAGAGGCGCAGGCGCACGGTCTCGTCGGCGGACTTCTTCCGCTGGTCGGCCTGCGCGCGCTGCGAGTGCGAGAGGTCGAGCTGCTCGTGGTCGCGGACGATGCTCTCCCACGCGAGGAACTTTCTCGCGGCGTCCTGGAGCTCGGTGAGGCGTCGACGGTCGGGCGCGAGGAAGACCAGGGAGTTTCGATAGGTGCGCGCGCCGCTGCCGTGACGATCGAGGATCTCCTGCGCGCGGAGCTTTCCCGGCGTGTCGGGGGTGTTGAGCAGGTGGGGGTCGTCGGGGTCGAGCACCACGAGACCGGCCTCGCGCTCGTCAGGCACCTATCCGCTCTTGCGCCGGGCTACGTAGACCGCGCGGTAATCACCGCGGCTCGAGGGCTGACGACAGAGATCCTACAGCCGCTCGACGAGGTGCTGTGCGACGACGTCGTCTTTGAGGTCTCCCGCGCGGTCATCGGCGAGGCGCGACACCGTGGCTTGTACGCCGAACCAGTAGCGCGTGCCTTCGGAGTAGAGGTGCCTGCCCCGCTCGGCCAGCTTGCGAATCGCGTCGCTGAAGGGCGCGGGGAGCTCACCCGGCTGCGCGCACCCGAGGCGGATCTGCTTCTCTTCGACGCCGACGTGGGCCGCGCGCTGCACGGGCGCGGTCGCCATGAAGATCGTCCGCGCGACGCGCCTCGCGGCCGAGACCTTGCCGAGCAGCACGTTCTCTTCGTCGATGCGCACGGCGACGGAGCCGGGGCCGTCAACATCGCGTTCGAGCACCGGCGACCACGGGTCGTCGAGGTAGCGCCCGAGCTCGGACTGAACGTCCCCCGCGCCGAGGGGAACACACGCGGGCAGGATCATCAGCGTGCGGTCGCCTTCGAGCCACAGGCGATGCACCACCGTCGCCATGAGGCGCAGCACGCCGCGCGTTCGCTGAAATCTCGGCAGGCTCGACCACTCCAGCGAGAGCCTGTCGAAGAGCTCGGGGTGCAGCGGGTACGACGCCACCAGCTTGCGCTCGTACTCGCGCTCCTTGCACTCCGAAGGGAACTCCGTCGGGTGGGCCCGGTAGAGCTCCATGAAGCGCTTGATGACCGCGTCGCGGGCGGCGAAGAGGGCGGGGTCGGCGATGGGCTGAAAGAGCCTCCGCCGCACGATCTCGTAGGTCTCTTCGGCCGAGGCCGCGCGCCACGGAGACTCCACGCGGCCGATGGCGTTCTTGAGCCGTTCGAGGGCCTCCTGACCGCGCGCGCCGCCGACCTCGATGTCATGGGCCTCGGTCTCCATGCGCTGGCCCTTGCGACCGCGCGCCACGAGCCCCTCCGCCGCGGCGCTGCTCACCACGAGGAGCGTCCTGGGCGCGGCCTTGGCCGCCTCGCTCAACTGCTGCGCGAAGGTGAAGTGTGTCTCGAAGGTTCCGCCGGGGAGTTCCTTCGTGGCGAAGAGCTGCCGCGCGTAGGCGACCCACTCGTCG
>JBPOHC010000740.1:0-2600 GCA_052035985.1 Myxococcota bacterium | reverse complement strand
GAAGCTCGAAGTGAAGCGCGCCGACCTCGCGCGCGAGATCACGTGGCTCCCGGCGACGGAGATCCACGGCGAGGGCGTGCTCATCTCGTTCAAGCGCGAGCGTCTCGACGCGTGGTTGCAGCGCCCCGCGGTGAAGCGCCGCCTCGACGAGCTCATCGCGGGCCACGACGCGCGCTTCAAGGGCGCAGGCAAGGACGCGCCCAAGTGGCCCGGCGGCGTGCTGGTGCTTCTGCACTCGCTCTCGCACCTGCTCATCACAGCCGTCGCGCTGGAGTGCGGGTACGCGGCCAGCTCGATCCGCGAGCGCATCTACGTGACCCGCGGCGGCTGCGGAATCCTGCTCTACACGGGCACCCCCGACAGCGAAGGAACGCTCGGTGGACTCGTTCAGGTGGGTCGTCGCATCGAGCACTACCTCCACGCGGCGCTCGACCTCGGGAGGCTCTGTTCGAACGACCCCGTGTGCGCGCAGCACCGCCCCGACAACGCCAACGAGGAGCGCTTTCTCCACGGCGCGGCGTGCCACGGGTGCCTGCTCATCGCGGAGACCTCGTGCGAGCGCCGCAACGAGTACCTCGACCGCGCGCTCGTCGTCGCGACCGTCGGCGATCAGGAAGCCGAGCTCTTCACCGACGAGGAGTGACGCGTGCGCTCTCCCTTTCACGGTGCGACGAGCGCGCAGTTGTCGGCGCTCGCCTCGGACCTCGCGAGCGGGCGCGTGACGCCTCCGTTCTCGTCGGCGGGCCTCGCGAGCCGTGGCCACGGAGCGCAGAAGTCGACCGTTCTGGAGGCGCTCCAACGCCTCGCAGACCTCGGTATGACAGGTCCGCAGATCGCCGCAGTGCTGTCGCTCGTGGTCGCCGAACGCGACGACGCACGCGCGGTGTCACCGCCGCCGGAGCTCGTGTGGAGCGGCCCCGAGGCAGGCATGACGGCGAGCCGCGACACGTCGGTGGTGTTGCGCTCGCTCTTCGCGGGGGCGGAGCGCTCGGTGATGGTCGCGGGCTTCGTGGTGTACGAGGGCCGCGCGATCTTCGAGACCCTCGCTGCCCGGATGGACGCGCACCCCACGTTGTCGGTGCGCTTCTTTCTGAACGTGGGCCGCGCGTGGGGCGACACGACGTCGACGGACTCAGAGCTCCTGCGTATTTTCGCCGAGGAGTTTCGCGCGAAGCAGTGGCCCGGGACGCGGCTTCCCGAGGTGTTCTACGACCGTCGCGCGCTCTCGACGGTGCGAGGCCCGCGCGCGGCCTTGCACGCGAAGTGTGTGGTGGTCGACGACGCGCGAGCGCTCGTGACCAGCGCGAACTTCACCGAGGCCGCGCAGGAGCGGAACATCGAGGCGGGCACGCCGGTGCACGAGGCGGGCTTCGCGCGGGCGTTGCGGGCGCAGTTCGAGGCGCTGGTGAACACGGGTGAGCTGCGACGCGTGCCGGGGCTGGGGTAGCGATGCCGTGTGGGAGGCCCGTCGCTTTGTTGGCAGTGGCATGGCGGCGGATCGATATTCGCGCCCATGATCCCGCGCGTTTCGCTCGCGCTCGCCGTCTTGATTGGAGGCGCGCCACTCGCGGCAGCCCCGCGGCAACGCCTTGCGGTCGAACCGATGCCCACGATCACGCCGCACCTGGACCGCTGGACTCGCGTGCGTATCGAGCGGTGCCGCCGCAGCGATCCGCGTGGGTGTCGGGAGGCGGCCTACGCGTTCCGGGTTGGAGGCAGTAGTGTGGTGGCCGACCCGATGACAGCACGGCGACTCTACACTCGGGCGTGGAGCTTGCGCGCGCGCCGCACGGAGCAGGACCTGCTCCCGCTGTACGAGATGGGCGTCGCATCGGCTGAGGAGCGGACGTACCTCCAAGGCGTTTGCGAGCGGGGTGGAGGCTGCGCGTGTGCGGTGGTGGGCCTTCACGATCTGCACGGCGCGAGATCGCGCCGCGCGCAGCACGCCGCGCTCGACCTGGTCACACGCGGTGCCTCGTGCCCGCAGGTTGGCTACGACTACTTCTCCTACGAGACCGGCCGTGATCTGCGGCGGGAGCATCCCTGGTACTTCCATCCACGGTGAGTTCGATCGTGCGGAGCGCGCAGCCGTGCGCGTAATCGTCGCGCGGCGCCGTTGAGAGACGCCTGTGCCGGCGGGAGACCCTCACCATGACGACCACGGTGTCTTCGGTGGGTGCAGAGCCTGCTGCGCCCGTCGCAGCCGTCGCACAAGCGCACGACGCGGCCTTCACGCCACGACAGCGAAGGGGAGAGTCGTACAGCCGGCGGGTACACACTCAGACCACGAGTGCACGGCGCTGGTGAGCGCCGGGGAAAGTCGAAGGGGGGCTTCACGACGGCGGCCATTGGACGCCCCGCTCTTGCGAATCGCGCCGGGCGAGGGGTGGCGGGCGTCGTCGGCGCTGCGGGTGACGCTGGGGCCCGAGACCACCGACGACGAGGTGGCGCTCGCGTGCGAGATGATCCCGTCGGTGATCGCGCGGCTGCGGGCTCTCTAGTTGGGCACGACGGTCGACGGCGGCTGGAGCGCCAGCGCGACCGCGGGCGTGCACGTCCACCTGCGCAGGGCGCCGTCGACGAGGCCCGCGAGGGCGCGG
>JBPOHC010000117.1:0-6159 GCA_052035985.1 Myxococcota bacterium | reverse complement strand
GTGGGGGGTGTGGGGGTTGTGGGGGTTGTGGGGGTGGGGCGTGGGTGCTCGCGGAGGTGGCGCTCGATCACCATCTCGTGCTCGCGGACGCTCTCGATCAAAAAGCGCGCTCGGAGGGCCCGCGTCTCGCGCTCGCCGAGGTCGCCCGCGCGTCCGCGTGTCACCGCGTGGATCGCGATGCCCGCCGCCACCGAGACGTTGAGGCTCTCGACCATGCCCCGCATCGGGATCGAGAAGGTTCCGCTCGCCTCGGCGCGCATCTCGGCGCTCGCGCCCTCGTGCTCGTTGCCGAACACCATCGCCACGTTGGGGCGCGCGGCCACCTCGTCGAGCGTCTTCGTCGCGCGCGCGTCGGCCACGTAGACCTCGAAACCCCTGTTTTTCAGTCCCTTCGCGCACTCCGTCGAGTCGTGGTGGATGTGCAGGTCGAGCCAGCGGTCGCAGCCCTTCGTGATCCGCTGCGCCATGAGCGGCTTCACGCCCCTGTCGACGAGGTGGATCTCGCCGACGCCGAACGCGTCGGAGGTGCGCAGCACGGCGGCCGTGTTGTGGGGATCGACCACGGACTCGAGCACCACCACCACGGAGCGCAGACGCGCGCGGGCGATCGCGTCGAAGCGCGCGAGGCGCTCGGGCAGGATCAGCGGTGAGAGGGCGTCTTCGATGTCCTCGACGGGCCACGGGAGCACCGAGGCCGAGGGTTCGAGGGCGAAGACGCCGGGGGTCGTCCGTCGCATGGCGGTGGTTGAGGGCCGCGGACTCTACAACAACGTCACACCTTGCGGGCGAAGTGCTGCACGGGCTGAGTCTCGTGCTCGATGGGGGCCGAGGCCGCGGGAGAGGGCGTGGTCGGAGGGCCCTGGAAGGTCGTCGGGTCGTCTTCGTCGTCGAGGGCCAGCGCCGAGAGCGCGCGCTGCATTTCGAGGGCGTCGGCGAAGCGGTGCGTGCGGTCGGGCGAGATGGCCTTCATCACCGCCGCGTCGAGCACCGCGGGCACGTCGGGTCTGAGGAGGCGAGGAGGCGGAGGGCGCGTCCGTCGGATCTCGATCATCAGGGCCGCGGGCGTGCGCGCGGTGTAGGGGAGGCGGCCCGTGAGCGTCTCGTACAAGATCATTCCGAGGGCGTAGAGGTCGACGCGGCCGTCGAGGTCGGGCTCGCCGGTGGCCTGCTCGGGGGGCATGTACGAGGGCGTTCCCATGACCACGCCGCTGCGGGTGAGGCGCATCGCGGCGTCGCCGCGCACCATGGCCTTCGAGAGCCCGAAATCGAGCACCTTGGCGCGCACTCCGCCGTCGTGCGTCGCCACCAGGAACACGTTGTCGGGCTTGAGATCGCGGTGGAGGATGTTCCTCGCGTGCGTCGCGACGAGGGCGCTCAACACCTGGCGCGCGGTCGTGAGCACGAGCCCCACGCCGAGCTTCTTCTCGCGCTGAAGTCGATGACCGAGGGTCTCTCCGTCGAGGCGCTCCATCACGAGGAAGGGCGAGCGCTCGTCGTCGAGCCAGCCCAGGTCGAAGACCTCGACGATGTGGGGGTGACCGAAGCTCCCCGAGACCATCGCTTCGTTCTGAAAGCGCGCGATGGCCGACGCGTCGGTGGCGTAGCGCGGGTGCAGACACTTGATCGCCACGCGGCGCCCGAGAGCTACCTGGAGGCCGTCGTAGACCACGCCCATTCCGCCCGATGCGATGACCCCGGTCACGCGGTAGCGGCCCGCGAGGAGCTTGCCTACCAACAAAGCGGGCGACGCCTGCGCGCGCGCCGAAGGCAACGGCGGCGGCGTGACCACGCGCGTCGGGAGGGGCGGCGGCGGGATCGTGGGGGGTGCCGAAGGGCGCACGTCCATCCGTGCCGCAGCCACGATGGGCTTGCGGTGGATGGGGCACTCACGCACGTCCGCGGGGTGCGGGATGCCGCAGAGCTGGCAGCGGATGAAGCGCTCTGCCATCAACGGGGTCGCGCGAGTATATCGGTGATGCACCCGCGGAGATACACTTCGTTCAGTCGCGCCAGAGGCCCGCGTCAGAGAGGGCTTTACGGACCTCGTCGTAGCGCGATCGGGGCACCGAGACCCGCGTGGGCATTCCCCCGCTCACGCCGAGGAGCGTGAGGAAGTTGAGGCCCGAGTCGAAGGCCGCGGCGAGGGTGACGTTCTGCGAGTCGAGCACGATCGAGACGCGCGCCCGGGTCTGCCCGAGGAGGAGCAGGTCGGTCTTGTCGAACTCCCGCGGCGGGACGTTGGTGGCGTCGCACACGACGACCTCACCGTGTGCGACGTAGCCCTTGTCGGCGAGGCGCTTCGTGTTGTTCTCGACCTCGGCGTACTCGCGCGCGGCGTCGCGGACCTCGTCGGTGATGGCGCCGTCGTCGTCGCGTCCGATGAGCATGCGCACGACGCGGGAGAGGAAGGTCTCGTCGCGTCCGCGGAGGCGCAGCGCGCGGTCGAGGGCGGCGGCGCGGGGAGAGGGCTCTCCGATGCGGGTGTCGACGGCGCGCGCGTCGGCCTCGGCGCCGGGGTAGGGGTCGCGTCCGCCGAGGATCCAGCGGGCGGCGGCGTAGAGGCCGTCGAGGTCGGTGTGACACACGATGGTGTCGACGCGTCCGATGCGGGCGACGAGCTCGGGGGTGACCATCTCGGGGCACGCGCCGTGGACGGCCTTCGTGGCGAGCACGAAGCGGGGATCGTCACGGAAGCTCGCGTGGAGCGCGTGGTCGTGGTGGTCGACCCAGGCCGCGAGGCGGTCGCCGAGGCCCTTGAGAAAGGGGGCCGTGACCTTCTCGAAGCTGTGTCCCGTTCCGTCGGCGGCGAAGGCGATGTCGAGCACGACGACGCGTCCGTGGACGGTCGAGGGCTTCGGGAGCTTTCGGGGCGTTGCGAAGATGACGGTGGGCGGAGCTGTGCGCTCGGTCACGCCGCGGGCTCGAGGGTCTTGACCGCGTCGCGGGCGATGGTGGCCGAGCCGCGCGCGCCGGTCGAGACCGCGAATCCGTCGGGGATGGATCCGCCTTCGAAGTCCGCGAGGGTGAGGGTGTCGGCCGTGGCGCCGAGGAGGGTGGCGCGCGTGCGGACGCCCGCGACGGTCTCGATCACGACGGGCTTGTCGAGGTGGCGCGACCAGGGGTCGGCGGAGCCTCCGTCGAGGTTGAGGAAGAGCTTCATCTGCGTGAGCCAGAGCTGCTGGCCGCGGGGATCGGTCGTGTCGAGTCGCATCTCGTTCACGAGCTTGACCGACATGTTGATCCAGTCGCGGTAGCAGGGGGCGCAGATCTTCTGCTGGATCTCGGTGCCGAGGTCGGCGAGCCGCGTCCCGGCGCGGAAGGGCGGGGTCGCGAGGGCGGGCTTCTCCTCGTTGCATTTGATGCACTGGACGGTGGTGGTCATCAGGGCGGCGTTTATGCGGCAGGCGGTGCGCGTTCGCAAGAGCGTGCGGTGGGCGCGTGAGATGGGGTATTGGTTGGCCCCTGCCGATGGCCGAGAGAGCGTTTTTTGATGTTGTGCGGGTCGAGAAGCTCACGCGGGTGTACGGCGCCACGAGGGCGCTCGCCGGGGTGACGCTGGAGTTTCGCGCGGGTGACGTGTGCTCGGTCGAGGGCGGCAACGGCGCGGGCAAGAGCACGCTGCTCCTCGTGCTTGCGACGCTGGTGCGACCCACGGCGGGCCGGGTGATCTACGGCGAGTACGAGCTCCCCGAGGATCGCGCCGAGGTGCGCGCGGCCATCGGGCTCGTGGGCCACGAGGCGATGGTGTACCCCGACCTCACGGCGCGGGAGTCTCTCAAGCTCATGGCGACGCTCCACGATCTCCCGTCGGCGGAGAGTCGCATCGAGGAGTCGCTGCGCGCCGTGGGGCTCACGGAGTTCGCGGACAGGCCCGCGAGGACGTATTCGCGCGGGCAGCTCCAGCGGCTGGCCCTGGCGCGCGCGGAGCTTCACGACCCGTCGCTGCTGCTCTTCGACGAGCCCACGACGGGCCTCGACGCCAACGCCACGGAGCGACTCATCAAGGCCGTGAAGGGCGCGCGGGAGCGCAAGCGCGTGGTGGTGGTGGTCACGCACGACCGTCCCTTCGCCGAGCGCGTCGCCGACGTGCGCATCACGCTGGAGCGGGGGAAGGTGAAGTCCTCCGTGCGCACGGGCGCGTAGATGATCTGGTGAGTTTTCGCGGTCGCTGCGGTACGGTACGCGCAGACACGTCGTGGACTCTTCAACACCCGCTCCGACGCAGACCTCCGAGGCCGCCATCGCGGTGCTCTCTTCGACGGAGACGCGCGAGGCCGTGAAGACCGCGGAGCCCGAGCTCCCGCCGTTGAGCGCGCCGGTGTCCGAGCTGCTCGGGCGAGGCGCGCCGACGGAGACCGCGCGGTCGCTCACGGCGGACGTGAAGGCCGGCGACGCGCTCGATGACATCGTGAGCCGCGCGGTCCGCGGTGCGCGACGCGAGGGCTCGGGGCGCGTGGCCGCGTGGGCGCTCGGGGCGGTGCTCATCGCGCTCTTCGCGCTGCGGGTGATCTTCGACGACGTGCTCCCGAAGCTGCTGCTCCTGGGGCTCGTGGGCGCGGTGGCGGCCCTGGTCGTGGCGCTCATCGCGCACGCGGTGATCGAGGGCCGTCGGCAGCGCGCGATGCTCGAAGCGCTGGAGCACCTCACGCGCCTCGCGCAGCACGACGCCGCGATGCGAGACCGCGTGGCGCCGCAGATCGAGTCGATCGTGACGTCGCTCAGCGCGCCCTCGCCGCTGATTCCCCTCTCGCCTCGGAAGCGCGCGTAGCGTCCGGGGCGTTCTCGCCGAGATGCGACTCCGTCCGACCGCGCGCTCCCTCGCCGCACTCATGGCCCTCAGCGGCGGCGCGACGCTCGCGGGCGAGGCCCTCGGCGCGCGCGTGCTGCGCCCCATGCTCGGCAGCTCCGCGATCTCGCAGACGGGGACCCTCGCGGGTGTGCTCGGCGCGCTCGGTCTCGGGGCGTGGTGGTCTTCGAGGCTGCTCGCGCGGGGTGTTCTCTCGCCGCGTCGCGCGCTCGTCGCGTCGCACGGAGGTCTCGCGCTCTGGGCGCTCATCGGGGCGCTCGCGCCGGGGTCTCTCACGTCGCTCTTCGCGCGTTCGCTCGTGGGTCTCTCGGAGCGGGCGCAGTGGGCGGGCGACCTCGCGCGGCTCGTGGTGGCGCTCGCGCTGACGGCGATTCCCGGTGCGCTCGCGGGGAGCGCGTACCCCGCGGCGGTCTCGCTGATGGCGCGCGGCGCGGGCGCGGGGACGGCGCTAGCGGGCGGTGCGAGCTCCCTCGGCGCGGCCTTCGCTGCGCTCGTGACGACCTTCGTGGTGTGTCCCGCGGTGGGCGTTGCGAACACGCTCGTGGGTGTCGCCGCGGCGTATGCGCTGACGGCCCTCGCGGCGTCTCGATTCGAAGAGGAGACGCAGGTTTCGAAGCCCCTCGTAAACCCTGAAAAACAGGTCGATGAGCCTCGTGGCGACGTGGCGGTCGTGGTGGCGCTCGCGTGCCTCGGCGTGGCCTCGACGGCGTGGCAGGTGCTGCTCGCGCGGTCGTCGTCGCTGGCCTTCGGACCGAGCGCGTTCGCCTTCGCAGCGGCCCTCGCGGCGCACGTCACGGCCCTCGCGATCGGAGAGCTGGCGTCGTTGCGACGGGTCTCACGCTGCGATGCGAAGGGCGCGCGCGTGATCCTCGGATGGCTCTCGGTGGCGGCCGTCGTCGCCGTCGTGCTCTCGACGCCGCTCGTCGCCGCGCTGCCCGAGTTCGCCGAGCGGCTGCTCGCGCACGGGGCTCCGTCGCAGCGCGTGCTGTGGCTCTCGGCGTATGGAGCGCTCGTGGTGGTGGCCCTGCCCGTGGTCGCGTGCGTGGGCGCCGCGATGGCGTTCGCTGCGCGCGCGCTGACACCTGGCGCGAGCGACGGAGAGGCCAACGGGCGCACGCTCGGTGCGATGGCCGCGGGCAACGTGGCGGGCGCGCTCGCGATGACCTTCGCGGTGATGCCGGGCCTCGGTTTCGAGCGCGCGGCGCTCTCGGTCGGCGTGGTGCTCGCGGTAGCCGTCGCGCTGGTGCGCTCGCGTCCGATGGCGGTCGTCGCCGCGGCCGTGGTGGCGCTCGTGGCGGGGCGCGTGACGCTGCGTGGCGACGAGGCCGCGATGCTGCGCGGGCCCTTTCTGT
>JBPOHC010000519.1:0-1880 GCA_052035985.1 Myxococcota bacterium | reverse complement strand
ACCCGCGAGCAGGAGGAGAAAGGCCCATCCCTGGAGCGCGCTCATTGCTGTGTCCCCTCTGCGGAATCGTCTCCGGTCGGCGCCGCGGTCGGGCTCATCTGCGGCTCCTCTTCGGGCGTCGGAGCGTCGTGCTCGGCGGGCTCATCGGCTCCGGGACGCGGCACCCACCGCACCTCGACGACGCGCCAGTCTGCGGAGCGAGGCGCCCATCGAAGCTCGATCGACGCCGGGAGCTGTCGCAACCCGACGCCCACCTGATCCCAGAAGAGCTCGGCGTGAGCGCGCTCGCGGCGGATGAGGTCGCGTCCGCCTACGCCGCTCACGTCGAAGCGCTGGTAGTGGATCCTCGAGCCCGAGAACTCGCCGCGGAGCGTCTCCTGCGCGAGGCGCGTGCCCGCGGACTCGACGCGCGTCGCGCGCGCTGCGACGAAGCTCGCGCGTGTCCACGAGGCGACCTCGCGCTGCTCCGCCGGCGGAAGGAGCTGCCTCCCGAGGCGCTCCGCGACGGCGCCGGTGGTGTCGGTCAGGGCGTCGGCGCTGCCGATGCGCGCGCGGTCTGTGGGACTCAGCGCGGCGAAGCCATGCTCCGCGGTGAAGCGCGCGCGGCTGCGCCCGTCGATCTCCTGCTGCGCCGCCCAGGCGAGGCGACGGAAGGCGTGCTCACCTTCGCGTTCGACCTGGTTTCGCAGCCTCCGAAGCGCGTCCTGCCCCTCGCTGCTGCGTCGTTCGACGAGCGCGACGAGCATCGGGTCGGCGAGCACCGCGGGGTCATTGGCGGCGCGGTTCGCGAGGAGGCTCTGCTCGTCGGCGCTCAACGCGGCGGTCCCCAGGCGTTGGAGCAGCGCTGCCGCGGGAGGCTCCGCGAGGAGCGTCTGCCAAGAGCCCGCGACGCCCGCCTCGGGCACCTGCGTGAAGCCGTTGGAGCTCACCCACTCGATGTGGCTCTGCCGCGAGAGCGGCTGCTGCTGGTCCCACGGGAGCGCTTCGAAAGCCGCACGTCCTCCCTCGATCGCGATGGTGCGCAGGCGGTCGAACTCCCGCTGCCCGAGCTGCGTCGCGCGGTCGAAGATCGCGAGGGTGCGCTGATAATCACGCTCGCCGAGCTCGTGGACGAGGCTCGACGTCCAGGCTTGCATCCCGAGGCGATCGTCGCTGCGGAGCGTCGCCACGTCGCCCGCGCTCATCACCATGAGCCAGTGACGGATCGCGCTCCTGGGGTGCGCGTGGGCCGGCGCGTAGCCCGCGATGGCGAGCCCCGCGCCGACGAAGGCCGCGAGCGCGGCTGCGAGTGCGCTCACGTTCATCGGTGGACCTCCCGTCGGTGCCGGTGGCGGCCCGAGGTCGGTGGGTGCGCTCGAAGGCGCGAAATCATAGGGCTGGTCATGCACTGCGTGGTCTCCGCTCTCCGCGCGCACGGGTGCGCCCACCGCGTCCGCGGTCGCGTCTCCCTCGTGTGTCGTCGCGCTGTGATCCCCAGACGCGCGGCGAGAGAATTTCTGACATCGCGCGACGGCGACGAGCTCCGCGCCTGCCAAGGCGTCGAGCGTCTGCAACGCCGCGAGGGGCACATCGCGTAGTACGGCGCGTGAGGCTCCACGCGCCGCTCGCGGGGGCGGATCCGACGACTACCCGTCAGCGAGCGCGACCGCGCCCGACGCAGGTTCGGCGCCGGTCATCCCTTCGATGTCTTCGTCGTCGCCACGAGCGAGGCGATCTCTTCCATCTCCCGCGGGTCGCGGCCCACCGCGATCGCGTACGCGCGGAGCGTGGGGTTCTCGAGCAGTGCTCGCCGGGTGCGCGAGAGGTGGGTCCTGTCCGCGACCAGACTCGCCAGCGCGAGCACCCACGCGAGCTCGCCCGGATCGTCGAGCGCGAGCAGC
>JBPOHC010000643.1:0-1869 GCA_052035985.1 Myxococcota bacterium | reverse complement strand
GCCGCGCAGCTCGGATACCCCGGCGCGAGCTCCCCGACGCTGGCGGTTCCGGGTCTCACGAACGTCGCCCAGATCGCGTGCGGCGACTACCACACGTGCGCGCTGCTCACCGACGGCACGGCGCGATGCTGGGGCTCCAACGCGCAGGGCGAGTGCGGCGTCGGCACGGTCGCGGCCGCGTTGACGAGCGCGACGCCAGTGCTCGGAATCACAAACGTCGCGCAGCTCGCGACGGGGCGGAACCACACCTGCGCGCGGCTCATCGACGGCACCGTACGCTGCTGGGGACGCAGCACCGACGGCGCGATCGGCGACGGCACCTCGACGCCGCAGATCGAGCGGACCGCCGTTCGCGTGCGCTTCGACGTCGACACCGCCCGTTGCGACGCAACGCCCGGGGCGCTCGCCGCGGAGCGCTGCGGCGACGGTCTCGACAACGACTGCGACGGCGTCGTCGACAACGGCTGCTGACCGCGGCCCAGATCACCCGCGGAGCTTCGCGAGCTCCTCACGAAGGCGCGCCACTTCGGCGAGCGCGGCCTCTTTCGCCTGGCGCTCGGCTTCCTCCGCGGTGCGTGCGGCCACCGCTGCGTTGCGTGCGGCCTCCGTGGCGAAGCGCGCGGCCTCTTCGCCCGTGAGCCACAAGCCCTTGCCGTCTTCGTGATCCGCGAGCCTGAGCCGCAGGCCGTCGTCGAGCGTCCAACGAGGGCTGGAGATGGGCACCTCGTAACGGATCTCGACGCGCTTCGCTGGCTCCGACGCCATGCCGCGGCTGTATCACGAGCGGAGGGTGAAGCGAGGGTCGGGGCCGCCGCGCGACACGACGGCGTGTCGTCGGCTCAGCGGGGATCGCTCGGCGGGCCGGGCGGCGTGACGGGCTTGGCGGCCACGGCGCGCTTCGCCTTGCGAGCTCCGAGGATGCCGCGCAGATGAACGAGCTTGAAGGGCTTGACGGCCTTGCCCGCCGCGCGCGCCTTCGCGAAGGCCCGCACGATCTGGTCGATGAGGATGAGGTTGATCCCGTCCCATCGGTCGACGACGGACTGCTCGTGATCGAGGTCGACCCCCGGCGCGTTCGCCGCGCGCTCGGCCTTCTGCGCCTTCGCCGCGAGCTTCTCGGCCTCGTCGATGCGCGCCGCCGTGACGCCCCACATCTCGCAGCGGGTGCGCACGTCCTTCTTCGCGCTGGCGAGCTGCTCGCGGGCGATCACCACGAGCGACGCGAGCGATTTGCCAGGGCCGACGTCGGCCTCGCCCTGCGCGGCGGGCGTCATCGCGGCCTCGATGCGCGCTTCGATCTCGTCCGATCCGCGCGCGACCTTTCGAAGCGCGTCGGCGATCTGGTCGCGCGCGCCGCGGGCCTGCGTGGCGAGCGCGTCGTGGGCGTCGCTGCGTACGGTCTTCGTGGTCTTGCGTTGCGCGCGCATCGCGGAGAGGCGACGCCACGCGCGGTTTCCCTGCGCGGCGGTCCAGGCCATGATGCGAACGACGTCGGGCGACATGCAGAGCGCCGAGCGCGCGGCGGGCGTGGCGGTGGCGAAGAAGCCGTTGGCGAAGACCGCGACGCGAGCGGCCTCCTTCGAGATGCGCGGCGTGGCGACGCGGGCGCCTTCGGTGATGAGCGCCGCGTCGGAGACCCCGCCGAGGAGCGTCTGTGCTTCGTCCTCGGTCGCTGCGCCGAGCGAGGCGGAGACCGACTCGATGTCGACGTCGACCTCGGCCTCGTCGGGTGTATCGGGCGCGACCACGGCCTGCGGCGGAATGCTCGGCGTGCTCTTGGAGCGCGCGGTGGAGGCCGTCGAGGCGACGCGTGACGACATGGGCGTTGCTGCGCTTTCTGAGACGCGGCGAGCGCACCATCGCGCCCGC
>JBPOHC010000261.1:0-5959 GCA_052035985.1 Myxococcota bacterium | reverse complement strand
CTTCGCGCTCCTCGGCGCGCTCGTGTGGTCGCTCACGATCGTGCCCGCGCTCTCGCGCGTGGCGATCAAGCTCCCGAAGGCGAGCGCGCACGGGGGACACGCGGAGCCGGGGTGGGTCACCGCGCTGCGCGCACGCTATGAGCGCACCGTCGCGCGGACGCTCACGCACCCGATCATCGTGGTGGCGGCCCTCCTCGCAGCGGTGGCCGTCACGGTGGGCGCTGGGAGGGGCCTCGGCAGCGAGTTTCTCCCCGAGCTCAACGAGGGCGGGATGTTCGTCACGGCGATCTTCCCCGCGTCGCAGTCGCTCGAAGAGGGCGCGCGCATCGTGCCGCAGCTCCGCCGCGTGATCGGGTCGTTCCCCGAGGTGCGCGAGGTGGTCTCGCAGCTCGGACGCCCCGAAGACGGCACCGACCCCTCGTCGGTCACCGTCGCGCAGATCATGGTCTCGCTCAAACCCGAAGAGACCTGGACCACGGGCCGCAGTCGCGCGCAGCTCGTCGAGGCCATGCGCACCGAGCTCCGTCGCGTGCCGGGCGTCGACTACATCTTCTCGCAGCCCATCGTCGACAACGTGCTCGAGAGCATCTCGGGCATCAAGGGCAAGGTCGCCATCAAGATCTTCGGCGACGACCTCGACGTGATGCAGCGCCTCGCCGAACAGACCCGCGACGCCATCGCGCCCGTACGCGGCGTGCGAGACCTCGGGCTCTATCAGACCGGCGTTGCGCCGCAGCTACGCATCGACATCGACCGCGAGGCCATCGCCCGCTACGGCCTCCGCGTGGCCGACGTCGACGACGTGGTCTCGGCCGCCATCGGCGGCACCGCCGCGACGGAGATCTGGGAGGGCGAGCGCCGCATCGAGGTCACCGTGCGCGTGGCCGAGCCCTTCCGCGTGGGCGTCGATCGCATCCGTGAGATCCCCGTGCGTACGCCCGACGGCGCGCGCGTTCCGCTCGGCGCGCTCGCGGAGGTGCACGTGGGCTTCGGTCGCGCGGCCATTCAGCGCAACCAGGCGCAGCGCTTCATCGCGCTCAAGTTCAACATCGAGGGGCGCGACCTCGGCTCCGTTGTGGCCGAGGCGCGCGCGCGGGTGCGATCCGCGGTGAACACTCCCGCGGGCTACACGATGGTCTGGGGCGGTGAGTTCGAGAGCCAGCAGCGCGCGATGCGTCGCCTCGCGGTGATCGTCCCCGTGGCGGTGCTGCTCATCTGCCTGTTGCTCTACGGCGCGTTCGGTCGCGCGCGGAGCGCCCTCGTGGTGCTCGCCGCGGCGCCGCTGTGCCTCCCCGGCGCGGCCCTCGCGCTGCGCCGCGCGGGCGTGAGCCTCTCGGTGTCGGCCGTGGTGGGCGGCATCGCGCTCCTCGGGCAGACGGTGCTCTCGGGTGTGGTGATCGTGTCGTCGATCAACGAGCTGAAGCACAGCGGCGCGCCGCGCTCCGTGGCGTTCATCGAGGGGGCCGCGAGGCGCATGCGCGCGGTGCTCATCACTGCGGCCCTGGCGGCGCTCGGGCTCCTGCCCGCGGCGATGTCGCACGCGATGGGGAGCGAGACGCAGCGGCCCTTCGCGCTGGTGATCGTAGGGGGCGTGGCGCTCGCGACGCCGTTGCTTCTGTTGGTGCTGCCGACGCTCTATCGGTGGATCGAGCAGGACGAGCCTGCCACCTCGGACGCGATGCCTCAGACCGGCGAGGTCGACCAGGAGGGCGACGCGGACTGAGCGTGGAGGCGCTCACCGTCACCGAGCGAGGCCTGCTGCGCGCCCGCCGTGAGGATGAACATCGAGAGCGACTCGCGGAGCGGGCCCATGAAGAGGTCGGCGGCGAAGTCGGCGGCGTCGGCCATGGCCTTCACGCGAAGCTCCTGCGCGAGGCGGGGGACGGCGTTGGCGCCGGCGCCGGGGAGAGGGATCGCGGGCATCGCCGAGAGCGCGATCGAGAGCACCGCGGTCACCATCGCCGTGCCGAGCTCGGTGTCGAGGAACATCGCGATGCGCGCCCGCAGCGCCTCGTCGCCGGGGCCGAGGTTGCGCGAGAGGGCCGCCACGAGGGGCTCGCGCGTGAGCTTCACGAGCTGCGCGCCGGCGATGCGCCACGCGGCGTCGGTGGCGTCGGGGCCGAGGTTGGCGATGGGAAACTTGAGCGCGGCGGCGGTGTTGCTCATGGTGTCGATCTCCGTGTCGAGGTGCGACGGAGGATGCGTCTGCGCTGACAGTCGCACAAGGGGCCGTGTGACATAGACTGTCACATGGTGGGAGCGCTCGGGCGCGGCGCCAATGGCGCTTGACGCGCGTCGCGGATGGGTGCTTGGTTCGTGTCGCAGAGGTTGTGCGCAGCGGTGGTTTGTCATCGCGTTGACGAGCGCCCGCCGCAGCCTCTCCGAGCCGCGAGGGTTCACCGTGCGAAGGGTGACAGCGCTGATGTTCGCGTTGGGGTTGTTCCCAGCGCCGGCGCGCGCGCAGACGGCGTCCGCGCAAACCACGCAAATCGCGCAGACCACGCAGACCGCGGACGCGTGCTCGCAGGGTGAGGCGCGCGCTGCGTTTGAAGCGGGCCTCCTGGCCTTCGCGGAGCGGCGCTGGTCTGACGCGGCACCTGCGTTCGAGCGCGCGCTCGCGTGCCGCCCGCTGCCGGTGGTGAACTACAACCTCGCGCTCGCGTACCGCGGGCTCGGTCGGCGCATCGCGGCCATCGAGGCCTTTCAGCGCTACCTCGACGCGCCCGACCTCGACGCGACGCCCGAGCGGCTCCAGGCGATTCGAGAGGAGGTCGCGGAGATGCGTCGGCAGGTGGTGGAGCTCACCGTCACGGTGTCTCCGCCCTCGACGCAGCTGCGCATCGACGACCGCGTGTACGAGGCCCCGGGCGGGGCGCCATTGAGCTTTCCTCTGGAGCGGCCGTTGCGGCTCGACCCGGGCTCTCACGTGCTCACATGGACCGCCCCGGAGCACACACCCGTGCGCTGGAGCGAGGAGTTTCGCGCGGGCTTTCGCGACACGCGCGCGGTGACCCTCCGACCGCTACGCGAGGGGCGGCTTGTGATCGAGTCGTCGGTCTCTGGCGCGACGGTGTTCGTCAACCACGAGCGCGTCGCCGTGGGCCGCTACCAGAGCGCGCCCCTCGAGCCCGGGCGCTACGAGGTCGAGCTCCGCGCCGACGGCTACCTCCCCTTCGTGCGCAGGGTCGACGTGGGCCGCACGGGCGTGGTGCGCATCGACGCGTCGCTCGAGCGGAGCGCCCTGCCGCGCTGGGTGATCCCCGTCGCGGTGGTGGGCGGCGCGCTCGCGCTCGGCGGCATCATCGCGGCCGTCGTGGGGGCGACCTCCGAGGGCGCGCGACCGCTGTACGATCCCACGTGGACGCAGGTGGTCGAACACGCGATGGTCACGCCATGAAGCGCTCCCGGCGCGCGCTCTCGCTGCTGCTCTCGGCCGTCGCGCTCGACGCGGGCTGCACGCGCGACGACCCCACCGAGATCGTGATCGTCATCACGACGAACCTCATCCCCGCGACGGCGCTTCGGCAGGTGCGGGTGACGGCGGAGCGCGAGGGCTCCACCGCGACGCTCCTCGACCGCGCGTACGTGCTCGAAGGCATCGACGGCGGCGTCGGGCGCGGCCTCGACGCGGGCGCGATGATCTACCGCATCCCCGGCGAGGTGTCGTTCGTGGCGTCGAACCCCGACGACGCGCGGCGCCTCCACGTGAGCGTGTGGGCCGACCTCGGCAACCCCAAGGAGAACTTCACGCAGGAGGCCCTCGTGCGCTTCCGCGCGCACCAGCTCTCGTACTTCGAGATGTTCCTCCCGCAGCGCTGCGGGTACCCCGTGAACCGCGTGTGCGGCCCGGGCTTCGTGTGCGGCGCCGCGGGCTGCGAGCCCATCGAGCGCACCACGACGGGGGAGCGCCCCGCGCCGCGCGACGTGGTGCTCCTCGACGCGCCCGTGCTCGAAGAGCCGCAGACCGACGCCGTCGTGATGGACGCTCCCGAGGCCCCGCCCGTCGACGTCCGCGACGCGGGGGATGCGAGCGACGCGGGGGATGCGAGCGACGCTGCGATGGACGTTTTCTGTCCGACGCTCACCGCGCCCCACATCATCGCGCCGATCTCGGGCTCGGTGGTCTCGTCGGGGGCGGCGATCCTCGAGTGGACGGTGCCTCCTGGCTCCAACAGCACGGGCTTCGAGGTGTGCGCCGATCGCGCGTGCGCGACGGTGTACTCGGCCAACCCGGGGAGTCCGCCCGTGATGCCCGGTCAGCCCGCGACGGGGCGCGCGCCGATGCACCTCCCGGCGGGGACGTATTTCTGGCGCGCGAGGGGCTTCTTCGGGGTGTGTCCCGGCCCGTGGTCGCCCGTCGCGGAGTTCGTCTCGCCGCCCGTTCCGACCGCCGCCCCTGACGCGGGGGAGACCCGCGCGAACACGTATTGGGGCGCGATCCCCGACGTGAACGGCGACGGCTTCGCGGACCTGCTCATCGGTACGACCTCGCAGCCCGCGGGCACGGCGCCCGGTCGCGTCGACCTCTACCTCGGCTCGGCGCGAGGCATCGCGGACCCGAGCGCCCCGACCCTCACGCTGCACCCTCCGGCGACGCTCACGGCGGCCGAGGCGCTGACCTACGGGGCGAGCGTCGCGGGCGCTGGAGACGTGAACGGCGACGGTCTCCCCGACGCCGTCGTGGGGACGCGCGCCAACGTCGCGTACGTGTACCTCGGCAACGCCACCACGGGCCTCACCGCGACGCCCTTCGCGACGCTCACGAACACCATCGGTGGCACCGTGTACGCCAACTTCGGGGCCCCCGTGATCGGCGCCGGCGACCTCGACCACGACGGCTACGGAGACCTCGCCTCGGGCATCGCCGACGGACGCGCCGCGGCGGTCTTCTACGGCCAGGCCACGTCGACGGGCGCCCTCGATCGATCGATGGGATTCCCCATGTCTGACGGGGTTCACGCGTTCGGATCGGGCGTGGCGGCGGGCGACTTCGACGGCGACCGCTACGCCGACGTGCTCATCGGGGCCCCCGGCGCGCCGGCCGGATCGACGGGCCTCTTCTACGTGCTCTGGGGCGGCGCGTCGGGCGTGAGCGCGCCCGTCGCGGTCAACGTCGCCGCCACCTCGCCGGGCTACTTCTTCGGCGCCACGCTCGCGGGCGCCGACGTCAACGGCGACGGCTTAGAAGACGTGGCCGTCGGTGACGCCTCGAGCGCGCGAGTGAACTTCTTTCTGGGCGGACGCTCGCGCGCGCTCTCCTACGTCGGACAGGTCTCGTCGGGGGTCGGCGGTCTGGGGCGCTTCGGCTACGTGCTCCGTTGCGCGGGCGACCTCGACAGCGACGGCTACGCAGACCTCCTCGTCGGAGCGCCCGCGTCGAACCAGGCCTTCGCCGTGCTCGGCGCGCCGACGCCGACGTTCCGCGTCGACGTGGTGCCCTTCGCCACGGGCCCCGCGGGATCGGCCTTCGGCGCGGCCGTGGCGGGCCTCGGAGACATCGACAACGACGGCGACTGCGACGCCGTGGTGGCGGCCGCGAGCAACACCGACGCGTCGCTCTCGTCGGTCACGGTGTACCGCACCTCGTCGAGCGCAGCGTGGCGCGGCGCCGCGGTCACCGCCCCCGCGACGGTGATCCCCGGTCCGATGCCCCGGAGCGGCTCCTTCGGGCGCGCGCTCGGCCTCGGTCGCTGACGCCCTTCCAACGGGCGCGCCCCGCGCGGTAGCCTCGGCGCGTATGAGCCCGAGCTACCGTGACGACCGTGACGCCGCGCTCGCTCGCGTCGAGGCGCTCCAGCGCGAGAACGAACGACTCCGCGCGGAGAACCACTGGCTCCACGATCAGCTCGACCCCGAGGAGCCGCACCCCGCCCTCGCGCGCGCCCACCGCAGGGGCGCCGCCGTGGGGATGGCGATGCTCCTCGGCGCGCTCGCGTGCGTGGCGCTCGTGGCCCGCGAC
>JBPOHC010000724.1:0-3643 GCA_052035985.1 Myxococcota bacterium | reverse complement strand
CGCGATGCGCCCACCGACGGGCGCGTGTCGTGCTCCGACGGACGCCTCGCGTGCAACGGCGTCTGCTGCGCGGGCGGGACGAGCTGCGCGGGCGGCTTCTGCTGCGCCGAGAGCGAGCGCTGCGGCGGCGCGTGCTGCGGCCCCGGACGCCGCTGCGAGGGAGGCACCTGCGCCCTCGACTGCGGCGCGCGTCCCCGGTGCGGATCGGGCGCGATGGCCGTGTGCTGCGCGGCCGCGCAGGTCTGCTACCTCGGCGCGTGCGCGACGCCCGGCGCGATGTGCTCGGACCTCATGCGCTGCCCCGACGGACAGTACTGCGAGACCACGCTCTCGCGGTGTCTCCCGCGGCCCACGAGCACCGAGGTCTGCGAGCACCGACCCACCGCGGGCGCCTTCGCGCCGACGCTCAAGTGGGCGTGGAGCAGCGATTCCGACGTGCTCCCCACGCACGACCAGGTGATGATGCAGCCCGTCGTCGCCAACCTCAACGACGACAACCGCGACGGACGCATCGACCGCGACGACATCCCCGACGTCGTGTTCAGCACCTTCGCCGCTGGAAACTACTGGAGCGAAGGCATTCTGCGCGCGGTCTCGGGCGCCGACGGTCACCGCCTCTGGCCCGTCGAGGCCCCCGAGTACCGCACCACGCCGGGGTCGTCCGTCGCCATCGCCGACATCGACCCGACCTCTCCCGGTCCCGAACTCATCACCTGCTCGCCGAGCAACAGCGCCACGCGCGTCGCCGGCCACGCGATGATCCTCCGCGCCGACGGTCGCCTCCTGCGGCGCGTGATGGACGTCCCCTGCGGCTTCTCGGCGCCCGCCATCGGCGACATGGACAACGACGGAACCGCCGAAATCGCTGTTCGAAACGTGGCCTTTCACCCCGACGGCACGGTGCTCCCGGGCTTCGTCTCTGCGACGCGCGTGACCACGGGCACCGACGCGACGGACTTCGTCGCGCTCGCAGACCTCGACGAGAACGGCACGCTCGAGATCGTGCAGGGCAACAGCGCGACGCGCGTCGACGGGACGGTGCTCTGGCGACGGATGGACCTCCCCAACGGCTCTCCCGCGGTGGCCGACCTCGACGGCGACGGGCACCCCGACGTGGCCGTGGTGCAGCCCACGACGCACGCCGTGATCGCCCTCCGCGGAAGCACCGGAGAGACCCTCTGGGGCCCCATCGAGATCAACCAGTTTCCGACGCCGTCGGGGCCCTCGGGCGGAGGACCTCCGACCATCGCGGACTTCAACGGCGACTCGCACGCCGACGTGGCGACCGCGGGCGGATACAACTACCTCGTGCTCGACGGCCGCAACGGCGTCGCGCTCTGGCACACGGCCTCGCAAGACACCTCGTCGCGGGTCACGGGCTCGAGCGTGTTCGACTTCGAAGGCGATGGACGCGCCGAGGTCGTCTACAACGACGAGCTCCTCCTGCGCGTGTACCGCGGCACCGACGGCAACGTGCTCTGGAGCCAGTGCAACACCTCGGGGACGCTCTGGGAGTACCCCCTCGTCGTTGATGTAGACCGCGACGACAGCGCCGACATCGTGGTGATGGGCAACAACTACGGATCGGCGAGGCTCATGTGCGCCGACGGCTCGCGCCCCTTCACGGGCGTGCGCGTCTACAGCGACCCGACGCGCGAGTGGGTGCGCACGCGCGCCATCTGGAATCAGCACACCTACCACGTCACCAACGTCGACGACGATGGACGCATCCCTCGCAGAGAGACCGCCAACTGGAGCGTGCGCGGGCTCAACAACTTTCGTCAGAACGTGCAGCCCGACGGGCTCTTCGACGCGCCAGACCTCGTGCCCGTCGACCTCGACGCAGACCTCACCGCGTGCCCCGCGCGCATGGCCTTCCGCGTACGCGTCCTCAACCGCGGACGCGCGGGCGCGACCGCGGGCGTGCCCGTGGTGTTCTTCACGGGATCACCCACGGGGACGCGCACGCGCCTCGGCCGCGTCGTCACCACGCGACGGCTCCTCCCGGGTGAGAGCGAGACGCTGTCGGTCCCCTACGATGTTCCGATGGCGCAGCGGCTCATGCCCGTGACGGTCTTCGTGGTGATCAACGACGGCCGCGAGATGCCCGTCTCGACGCTTCACGAGTGCCGCGACGCGAACAACACCGTCGGCCCGCAAGACTTCGCGTGCTGGGTGCCGGGCTGAGCGATCACGTCCTCGGGGTGTCGCCGAGCGGCGCGCTCGACTCCATCTGCACCCGCGATCGAATGCTCACCTGTCCGGGGAGCTGAACCTGGAACCACCCGCGGCTCTCGTCGAAGCTCCCGCCGATCGTGGGCGCGAAGAGTCGCCGCGTCGCAACCACCGTGAAGCTCCATCGCGAGGAGCGTCCTCCCGGGAGCGCGATGGGGTCTTGCGCGTCGACGCCCTCGCGCACCGCCGCGAGCGCCGCGCGATCGAAGGCCGTCATGCCTGACGAGCGAACGATGCGTACGTCGAGCACGCGACCGTTCGGATCCTGATCGACCTGCACCTCGACCCGCGTCGTGCGGGAGTTCCTTCGCCACGACTCTTCGCCCGTGTCGGGGGGAACGCCCATGCGCGCGCTCGGACCGTTGCCCGCCACGCCGCCGATGGCTTCGATCGCGTCGACCGCTCCGCCGAGCCGCTCTCTCGGCGCTTCGAGGATCTGCCGCTGTCGTCGCACCACGCGCTCACCGAGGATGCGTATCGCGCGCTCTGGCGCGAGCAGACCCGAGAGCAAGGTCTCACCGAGGTTGGGGACGCGCACCACGCCCGGACGCCACACCTCGGAGACCCTCCGACGGACGTTCCAGAGGTACGCGCGAACGCCCGGTGCTTCGCGCACGGTCGACTCCGCGAGGGCCTCACGCACGTAGCCCTGCGAAGCGGCACGGGCACGGTCGAGCGAGCTCCCTGCGCTCCCTTCGAAGAGCGCGCGACGCTCGGGCGGAGCCCCGGATTGCGTCACATCCAACGGAAAGCCCATCGCGGATGGACTCGCGCGCAGCAGGTCGGCCGCGCGCAACCTCGGCGCTTCGACGGGTGGAGGCGCGGGCGTCACCGCGGGCGAGGGGAGAGGCTCAACGGGCTGCGCCGTGGGCGCTGGTCGCTGCGGGGGCGGCGCGATTGATCGTGTGGACGCCGCGCTCCTCGGAGTCACCCTCGGAAGCGCCGACGGCACAGGCGCAGGGGGAAGCTCCCGTCGCTCCGTCACGACCTCGGGAGGCGGTGCCCGCTCGAAGGAGACCTCCGACGCAACGACCTGCTGAACGAGGGCGCGCTGCGAAGCCTCCTTCGGCAACGCAAGGAGCAGCCCGAAGACCGCGAGGTGCGCACCCGCCGACGCGATCAGCCAGCGCGCGCGGTCGGGGCCTCTCATCTCCATCTGGGATGCCATCAGGAGAGCACGAGGTGCATTCGGATATGCGAAGTCGCACACAGCCAAAGTTGGGAGAAGGCGAGCCGTAGACCGGGAAGCACGATCCGGCATACAGGTAAACACCTACTCCATGTCGGCCATGAAAGAGACCTCAACGGCCTTCTCCTCGATGCTCGACGGACTGATCGAGGGTTGTCAGATCCTCGATCCGACGTGGCGTTACGTCTACGTCAACGAGACGGCCGCGAAGCACGCGCT